>CAIOCT010000001.1 GCA_903856725.1 uncultured Verrucomicrobiota bacterium
CGCCGGCCTTCGTCAGCGAACCATTGAGGTTCAGCATGCCCACTAACCCCGGCCACTGGCCGCTCCAATTCGCTACCGTCAAGATCGGCCCACGGTGAGTCAGTAAACCACCGAGTAAATGATGCGAATATTGCCAAACCGCCTCCGCAATAATCAGCGGGGCCGTCGGATCGAGCTCAGCAAACAGGGCGAGCCCTTCTTTTTGCGATGAGATGAAGCCGTGCTTTACCTTCGGTTTATAGGGATGCGCGCGCACGAGCCGACCGCCCAATTGGGCAACGGCTAGGGCGAGTTTTTTTTCGACCGCCAATTGCGCGGGCCAGCAGGCTTGATTAGCCGTTTGGCGTAGGTCGCCATTGGCCACGAGAAATACCGGGGAAGAGGAACGAGACATCGTGCGCTCAACCCAGTAGAATATTATAATGAGCGCAAGCCTCCGAACATACTCACTGAACAAAATTGCGAACAGGGCGCTAATTTAGGCAAATTAAGCCTAAGCGATGCCTCCCTGTGAGAAAGAGCAAAAGCCCCTGATTTATTTACGGATTAAGCCGATGCTCGTTTTATCTCGAGCCAGACTAGGCCGTACGGGCGCAGATTTTTGGTAATGACCGAATTAAGCTAAACTTACCGCCAAAATAATCAGCCCGGCGCCGCGCCGAGACGGTCGCCCATGGGCGCATAAACTTCGAGCCCTTGCGCGCTCTGCGCGACGAGATCCGCATCGAAGATAATTTTACCGCGCTGAAAAATAGTCACGACACAAGATCCTCCGAATTTAAAGAGTCCTTTCTCCTCCCCTTTAACCACCGGGTGACCCGGGGCAAAAGTTTGCAGGATACTTCCGACCATGGTCGCGCCGATCTCTACGACGGCGACTCGACCAAAAACCGGTGAATCCACGAGCGTTACCATGCGTTTATTTTCCCAGAGATAGGCCAGATTCTGCCGCAGGGCAATGGGACTCACCGAATACAGCCAGCCGTTGATTAAACGAGCCGCCCCAGGCACCCCGCTGACTGGAAAATGAAATCGATGGTAATCCACCGGACACAGTCTCGAAATCAAGAGCGATCCCCCTGCGAATTCCTCCGCCAAGGCCGCTTCACCCAGGAAGGCCGCTAGGTCAAATTGCTGCCCCTTCGCATAAAAGCCTGCCGTAGCAGCCAGAGCTGGCGCCGCAAAATGCCGACCATCGGCAGGAAGGATCGCGATTTGCTCTCCCCCAACGAGCGGGCGCGCGTCTTTTTTTAGAGCGCGGTAAAAAAATTCATTAAAATTTTTAAATGCGAACGGTTTTTTTGCAAAAGCATCCACATCGAGATCGTACTCGATAATGAATGGTAGAATTTTTTGCGCGCTGGCCGCCCAAGACATTTTCCAGCCGTAGTAACGCGAAACCAAGGCCCGCTTTACCAAAAGCCAGAGGGCCAATCGACCCAAGGTACTCTCATACGTCCACCGGAGCCAACGCTCCCCATAGATCTGTTCCGTCTCGACGACTTGTTTGACACGATGAAAGTAACGAATGGGCACAGCGGGCATACCTCACTCATCTCACGCAAACCCGCGCTAACGCAAAGCAAGAAATCCTGCGCAAGATCGCTCGCGATTCATTCACCCTCGGAAAACTTGCAACCCTCTAGCTTACCCGAGCACCAGCTCATTGCCTTTAACTTTGAAGGTGACGGTAGAATCTTCCGCGATCTCCCCGCTGATCAGCGCGCGCGCCAAGCGCGTCTCCAGGTGACGTTGCAGAAAACGCTTTAACGGGCGGGCGCCAAAGACGGGATCATAACCTTTTTCTGCCACCCAGACGCGCGCCTTGGCATCGAGAATTACCGTCACTCGTTTATCAGCGAGACGCCGATTAATATCAGCGATTAACAAGCCGACGATCTGCTCAATTTCTTCGAGGGATAGCGGTTTAAAGAGGACCGTCTCGTCCACACGATTAAGAAACTCCGGCCGGAAGGCGCTGCGCAGGTCAGCCATCACTGATTCACGGACACTCTCGGGAATCTCGGTCCCGGTTACCCCATCTAATAAATGCCGACTGCCCAGATTCGACGTCATGATAATCACCGTATTCTTAAAATCGACGGTGCGGCCCTGAGAATCTGTGATGTGCCCGTCATCGAGCACCTGCAGCAAAACATTAAACACATCAGGATGCGCCTTCTCGATTTCATCGAAGAGCACGACCGAATACGGTTTACGTCGTACCGCTTCTGACAGTTGCCCGCCTTCATCATAGCCGACGTAGCCCGGAGGCGCGCCTAACATGCGTGCCACGGAATGCTTTTCCATATATTCCGACATATCGAGCCGGATTAAATTAGACTCTGAATCGAAGAGTTGCGCCGCCAATGCTTTGGCCAACTCTGTCTTGCCGACCCCGGTAGGACCCAAAAAGAGAAAGCTCCCGATCGGTCGCCGCGGATCTTTAATTCCTGCCCGCGCGCGCCAAATAGCCTCGCTGACTAACTGCACGCCTTCGGTTTGCCCAATCACGCGGGTATGTAGCTCATCGGCGAGTTTCAGTAATTTTTCTTTATCCCCGGCCAACAACTTGGTGACGGGAATGTGCGTCCACTTAGAAATAATCTCGGCAATTTCATCGGCAGACACCTCTTCTTTCACGAGGGTGGTCTTCGCTGGACCGGTTTTCTCCGCGCGCGCTAATTCTTTTTCTAGTTGCGGGATCTGGCCATGCTTGAGCTCAGCAATTTTATTGAGGTCATAACTCCGCTCCGCCTGTGCCATGGCCAACCGCGCGGCCTCCAACTCTTCCCGCACTTTCTGTACTCGCCCCAGCGCCTCTTTCTCTTTGGACCAAACCGTGCGTAATGTCGTGGCCTGCTCCTGCGCGTTAGCGAGTTCCTTGCGCAGTTCACCGAGCCGACGCTTAGAAGCATCATCTTTTTCTTTCTGTAAGGCAGTTTCTTCGATCTGCAACTGCAGCACCCGCCGCTGCAATTCATCCAATTCCGTCGGCAAAGAATCAATCTCGGTACGAATCATGGCACAGGCCTCATCCACCAGATCGATCGCTTTATCCGGCAAAAAACGATCCGCGATATAACGATGTGACAAGACTGCGGCCGCCACGAGTGCGTTATCCTGAATACGAACGCCGTGATGGAGCTCGTAGCGTTCGCGTAGCCCCCGCAAAATAGAGATAGCATCTTCCACGGTCGGTTCCTCTACCACGACCGGCTGAAAACGCCGCTCCAAGGCCGGATCTTTTTCGATATGCTTTCGATATTCATCTAACGTCGTCGCCCCAATGCAATGAAGCTCGCCGCGCGCCAGCATCGGCTTGAGTAAGTTGCCGGCATCCATGGCGCCTTCGGATTTTCCCGCCCCGACGATCGTGTGCAGTTCATCGATGAATAGAATAATACGCCCCGCTGCCTGCTTTACCTCATTCAAGACCGCCTTCAACCGTTCCTCAAATTCACCCCGATATTTTGCGCCCGCTACCAACGCGCCCATATCCAATGAGAACACAATTTTATCCTTCAACCCCTCCGGCACATCGCCTCGCAAAATGCGCTGCGCGAGTCCCTCGACAATCGCGGTTTTACCCACTCCCGGCTCGCCGATGAGGACCGGATTATTTTTAGTTTTTCTCGATAAAATCCGAATGGCACGGCGAATTTCGGCATCGCGACCAATGACCGGATCCAATTTCCCCTTCCGCGCCTGCGCCACCAAATCAAGGCCATATTTCTCTAACGCATTATAGGTTGCCTCAGGATTATCTGTCGTCACGCGCTGGCTGCCGCGCATCAATTTTAATTCGGCGAGAACCTTAGCTCGATCGAGCCCAAAGCTCGCGCAATATTTTTTTAACCCCGCCGGCTGCGGCGCTTGGATGAGGGCGAGCCACAAGTGCTCCACGCTCACGTAGTCATCTTTCAACTGCGCGGCTTCTTTCTCTGCCTGCGTGAGCACATCATGGAGCGCTTGGGTAACATAGATTTTAGATACATCCACTGCTCCCGATACTTTGGGCAACCGCGCCAACTCCCCTTCAGCCGCCAATTGCAAGGCGCTGACGGTTAGCCCAAGCTTTTCAACGAGTGCTGGAACCAGGCCGCCCTCCTGGGTCAGCAAGGCCACGAGCAAATGCCACGCCTCCACTTCATTGTGCGAGCGGCGCCGCGCCTCATTCTGGGCTTCCTGGATAGCTTGCCGCGACATGACTGTCATTTTTTGTGCATCCATAATCGTAATATCATCCCTGCATACAGTGTTCCAACTGCCGGCCGCTTTTTCCCCTCTAAGTTTTAGCCGCGAACGCAGCGTACTGAGACAAAGCATGGGCCACTTGTCGCACCGAGGTGCCAATGTGGCAGCCCCCCTCGACTACTCTGCGCCCCGTCCAAGCGCGATCACTCCTTAATCCTGAGCCCTCCTGATCTTTTACCTAAGGCGCAACGAGCGATCGTGCATGGCGATACCCCCGCTTAAAACCCTGACATAAGTTGACTAGGTCCGAGCACTGAGTACTCAAGAGGTACTCATGGCTGACTTCCCCCTCGAAAATAAACCGGTGCAACGCGCGCTGCTAGTCGGCTTGCAAACTCCCGAAATGGCAGCGGGTGAAGGCGAGGAACTGCTCGGGGAGTTACACGAGTTAGTGGAAAATCTGAATATTGAGATCACGAATTCAACTTTTCTCACCCTGCGCCAGCCGCAGCCGAAATTTCTAATTGGAAGTGGCAAAGCGGCGGAGTTAATCGCCCTCGCCAAAGCAGAGGGCGCCGATGTGATTGTCATCGATAGTGAGCTCTCGCCGAGTCAGCAGCGCAACTGGGAGAAAGAATCAGGCCTCGCGGTGATCGATCGGCAGGAAGTTATTTTAGAAATCTTTGCCGATCGGGCGCAGACTCGCGAAGCGGTGCTCCAAGTCGCCCTCGCGCGCATGGAATATTCGCTGCCCCGGCTCACTCGCGCGTGGACCCATCTCTCCCGACAACGCGGCAAAGGCTCAATGGGCGGCGAGGGCGAAACTCAGCTCGAACAGGATCGTCGGGTCGTGCGTGATCGGATCGCCCATTTAAAAGAGGAGCTTGTTCAAGTTATTTCCCAACGGGCGACCCAACGCCGCAAACGCCAGCGGACCCCCGTGCCTGGCACCGCGATTGTCGGTTATACTAATGCGGGGAAATCATCGCTGCTGAATAAACTCACCGGCGCCCACGTTCTCGCGGTCAATAAATTATTCGCCACTCTTGACCCGACCACGCGCCAATTTGTTTTACCGGATGGTCGCACACTCCTCGCGACTGACACCGTCGGCTTTATTCGCCGCCTGCCACATAAACTCGTCGAAGCCTTCAAAGCCACTTTGGAAGAAGTCGTCGTCTCTGATTTTCTGATTCACGTTCTCGACGCCACGAACCCCAATGTCGCGCAGCATCACGCGACCACCCTCGAGGTTTTGGGCGAACTCGGCGCCGCTGATAAACCGACGATTACGGTCTTCAATAAGACCGACGCAACTGAGGCAAAAACACTCACACGGCTTCGCGCACAATATCCCGGAGCTTTATTTATCAGCGCGCACACGGGGGCAGGCTTGGACGTTCTGCTGCGCCGCTGCGAAGAGTTGGCCATTGATAATCTCGTACCCGCCGAATTATTCATCCCTCATCACCGCTATGATGTAGTGGCCAAGCTCCATACGGTCGGCCACGTCAAAACACAGGAATCGCTGGATGACGGGGTTAAAATCATCGGCCGCTTTCCGCAGAAGTTCTCGACCCTCTACACGCCATTTATCGTGATCGCTGCGCCCAAGAAAAAATCCGCCACTAAACGTGCCCGGCCCACGGCGGGATAAAACTTTGCTGCGATGTTTTCGCCTGACCAAGCCTGGCAAACTATCCTCACTCACGCGCAGCAATTGGCCGCGGTTAATGTACCGCTGAGCGCAGCCCTCGGTCGCACCCTGCGCACTTCGATTCACGCCGAAACTGATGCGCCACCTTTTGACGCCGCAGCGATGGATGGCTACGCGCTCCAGCAAAATAGTCGCGCGGTGCCACTCCGTGTAATCGGCACGAGCCAGGCCGGGCTCGCTTTCACTGGCAGCGTAGGACCGGGTGAATGCGTCCGCATCTTCACGGGCGCGCCAGTACCGAGCGGAGCAGACTGCGTGGTTAAACAAGAGGAAGTTACCCGCTCTGGCGAGATCGTGCAGATAACTTCTGCCCCTGGCCCTCACTACATTCGCCGCCGGGGTGAAAATTGTCGCGCCGGAGCCGTCTTAGTCGCCGCTGGCACGCGGCTTGGTCCGCCGGAATTAGCGGCGCTCGCGGGGGCTGGTTGCACGCAACCAAGCGTCACGCGAACCCCGCGCTGCGTTCATCTGGTGACGGGGAACGAATTAGTTGCCCCGGACCAAATCCCTGCCGGCGCCCAAATTCGGGATAGCAATTCGACGCTCATCGCCGCCTTACTGGCTGGGGCAAGCACTGAACTTGCGAGCCAGGCGCGCGTCACCGATGATCTCACCACCGCGCGCGCAGTCGCGGAAGCTCTGCCGGCTCACGATATTTTGCTGATCTCCGGCGGCGCCAGCGTGGGCGATCACGATATCGCACGGCCCCTGCTGGAATCACTCGGCTACACGCTCCACTTTCACGCGTTAAATCTTCGCCCAGGTAAACCACTCGTTTTTGCCACGCGCGGCGAGCAACTCGCCTTTGCCTTACCCGGCAATCCCGTTTCGCACTGGGTAGTCTTCCAATTGTTTCTCGCCCCCCTCCTCCGCTACCTCGCCACCGGCACGACTACACCCCGGCCCCAAATCAAGGGACGATTACAGGCCATCGCGGGACTGCCTTCGGTCGATTCGCGTCAAACTTTTTGGCCCTGCCGCGCTGAGCTCGTGGACGGTCACTCTGAACTCACGCCGCTGCCGCTCGCGAGCTCGGGCGATAGCAGTGGCCTCGTTGGCGCGAACGCGCTCTTGCCCGTGCCTCCGACGCCCACCAATTTACAGATCGGCCAATCGGTTAATTTTATTTTCTGCCCATGAAAATTGCGCCCACCTCACCGTCATTCTCCCATCTCGATGCCTCCGGCCACGCCCGCATGGTCGATGTGAGCGCCAAACCTGACTCCCACCGCACAGCGATTGCGGAAGGCCGACTCCATTGTGCCGCCGCCACGATTGACCTCCTCCGCGCTCAAGCCTTACCCAAAGGCGATGTGCTCACCGTCGCCCAAATTGCGGGACTGCAAGCAGCCAAAGCAACGAGTACGCTCATTCCCCTCTGCCACCCGTTGGCCCTAACGGGCGCTTCGCTCGAATTTTCAGTCGAGCCGACGAGCATTCTCATCCGCGCGACGGTACGCTCGACCGGCCAAACGGGCGTCGAGATGGAAGCCCTGACCGCGGTGTCTGTTGCCGCTCTTACTATTTACGATATGTGCAAAGCCGTGGATAAAGCCATGTCGATCGAAGGCATTCGCGTCGTCGAAAAAATTAAAGCATGAAAATTGCGCGTGTCACCTTAAGCGATCGGGCGGCAAATGGCATTTACGCCGATGCCAGCGGGCCAGAGATCGAGCGCATCGCGGCCACCATTATTGCTGAGCCGCTGGAATGGACTCGAGTACTCCTACCCGACGATCGCGCACTCTTGGAGGCGGCTTTGCGCCGATTGGCCGATGACGAACACTGCCCGCTCATTTTGACGACCGGCGGTACCGGACCTTCGCCGCGCGATATCACCCCCGAGGCCACGCAAGCGGTCTTGGAAAAAGAGCTCCCCGGCTTTGGCGAAATTATGCGCCTGCAGAATTATCAAAAAGTTAAAACGGCGATTCTCTCTCGGGCCACCGCCGGCGTGCGCGGACGTTCGCTGATTGTTAATTTACCCGGTCGACCGACGGCGATTGCGGAATGTCTCCCTCTATTAGCCCCAGCGATTGCCGAAGCCCTTGATCACATCGCGGGCTTCCGGCCGCAACTCACGCAGCTGACGTCCTGAGTTTTTACATGATAGCCCGGCTACAATTTAACCGGCGAGAATTTGCCGGGGCGTTTGGTGATATCGGAACTTCACTTCCGATCATCGTCGGGATCCTCCTCACGACTGGGCTCAACTGTTCGGGGGTGCTCATCGCTTTTGGTTGCGCTCAAATTTTCACTGGCTTGCTCTACGGCTTGCCCATGCCCGTACAGCCGCTCAAGGCCATGGCAGTGGTGGTCATCGCCGGCCAAGCTTCCGGCGCTTTGCTCCAGATGGCTGGTCTGATGATTGGCGGGCTGATGCTCGTACTTTCTGCCAGCGGGGGGCTCGACTGGCTCAGTCGCGTCATTCCACTCTGCGTAGTGCGCGGTGTGCAAGTTGGGCTTGGGCTTTCGCTCGCGCGAGTGGCGACGAAACTCGTCGCCCAAAATGCCAACGCAGGGAGCTGGGCTGCAGCAATTGCCGCTATTTTAGTGCTAGCACTATGGCGCAAGAGCCATCGCCTGCCGGGGGCGTTGCTCGTGATGGGCGCAGCCGTCATTTGGGCGCTGATCTATCGGGTCAATTGGTCAGCGATTCCGCAGGGCATCGGCTTCACTCTCCCGCACGCTGAGCCGTGGCCATGGGATCAATGGCTCACGGCGCTCACGTTACTGGTGTTACCCCAACTGCCACTCTCGCTTTCAAATTCGCTCATCGCCACGCAGCAAACCGTGCGCGATTTATTTCCTGGGCGAACATTCACCCTGCGCACGATCGGCCTAACGTATGCCGGCCTTAATTTAATCGTCCCTTGGTTAGGCGGCATTCCCGTTTGTCACGGCTGCGGCGGCCTCGCTGGTTATTATGCACTCGGGGCGCGTACGGGTGGTGCCGTCGTGATGTACGGGGCGCTGTTTGTAGTGGCGGGTTTATTTTTTAGCGAAGCGTTCACCGGACTCATGCAAGCTTTCCCCTCCGCCATTCTCGGCGCGGTGCTATTAGTGGAAGCGGCCGTTCTCGTCTTACTCGTGCGCGACCTACGCAGCTCGGGCCGGGCGATGAGCATAGCCCTTGGCGTGGCGCTTTGCTGTCTCTGGCTTCCCCAAGGCTATCTCATCGGCCTCATTCTGGGCGTGGTCGTCACTTATGGACTGCGCGCTGGCGGGATTCGTATTTGATTTGAGGTCAGCCCAGAACCCATTCTCTTCCCTTCAACATGCCGCTCGACAGCTACCACCGCGATATTGATTACCTCCGCATCTCCTTAACTGATGCGTGTAATCTGCGCTGCGTTTACTGCATGCCGGAGAACATGACTTTTCGGCCACGGGATGAATTATTGAGCGACGCTGAACTCCGGCGTCTCATCACCTTGTTCGGCTCCTTGGGTTTTCGTAAGATTCGTTTCACTGGGGGCGAGCCGACGCTGCGCCCCGGATTGGTTGAGCTAGTGCGCCATGCCGTCAATACGCCCGGCATCACGACTGTTGGCCTCACTACCAATGGCGTACTGCTCGACCAACTGGCGCAACCGCTGGCTGATGCTGGTCTGCAAACTGCCAACGTCTCGATCGATAGCCTTGATGAGGAAAAATTTCGCCAACTCACGCGCTGGGGCAATCTCCGTGATGTACACGCGGGCCTCGCCGCCGCGGCTCGCGCCGGCCTGCGCATTAAACTCAATGCGGTCGTCTGTCGCGGGGTGAACGACGGCGAGGATGTCGTCGCGCTCGCTCGCCTCACTTTAAATAATCCTTGGCAGGTCCGCTTCATCGAGCAGATGCCGTTTGGCAATAATTCAGATTTTCAGAAACGCGGCATGGTGAGCGAAGCCGAACTGCTTACAGTCCTCACGACTGCCTTCGGTCCGCTAGAACTGGTAAATGGCGGCCAACTCGATGGCGAGGCCCGCCTCTATCGGCTCCCTGGGGGTCAGGGCGCCCTGGGCTTCATCAGCCCGGTCTCCGCTCCTTTTTGCGCCGGCTGCAATCGCATGCGGCTAACCGCCGACGGGGTGCTGCGGCTGTGCCTATTACGGGATAACGAAATCAATTTACTCAACTTGCTCCGCGGCGGCGAAAGCGATGACGACATCGCCACCTGCATTCGCCAAGCGGTGCATGAAAAACCGTGGGGCCACGGCCTCGCGCAACACCTGATTCCTTCTGCGCGAGGGATGTCAGAAATCGGCGGCTAATTTCTCCGCGTGGCCGACACTCCCCTCCAATTGCAGATTCGTTTTTTTGCCGTGCTCCGGGAACAGGCGGGGTGCGCGACGCTCAAGCTAACGACCGCCGCCCGTAATCCCGCAGAACTTTACGCGGAATTACAAAAATCCTACGCCCTCACCTTTCCCGCCAATCTGCTGCGGGTCGCCATCAATGAGCGCTACGGAGATATGCAAACTTCGCTCAGCACTGGTGATCACGTGGTCTTTATTCCGCCCGTCGCGGGAGGCTAGCTATGTTTGAACTGACCGCCACCCCGATTGATCCTGCCGATCGAGCGAGGCGCCTCGCCTCGCCTGAGGCCGGTGCGGCCGTGATTTTTGAAGGGCGCGTACGCAATCATCATCTCGGCCAACCCGTCACGCACTTAGAATACGAAGCGTTTGATGCGCTCGCTCAAGCTGAAGGTGAAGCCATCATCACCGAAACAGAGCAGCTTTACACCGGCACGCAGGTCCATTGCGTCCACCGCACCGGCACGCTGCGCATCGGCGAAGTAGCCATCTGGATTGGCGTCGCTTCCGCGCATCGGGCCGCAGGGTTTGCCGCTTGTCGCCATGTCATCGAGGAAATTAAGCGCCGCTTGCCAGTATGGAAAAAAGAGCATCACCCCGATGGCGCCGCCGAATGGGTGAACTGCACGACTGAGACCGCGACGAATCCGACGCTCACAGCTTACCATACGCGCCAAGCCTCGCTCCCAGAAGTCGGTGCAGCCGGTCAGGCCAAACTCGCCGCGGCGCGAGTACTGGTGGTCGGCGTAGGCGGACTGGGTTGTCCCGCCGCCCTTTATCTCACTGGCGCCGGCATCGGTCACCTCACCTTGGTCGACGGCGGTCACGTCGAACTTTCCAATCTTCATCGTCAGCTATTATTTACGCTGGCCGAGGTCGGTGCCCCCAAAGTGCTCGCGGCGGCCGCGCGGCTGCGGCTCCAGCACCCCGCGATTGAAATCAAAATGCACCAAGGCGATCTCACCGCCACGAATGCCCGCGCCTTAGTCGCCGGCCACGATGTCGTCCTGGATTGCACCGATAACTTCACCTCACGCTTTATTTTGCACGATGCCTGCCAAGCACTCGGCCTTCCGCTCATCTCGGCCGCCGTTCATCGCTTTGAAGGAACGCTCGATGTTTTCCAGCATGGGACGGGGGGATGCTTGCATTGTTTGTGGGCTGGTCGCACCGCGACCGAGCTCGAGCCTCAAGAGAATTGCGCCGGCGGGCCAGTCTTTGGGCCCGCTGTTGGCGTTCTCGGGGTGATGCAAGCCGCCGAAACTTTAAAGATATTACTCGGCCTCGCCGGCACCGCAGCCCAACAAACGCGTTTGGTTAACTTACTCGATGGCTCGACGCTCACCATCGAACGCCTGGCTCGGCCCGATTGTCCCATTTGCCGTCGTCTCGATCAGCTCCCCGCACCCGCCACCGCGCAGAACAGCGAGCTCAAGAACCTCTGGATAACCGCAGCCCAACTCACCGCGCTTGGACCCACGACGAAAATAGTTTTCCTCCTCGAGCCTGGTGAAATGGCGCCATCGGGTGGTCGCAACAATTTTCAGGCGATCCCCGCTCACGACTTAGCCGCGTTGCGCGAATTCGTAGTGACGGGCCCCGTAGCACTCACCTGTCGACATGGGCTCAGAAGCGCGGCCCTCGCCCGTCTCTTGCGCGCTGAGGGTTTGAGTGATATCTATGCGCTCAAGTCATTATAGAGCATAAAATAGCAGCCGAACCGATTGCACTTTGGGCGATGGCGACTAGCTGAAACAATGATCGCCCAGCTGCTGACCAGCATCACCGGCCAGTCACAACATAGAACGCATAACCGTAGCACTCGCGCAGGGCCGTCTCCGTTAATTGCCAAGCTTCTGCCTTGGGCACAAAATCCAAGACGGTCACTGGCCGAGATCGATCAAAGCGAAAATCGACGGGGAAAATCAGGCAATTAACTCCCGCCCGAGCAAATAAATGAGCAGCGCGCGGCATGTGCCAGCCGGTGGTGACCAAGATAATCCGGCGCCAGCCCTGCTGCTGCATCAGCTCAGCCACCGCAATGGCTTCAGTCGCGGTATTATCGATGTCGCGTGTCACCAAAATTTTTTCTGCCGCCACCCCGCGAGTGAGTGCAAATTTTCGCAGTTCCTCACCCTCAGTGGCGGCAAGCCCTTCCCACTTCATGCGAGCCCCAGTAAAAACCAGCCGCCGCACCTTCCCTGATTGAACCAAGGCCACGCCGGCTTCAAAACGTTCGACGGTCTCAGTCCAGTTGGGCGTAAAACCCAAACTAACCGGCGCGCCCAGAATACCCCCGAGCACCACGACGGCATCAGCTGATGCTACGCCGACAACCGATACTGCTGGGTAACGCGACTCCAACCAACCAATGAGTCGATTACCCACATACGGAGTACTTCCCGAGTAGAGAAGTAAGCAGGCCACACCCACCGGCCAGCGCCGCTGGGTCCACCAAGCAAACAACAGCAGCAGCAGGACGATACCCACCGGCAGAAAAAACAGGGGTAAAATTTTATTCAAGAGCAGCATCAGGAAAATCAGCGCGGGCGCGGAACTTTAAGTTGGCCCCGAATGAGCGCCTGTTTCTTGGGCCGCGTCAATTGCTTGAGCTGATATTCGCGTTGCAGCGCACGCGTCAAACTCATCGGCCCCTCCTGCCAAACCACCCGCACCGGCAAACGCGGCCGCGTGTATTTCGCGCCCTTGCCCGCGTTATGCACCGCCAACCGCAGCTGCACATTCTTAGCCGTGCCGATATAAAAGGTACGATCAGCACACCGCAGAATATAAACAAAAGCTCGCTTGGCCGGCATCGATTTAAACTGAGTAATTTTTCGAAGCCCGACAAGCTCAGGTCCACCGCGCCTAACTAACGTCTCAACAAAATAGCGCGCGGCCGTGAGGATGAGCCACCAATCGATATTTTTAGCTCCTCGAGAATAGGCTTAGCCCAGACCGATCGCGCCCCATCGGCATCCCTTAAATCTGGCGGGCTAGACCGGCCGAATCGCAAAGGGCTGCATGGAATCACTCCGCAACAGCACGCGCGCGGGCAGGTAAAGCGTCACCGTCGTACCGGCCCCAACCTCTGTGTGGACATGCATGAGGGCGTGATGCACCTCAACCAGCCGAGCGACAATCGGCAGCCCGAGACCGTTTCCCTTTTCTCCTTTAGTCGAAAAATGAGGCTCAAAAATATGAGCTAAAATATTGGCCGGAATCCCCCGACCTTGATCAATCACCCGGATGGCTACCGTCGGGGGTGAAGCATCAAAAGTGGCGCGACCCCAGTACACATCTTGCGGGCCATCTTGCAATGCATCAGGATCCGGCGGTAACGGAATCGGTTCAGCGCAAATGACTATTGGCTTGGCTGCCTCGGAACTTTGCACGGCGTTAATCGTCAAATTGAGCAAAGCCGGCAGGAGCTCCGTGGAACCGATCAAAACAGTATGATTTTCCTGCAGCTCCTGAATTTCCAGCGGATTATGCTTCAGCTCTCGATGATGCGCTACAATGACCTGGAGATCATTCAGGGTCCGATTCACAGAACACTCGCCAGCTTGGTCATACTGATGTCGTAAAATCCTCATGTAGCGGGAGGTGATGCTGCAGCAGAGGAAAATTTGCTTAGAGATCAGCGCTAGCTCACGCTTCATAGGCTCCAGCATCTCCGCCGTAAGCGTCGTTTGATTCACCATGGTTTTTTGCATCGCCTCCAAAAACCCGCTGGCAACCGTCAGAGGATTGACGATATCGTGCAAGACCCCCGCGTAGCCGAGGTTATTATTGCGCGCGATTTCCTCGCGAATCACGGTGTCGTTAAGCTGCTGCGTCAGATTGGAGAGGCGGGCATGATTGCTCGCCTCGCGATCAAACAGATCACGCAACCGCACCGCCCGCGCGACTGCTTCACGAAGAATATTAGGCTCCGCAGTCTTACTAATATAATCGCAGGCGCCTTGGCGAATAGCCTGCCGCGCTGATTCCTTAGCCTCAAAAGCAGCCAGTACGACAATTTCGATATGCTCATCGATTCTTTTAACGCACTTCAGGATTCGCCCTCCTTCAATGCTTCCCATCGGTAAACCTAGGAGCACCAGATGCACCGACTCCTGTTCAAGGACAATTTCCGCTTCGGCTGCCGTCGCCGCCATGCGCAAAGACCATTGGCCAGCCAAGTCAGTGACGATTTTATTGCGCACATCCGCCTGATTCTCAACCACCAGAATTACCACTGCAGGATTTTTCTCAGCGGTAATAGGAGACAGCGGCATTACGAACAGACTAATTTGTTTACCGCTTCCGAGCAAGTAAAGTTGCGCACAAGCTGCTCCCCCACAGCGAAAGGCTAGGGTAATTGCACCTCGGCAGCACCCCATTCCAGCAAGCACCTCCTTAGCATACTGCCGCCAAATTAATTCATAAAGTGGCTGCCCGACATGGATTGGCTGGGCTTCGCCCACCCTTCGGGCACGCTTCGCGCGGCCCCTCTCCCTCCTCCCGCCAAGCGGGATCCGGTCGTCGAACTCCGTTCTCATCCCGGTCTGTCTGCCAATTTGCTCCCGCAAAGTGGCTGCCCGACATGGATTCGAACCATGACTAGGCGAGTCAAAGTCGCCTGTGCTACCATTACACCATCAGGCAAAGGAGGGCCGAAAGAAGCCCCCCTCCCTACGCGGGTCAAGAGTGGAAATTTACCGCCAACCCGCCGGCCAAAACTCTATGACCGTAAGCCGCTTGTGTTGCCCATGGCGTGATATATTTAAAACAATCCATGCCGCTGATCTCCAGAATCTATCTCGCAACCCTTCTCTTGCCTCTTGCCGCAACCCTTTGGGCCGAACCAAGTCCCCACACCCCCACTTTCTGGTCAGTTACGCAAACGGATCTCATCGGAGCCCATAAGCCCACGGTAATGGGATCACCCCAAGTTCGCACGGCACCGCCGGGTCCAGCATTATTTTTTAACGGTTCTCATGACGGCCTCCTCGTGCCCACTAACCCGCTGGACGGTTGGCCGCAGTTCACCGTCGAAATTCTTTTTAAACCAGAAGAAGGCGGCCTGGCCGAACAACGCTTTGTGCATATTCAAGATACGACCAATTGGCGCGTGGTGATCGAAACCCGTCTCGATGGCCACGGCGGCTGGTGGCTCGACACCTTCCTCGGGAATGAACGAATCCGGCAACCTTTGATCGATCCGCGACGGGTGCATCCCACCGGACGCTGGTATTGGGTCGCGCTCACTTATGATGGCCAGCGCATGACCCATTACATCGATGGACAACAAGAACTCACCGCTCAGGTCGCCTTCGGCCCGATGGGACCCGGCCAAACCTCCCTCGGCGTGCGCCAGAATAAAGTCTACTGGTTCAAAGGCGGGATTAGCACGCTGCGGTTTCATCCAACAGCCCTAACCCCATCGCAGTTGCAACAATCTCCACAGAAATAAACGGCAGCGAGTTAATCGCCTCAAAAGCCGGGGAAAGGCTTGCTGCGTTGGCACAGCTGCAGCGGCACTCCCCACGGATCACGCATCATCGTGAGCCGTGAGCCATCCGGCAGATTGTCTTCAAAATAAAGGGTAGCGCCGATTTTTTCTAAACGCTGCTGCTCGGCCCGAGCATCCTTGGTAAAGACGGCTAAATGATAAACCAAGGGATCCTGAGTCGCATAATTCGGAACGATAGCTGCTGGGTTCGTATAAAGTTCGATCACGACTCGACCGGTTTCATCAGCGAGGAAATGCGTAAAGGGCGCATCTTCGCGGCTGCGGGCAATTTGAAAACCGAGGTGCTCCACATACCAGCGGGCCATCGCCCGGACATCCGCTACATTAAGGGCAAAGTGTTCGAATTTCATAAGTAGAAATAAAAGCTGAAAGCGACGTCATGACAACGAAGCTAGCTCCCTCGTGGCAATGCCATTCGCCATGCCTTTACCGACCAGCTCACCCGCAATCTTGTGCACCCCGACCATCGCCGTGGCAGCGTGCATAAATCTCGGGCATTGACGCCGCTTTTGGCGGTCGGTTTCATCTCAGCTCATGCCTACCAAGTCTGCCGCTACTCCTCATATTAAATATAAGCGTATTGTGCTGAAACTGAGCGGCGAAGTTTTACGCGGTAAAGGCGCCGAAGCAATCGATGCCGCCACGCTCGAACATATTTGCGAGCAAGTTAAAGAAATCCACGCGCTCGGCGTGCAAGTCTGCGTTGTCATCGGCGGAGGCAATATTTTCCGCGGCCTCCAAGGCGCCAAACAAGGCGTCGACCGCACCACCGGTGACTATATGGGCATGCTGGCCACCGTCATCAACAGCCTCGCGCTGATGGATTGCCTCGAAAAAATGGGCGTCGATACGCGCGTCCAATCAGCCATTCCGATGAACCAAATCGCCGAGCCGTTTATCATGCGACGTGCCATTCGCCATTTGGAAAAAAAGCGCGTCGTCATCTTCGCTGCCGGGACCGGCAACCCTTACTTCTCCACCGATACCACGGCAGCTTTGCGCGCCTCAGAGTTACACGCCGATATCATCATGAAGGCGACCAAGGTTGATGGGATCTATGATAAGGATCCGAAAAAATATGATGATGCCGTCAAATATGACGAGATCACCTTCGTCGATGCCCTCCGCCAGCGCTTGAACGTCATGGACTCAACGGCCTTCTCGCTCTGCCTCGATAACAATGTGCCGATCCTCGTTTTCAATCTTACCTCTGAACACGCCATCCGCAACGCGGTCCTCGGTAAGAAAATCGGCACCCTCGTCCACAATTAGTTTTAAGGTTTAAGCTGTAAACGGTAAGTCCTTGCCCTTGCTACTCCCCCTTGCGCAGTAATTAAACCCTGATCAGTCTTTGCAGCTTACGACTTAAACCTTATCGCGCTTAAACCTTATTCCCTTATGAGCCAATCCATCCTTACTGACGTCGCGGCCCGCATGAAAAAAGCGATCGATTTCACGCTGCACGAATTTAGCACCATCCACACCGGCAAAGCCTCCCCCGCCATGGTCGAAGGCGTGATGGTCGAAGCCTATGGGTCAATGATGCGCCTCAAGGAATGCGCGGCCATCAGCACGCCCGACGCCCGCATGATTCAAGTTCAGCCTTGGGATAAAGGGCTCATTCGCGCCGTAGAAAAGGCCCTGCAACAGGCCAACCTCGGCATTAATCCCGTGGTGGATGGTAGCTTAATCCGCCTCCCGCTGCCCGATCTTTCCAAAGAACGTCGTCTCGAATTTGTCAAAGTTGCCCATAAACTGGCGGAAGAGGGCCGCGTTAATCTTCGTCATGCCCGCCGTGATGCCATGGAAAATGTTAAGAAGGCTAAAAAAGACGGCAAAATGTCCGAAGACGAAGAGAAGCGTCTCGAAAAAGAAATCCAGACGCTGACCGACAAATCCATCAAGGACATCGACACCCACCTCGCTCACAAAGAGAAGGATCTCACGACGGTTTAAGCGCGAGCAGGCGATTTACGCCTGCGAACCGCCCCCGCCCGCCAGCCCGGCGGGCTTTTTTGTGCCTCATGAGCCAGGGGGTTGCCCATTGCCCATAACAATTCCCCGCCGCCGCATTTTAATGTTTTCCGCAACCCGTTCATTCCTCGAACGCCAATGAATCCCGACCTGCAGACGCATTTCTCGCCAACTCCCTCCCGACGGCTTGCGCCTAGCCTGCAGTTTCGCGCGATCAAACAAGGAATAAACTCCCAGCAGCAAGCAGGCCGCAATGGGGCAGCTCCCTGCTTGCATTCTGTCCCCGGTACCTTGTCTTCTGTTCTCTGAATTCATGGATTTTGTTCTCCCCAGTGATTTTGCCAGCCGACCACTTGATGTGCCGGCCATCGACTTTCAGGCCCTGCTTAATGCTGAGCAATTTGCAGCGGTCACCGCACCGCCTGGCCCACTTCTCGTGTTAGCCGGCGCCGGCTCGGGCAAGACCCGCACGCTCACTTACCGCGTAGCCTACTTGCTTTCCCAAGGCGTCAAGCCAGGTGAAATCCTCCTCCTCACCTTCACGAATAAAGCGGCCAAGGAAATGCTCCACCGCGTGCAAGATCTCACCGGCATCGAACCCGCCCGCTTCTGGGGCGGCACGTTTCACTCCCTCGGGAATCGCGCGCTACGCATGTACGGCGAAGCCATTCAGCTGCCAAAAAATTTTACCATCCTCGACGCCGACGAATCTGAATCGCTCCTCAAACAAACCGTCGAGCAGGCCGATAAGCTTTTCTTTAAAGACAAAACTAACCCGCGCCCCGGTCCCCTGTTCAGTGTCCTCTCCCTCGCTCGCAACACTCAGCTTTCACTTGCCGACACCGTCGCGAAAAATTTTCCGCAATACAGCGATATCGCCGGACGCTTCCCCGCATTTGCCACCGCCTACGCGAAAGCTAAACGCGACCAATCAGTTGTCGATTACGACGACCTGCTCGAGCTCTGGCTTAAGCTGCTGACGGATGCGCCGGAGGTCGCAAAATATTTTGCCGCCCGCTTTCGCCACGTCCTCGTCGACGAGTATCAAGACACCAACACCATCCAGGCCCAGATCGTGGATAAACTGGCGGCGCACCACTGCGTCATGGCCGTCGGCGATGATGCGCAGTGTATCTACTCGTGGCGTGGCGCCGATTTTGAAAACATCATGTCGTTCCCTGAACGGCACCCGGGCACGGTGATCCATCGGATCGAGATCAACTATCGTTCCACCCCCGAAATTCTGGCCTTTGCGAACGGCGTGCTGAATGCGCAACCCAAAGGCCGCCACTTTGACAAGGAACTCCGCGCCGCGCGCAAACACTCTATTAAGCCCTACGTCGTCGCCACCATGGACGACCGCGAGCAAGCCGAGTTCATTCTCAAACGCATCCACTCGCTCATCACCGATGACGGCGTCGCGGCGAAGGAGATCGCGATCCTTTACCGCTCCCATTTTCTCGCCCTCGAAATGCAATTGGCGCTCTCGCGCGCAGGCATGCCCTATCAAATTACCTCTGGGGTGAAATTCTTCGAACGCCAGCACGTCCGTGATCTCATCGCCTTACTGCGTTTTGTTTATAACCCCAGTGACGCGCAGGCGTGGCAGCGCATCGCTATTTTATTACCCAAAGTCGGCGAAAAGGGCGCCCAAAAGATCCACGCCGCGGCTCTCGATCACGCGCGCCTGATGCAGCAAAATTTTATCGACGCTCTCAATACTGATGACGTGAAGAGCAAAGTGGCCAAAGACGCTAAAGATGATTGGTCCAATTTCTGCGCCTCACTGCGCCAAGTTGCGGATGCCATGAGCCACGAAAAGCCGAGCGACACCGTCACCGTCGCGATCGAAGGCTGGTATGGCGATTACCTCAAAGGCGCCTACGCCGATTACGTGGATCGACTTGAGGAATTAAAAGCGCTCGTCGGCTTCGCTGCGCGTTTCGAGGAAATGCAGGATCTGCTCGCCCAAATCGTTTTGCTGAACGGCGAGACGAGTGACAAACACGTCGATGCCAATGAGGATGCCGTCAAACTGACGACCGTCCATCAGGCCAAAGGCTTAGAATACGATGTCGTTTTTTTGATTGGCGCCGCCGATGGACAATTTCCTGGTCGGCGCGCCATTGAGAGCGGTGATGTGGAAGAAGAACGTCGCCTTTTTTACGTCGCGGTCACGCGGGCGAAAAATGAACTTTATATTAGCTACCCGAAGGTAGCGAGTCGCGCCGGTCCCGGCGGCATGATGCTTAATCCCTCCCGCTTCCTCGAAGAATTAGACGAAGATCTCTATGAAGAGCTGCGTATCAAGCGCAGTTACGGCTGGTAACGCGACCTTCCGCGCAGCGCACCCTTAACTGAGAATTGCAAACACCGCGTTGATGAGTTTGCTGAGCCTTCTTCCTTTCACCTCCTTTATTAATGTCTGACTCACGCATTCCCGTTACGGTTCTCACTGGCTTCCTCGGCGCCGGAAAAACCACCCTGCTCAATCGCATCCTCACGGAACAGCACGGTAAAAAAATTGCGGTGATTGAAAATGAGTTCGGCGAAGTCGGCGTCGACAACCAACTGGTTATTCAATCTGACGAGGAAATCTTTGAAATGAACAACGGCTGCATTTGTTGCACCGTACGCGGCGATCTCCTCCGCATTCTCAGCCGGCTGATGAAGCGCAAGGATCGACTCGATGCTATTCTCATCGAGACCACCGGCCTCGCTAATCCCGCCCCGGTGGCCCAGACGTTTTTCTCCGACCCAGAAATGAAGGAGCAGTTTCGCTTGGACGCCATTGTCACGCTCGTCGATGCCAAGCACATCCTCCTGCACTTAGGCGATTCACCTGAAGCCATTAAACAAATCGGCTTTGCTGATGTTATTTTGCTCAATAAGACTGATCTCGTCTCCCCGACCGAACTCGCCGCGCTCGAGCAGCGGATTAAATCGATCAACGCAGTCGCTAAAGTTCATCGCACGACCAATGCCAGCCTGCCCCTGAATCAAGTCATTGATATCGGTGGTTTCAATCTCGAGCGTGCGATTGAGGTCGATCCACAATTCCTCGAAACAGAATATCCCTTTGAATGGGCCGGCGCCTACGAACTCGCTCCCGGCGCCTACAAACTCGCCATTGGTCACGCTCACCATCACGGGGGACCTGAGCATGACCACAGCCACGACCACGAGTGCGGTGAAGATTGTGGCCACAATCACAACGAGCTCGATGTCGTCTTGCTCCCTCTAAAAAGCCTCACACCCGCCGACCTGAACACCGCGCGCGATGCGGCAGTTTTAACCTTCTCTGATTGGGAAAAAATCATCCTGCCTGATGAAACTATTGCGCCCGGCCAGGTCCTTCATCGGCTTAAACTTAAAGATGAGCAGGGCCACTTTTCCGTTAAAATTGCGACCGCCGGACACTATTTGCTCATTACTGGGCACGATGTACCGACCCATTTGCACGGCCCCGATGGTAATGTAATTCGCTACGTCTGGGACCAAGGCTTTCGCCATGAACACAGTCACGACGGGGATGTTTCATCGGTCGGCATCAGCGTCGCCGGCGAACTTGATGGGAAAAAACTGAACACCTGGATTTCTAAATTACTCGAAACCAAAGGTGGGGATATTTTTCGCATGAAGGGTGTGCTCGTGGTCAAAGGAACCAACAAGCGCCTCGTCTGCCAAGGTGTTCACATGCTCTTCGATGCTCAATTTGATCGAGAATGGCGTGACGGCGAAAATCGCACAAATACCCTCATCTTCATCGGGAAAAATCTTGATCGCGCCGCCCTGACCGAAGGCTTCAAAGCGTGCTTAGTTAAATAAGCGCCGCGGACCGCTCCCAGGAGTTAGCTCAGACATCGGTGACTGCGCAGGAGATGGGAGCTGGGGGAAACCCAGACTCCCATTGGAGATCAAGTATCCAACCGGCGGTTATAGCTTTTTGAGATAAGCTACGATGTCGGCCACGCCTTGCGCATCGAGGCCAAGCTGATCAGCACCCATCATCAGCGAACGGCCGAGGCCCTTATTGGTTTTTACCAGATCAGCCGGAATTAACTGGGTAACCCCGCCGAGACTTTGCACGACGAGCGGGTCGCCACTTGAAAGCACTAGTCCATGAATAATTTTCCCATCCTTGAGCGTGATGACACTCCCCTCAAAACCATGGGAAATATCCGAGGAAGGATTCACGATTGAATTAATGACCACCGCCGTAGTTTGAAGTTTCGCGAATGAAGTCAGCGTGGGTCCATATTCCACGCCTTGATCGCCGATGTGGTGACACAGGTAGCAAGCCGACACCAACGCGGCACCGCGAACGGGATCACCGGTGAGCGCAGCAATGGCGGCCACCGAAGGCAGCTTAGTCGCCGGCGGCTCAGGCACGATACTTTCTGTGATTACCAGCTTAGCAGGATCATAGAGGCCACGTGCTTTGAGTTCAGCTTCGACGCCCAACCCAGCCCAGCGCGTCTTACCATAATTAACCACCCACCAGAACGCGTGCTTTTGCACCATGCCCGTGGCCTGCTGCGCGAGATCGAGCAAGCTGAAGACCGCTTCGCGCGTTGGGATAAATCCGAGCGCCGTCACCGCGGCGAGGCGATCTTTCTCGCTGAGAGTTGTGGCGCGGGCGCGGGCCGCCAAGGGCGCCACTGCTGCCGCTGGCGTCAACCGCCATACCAAGCCGGCATAAGCCGGCGACCATTTCAAAGCATCTTGCTCGGTCTGGCTCGCTGCCAGCGCTGCGTAAATTCCCGCCTCTTTCCCACTGCAACCCAAACCCCACGCCTCGAGGTAGGTGCGATCTTGCCCGTCATAACCCCGAGCCAGGGTCAGCAGAATATCACGCGCTTCGGCCAGCGGCGTATCACGTAAGGCCAGGGCCACCTCACGCCGTACCGCGGAAGAAGAGTCCTGCGCTAAGGTCGCGGCATGCACGAGCACGGCCTGCCCTTGATTCCGCAGCGCCCGCCAAGCAACGATGCGAGTTTGCGGGTCGTTGGCGGTTAAGAGTGACTCGACGCGCGCCAGCCCGGTCGCACCCATTTCAGCAAGCAGCCAAATGGCCCGAGCCTGCACATAAGGATTAGCGTCATCGAGGAGCGCTGCCACCGGCGCCACCGCGGCAGCTCCTTGCGCGCGCAGGCGCAGGTACCCTACTGCACGCACATTAACCGCGGGACTGCGCAGCGCGGTGATTTGTCCAGCGGTTGTCGCCAGATCAAATTTCGGCACCACCGATTTAAAGCCCTTCGGCGCGACGCGATAAATAGCCCCAGCGAGTTGCTCATCTAAATCTGCGTGCCCGCCAACCCGGGGATCGAACCAATCAGCAATATAAATGGCGCCATCAGCGCCGACCATGACATCGGACGGGCGAAAGAATGTCGCGAGTTCATCGCTCGTCTTGCCGCGGAGACTATCGATGCCGGCAAAAGTCTGCGTCGCATTACTGGTCACAAAATTAAAGCGCTCGAGACTAAAGCCGGCCCCCACGGGTTGAGGGTGATAACCAAGGATCGTGTTACGCGCCGCATCCGCACTGAGCAACGTGCCGCGCCAAGCTGGCCCAAACGCATCGCCCTCATAAAATGCGATACCGGTCGGCGCCCCTGCGCCGTAAATATCGCCCGCCGGCATCACGCCAGGATCTTCCTGCCGCCACTGCGCCGTCATGATACTTTGCCCCGGGCGACGATCCGCCCCCCAATTGCGTCGACCATCGCGGGAAAAGAAACCGGCGTTGCCGTACGTTAAGACGTGGGTTGTGCGCGAGGCCGGGGTGTCGTCATTGTCATTTTGGAAAATATCCCCGAAGGACGTCACGGTTTGTTCGAAACTGTTGCGAAAACCAAAACCGAGAATCTCCACGTGAGTCGCATCAGGGCGCATGCGCAGATTATAACCACCCACATAGACGTGGCCGTCATCACTGGTCGCTCCGGCTAATTCAATTGGCTTCCAGCTAAAAAGATTAGGCGAAAACACGCCATGAGGATCGTAGGCGCTGCCGATGCGAAAAGCTTTTCCCGAGCGATCCGTGAAATGGGCACTCGTGTTGCCTTGGCTGAAGTACCAGTGGCCATCCGGACCGAATGTAACCGAGTGCAGCGCGTGATCGTGATTGCGGCCATTAAAGCCACTGAGCAACACCTCGCGCTTGTCCACTTGGGGATCAAACCGACCATTCCGATCGACATCCGTATAGACAATCAAATCGGGCGCACAGGAAACGATGATCTGATTGTCGATCACCGCGATGCCGAGCGGGGCCACTAAGCCGAGCTCTTGCACGAAAACGTGACTGGAGTCAGCGACGCCATCGCCATTGGTATCTTCGAGCACAACAATGCGATCACCGGCTTTATCCCGCCCCGCATGAGCACGATAATTAACCGCCTCCGTCACCCAGATGCGGCCCTGGGCATCGACATCCATATTCGTTGGATTGCGCAATTGCGGCGCCTGCGCCCAGAGCGTGAGCTCAAACCCTGCCGGCACGGTAAAGCGATCGGTGGGCACAAATTTAGATAAAGGCACCGGAGCCGGCGCCACCGTTTGGGCCCGACAGAGCGGCAACGATGAGGACCATAACAGTGCGACCAAGACAGAACGAGTAACACGGGATAGCATCATGGGGTGAAAAACAGGGTGAAAAAACAACAGAACTACCGATGCTTTTATTCTATAGAGGTCTTAGCCAGCTGAGCGCAAGGCTCACCTCAGGTATTGCGAAATTCTCAGCGCTGGACTGTTGCGAACCATTAAGCGTAAAAATCAGTGAACGATTTTATGAATTTCTCTAAACACTGGACCGCGACCCTCGACGATTACGTCATCGATCTCGCCTGGTCTCCTGATGGGGCGGTCCTCGGCGTCGTCTCGGCTGCCGGCAGCATCACACTCTACGATGCCGTCACCGGCGCGGTGCTTCATAAACTGACCGGCCATGAAAATGGCGCCAATTGTTTGGCTTGGATCTCAACGAAAGAGGTGCCTGCCCTACTCGCGAGCGGCGGCCAAGATGGCTGTGTGCGTTTTTGGGATGGAGCGACTGGCCGCCAAACCGCTGAAACTAAACTTGGCTCTGCTTGGGTGGAGCATCTCGTCTGGCGAGGAGCACGCGCCCTCCCCCCAAACTTGGTGACTACCTCAACGCCGCCAGAAGATCAGGCGTGCCTGTTTGCCGCGGCTGGAAAAAAACTCGTGGCCCTCCGCCCGGATGGCTCCGTGGCGCATACTTTTCCCGCTGCCCCCAAGACGATCTCGGCGCTGGCTATTAAACCCGCGACCCAGCCGGAAATCTCACCCGCGCTCGCCTCAGCTTATTTTGGCGGCGTGACGCTGTGGCACCCAGAAACTTTTGGCGCGCTCAAGGAGCTTCCTTATGGCAATGCCATCCTTGCGCTCACGTGGTCGCCCGACGGCCGCTGGCTAGTCGCGGGTTGTCACGACAACGCGGTCCATCTTTGGGTGCCAACGGCAGACATGGAGCTTCAGATGAGCGGCTATGAAACCAAATTACTGGAATTAGGTTTCAGCCGCGATTCCAAGTGGCTCGCCACGGGGGGCGGGCGCGATGCTTGTATTTGGGACTGCACGGGCGCGGGCCCCGAAGGCCGCGAGCCGCTCCTCCTGCCCCACGCCACGCGGGTTTGTGCCGTGGCCTTTCAAAATCAACACGGCCTGCTCGCCACGGCCGCGCTCGGTGGTGAATTCTGCCTGTGGGCGCCGACGCGAAAAAATCCGCTGATAGCCGAAGTTAAAATGCCGGTGACGGCGACGAAATTTGCCTGGCGCCCCGACGACACCATGCTCGCCGTCGGCACCGAAAAAGGCGCCGTGTTTGTTTTTAAATTGGAAAACTAAAATCACCCGCGGCACCGCCCTCCGCCGTTCTGATTAGAATCAATCCCTCCTCAGTTCGGCCAGATTTCAGTCAGCGCTCATCGCAAGCTTGAGGCGGATCAAGCTTCTCGGAATTTTCTGTTGCCAGAAAATTGGGCCCTTAATTTATTCACGCCGTGCGTCGCCCACTCGCCATCTTTTCTTTAGGACTCGCCTGGCTCTGCGCCAATGGGGCTCTGTGGAATGTGGTGCAAGTTGTCGGCTGGGCTAAAATGTTTCACGACTACGCGCAGGTCATGCCAGCGAGCCAAGCGCTCGCGGTCACCTTCGACGGCAGCGCGGCTTGCGATCTCTGCCATGTCTCGCAAACCGCTCAGGACGCGGCGCGGGAACAATTACCGCGAGACGCGGCGCTGGGTGGCGGCATGGACAAACTTTTGTTGTTAGCCGATAGTGTGCCGATCCTCGTGGTTGCGGCGCCTGATTTTGCTTGGCCGAGTGTTATTCATAACATCGGCCTCACGCGCACTGAATTGGTGCCCGTGACCCCGCCGCGCGTTTAACGCGCCCCTGCCCCACGCCACCGCGCTTCATTCTGCGCGGTGTGATTATTGACTCAGCTCCTGATGAGCCGGGCTGCTCGCACCCGTCACTGCGCGCTTTAATTTTAATTTTATTTTATGTCTTTATTTGGCTCCCTCGCACGCGTCGCAATCTACACCGTCGCGACATTAACTCTCATTAGCGGTTTATCCGCCCAAACTAAATCCCCGGCTAGCGATATTCTTGAACTGGATAAGCTGAAGATTATTGCCGCCAAGGAGAGAGATTTCTCCTTGCCCCTCGATGCCACTCCCACGACGGGTTCGCGGCTCGGGCTAGCCAATCGAGATCTCCCGGTCTCTGTCTCCGTCGTGACTCAAGAGGTCATGCAACTACGCGGCCTGCGCACCGCTGTCGAAGCCGTTGAAGCGGCCGTCGGGATGACTGGGGGCACGCAATATGGTTCTATTCCAACTTATTCTACGCGCGGCTTTGGCTCCAATAGCGTCACTATTATGCGCGATGGTATTCGCCAGAATACGGCCTCGCAGTCTTCCCGTACCATTGACTCTTTTCTCCTCGATCGCGTCGAGATTCTAAAAGGACCGGCCTCTCTCATGTTTGGTGAAGGCGCCATCGGTGGAGCGGTTAATTATCTCTCGAAAGCGCCTGATAAAATTGCCCGCGGCGACGCTTTGATCAGCGCTGGAGCTTGGGACAGCTATCGCCTCGGTCTCGGCTGGGGTGGCCCCCTTTCAAGCGGCGCCCCCCAACGCCCCCTCACGGTCCGGATCGACTATAGCCACAATGAAACCCAAGGCTACGTTGATCGCAATGCCCAGCGCTACGATGCGGCCGCGGGCGCGCTTGGCTGGCAAGTGACGCCCGCCCTTAATCTTACGCTCAACACGACTTGCCTGAAGGATTGGAACGAAAGTTACTACGGCAACCCCGTGGTCTATGATGGGGTCGTCAATACCACGATCGCCAATGCGCCCATCGAAATCCGCACTTTCAATGGCGCCACCGACCGGATGATTAACCCCCGCATAGAATCCGCCGCCCGCCGCACGAATTACAACATTCTCGATAATTATGCTAAGACAGAAAACACCTTCACTCGCCTTCGCGCAGAACTTCGCGTGACCCCCGACCTCGATCTAAATAACGAAACCTACCTCGCCACCCAGCTCCTCAAATGGCGCAACCTCGAGACCAATACTTGGAACCCCGTCACCCAACTCGTCACCCGTTCATCATTTCTTCATATTTACCGTGATGATCAGCTCGTGGGCAACCGCCTGGATGCTATCTCTAAGCGCCCCTTGGCTGGTCGGCCGAACCGACTCGTTCTTGGTGGGTTTATTGAGCGCAACGATCTCGTTCGCGGCGGCACCCCCACAGGCTATGCCACCACCGCGACCTCCGTAAGCCTGCTCAATCCCACCGCGACCTCTGGGCCGGGTGAGGCAACCCGTTTCATGAAGACCTCCCAGATCGTAATCGAGACCACGGCTTTTTACCTCGAGGATGCCCTGGAATTGACTGCGTCGGTGAAATTAATCGCTGGCCTCCGTCATGATGGCATCGCCATCCAGCGCGATACGCTGCTAACCCCCACCACCGCATTTTCAACTTATCACAAAAGTTACGCCCCGTGGACTGGCCGTGGCGGGGTGGTCTGGTCTGCAACCAAAGAGCTCAATTTTTATGCCAGCTACAGTCGCGCGGCCGAACCCACCACGCAACTAGTCAGCTTCACGATAACCTCTAACGATTTCTCCCTCCAGACAGGCCGCCAATTTGAAATCGGGGCCAAGGGGTCTTTTTGGAACAAACACGCCGACTTCACCTTCGCCGTCTTTGATATCGAAAAAAACAATATCCTCGCCTCCACCCTTGACCCGCTCACCGGCTTGCGAATTAGCCAGCAAATCGGCGCCCAAAATTCTCGCGGAACTGAACTCGCTGTCGCTCTCACGCCCTTTGAAGGCTGGCGCATCGAAGCCAATGCCGCCTATACCCACGCTTGGTATGGCCAGTACGCCGAAAGCTTGGGCACAGGGATTATCTCACGTACGGGCAATGCCCCCGCCAACGTGCCCGCTTGGGTGACAAGCTTCTTTGTGATCAAGCGCCTCCCAAACGGCTTCACCATCAACAGCGGCGCACGCTATGTCAGCGATCGTTTTGCCAACAATAATAATTCTGTCATCGCCGATGGTTACGTCACCCTCGATACGGGCCTGAGTTATACGCAGAACCGCTGGAGCATCACCCTCCGCGGCCGCAATCTCCTCAACGCTGAATATGAGCCCGTAGCCGGCACGACCATGCGCCGTCTCGCGGATCCGCGCAGTGTCGAATGCTCGACTCGCTACCTATTTTAACCACAACGGCTGGGGCGCCCTGCACCGGAGGCGCCCCACCTCGCACCATGCTAATGCTAATTTTGTATCTTCGTCGCTTATTACCCGTAGTTTTTTTGGGGGGCGGTATTTTTTTAATGGACAGTCGCGCCTCAGAATTACTGTCGTCCACGAATCTGCCCGTGTTGACGGGGCTAGACAGCGGCGAACCCAATCTCGCCCGCGGACCTGATAACACCCTGTATCTGACTTGGTCTGGGCCGGGGGTCCACGCGGGTGAACGCGCGCTCTATTTAGCTAAACTCGCTCCCGCGGCAACCGCCTGGAGCCAGCCCACCATCATTGTTAGTTCGCCGCTACTCATGGAAAATTGGGCTGACTTCGCTTCGCTCATTGTCGGCACCGATGGCGCCCTCACCGCCCAGTGGTTTCAAAGCCCCGCTAAGGAGAATAGCCACGGCTACACTGGCTGGTTCGCTCGCTCAACTGACGGCGGTGCTACCTGGACGGCCGCGGCTCCACTGGGCGAAGAATTCGTCAGCCTCGCTCCCCTCAGCGGCGGGCGCACCCTCGCGGTCTGGCTCGAAAGCGCGCACCTCCATGATCCGCATGCGCCGCGGATTAAACACGGTGCCCACGCCGCCCCCTCGTCCCAAGCCTCAGCTTTGTCTCATGCACCCAGCATGCGGCTGCGCGCGCGCCTGCTTTCCGCCCACGGCTCGACCGAACAAGACTGGATCGTTGATCCCGATGTGTGTACCTGCTGCCAAACTTCCCTCGCCGTGCTGCCCGGCGACCGCGCGATTGTGACCTATCGCGGTCACACCGCCGACGAAATTCGCGATCATGGCGTGTCCCTGTTCACCGGCGTCGGCTGGACTCCCCCGCGCCCATTGCATCACGACGAATGGAAAATCGCCGCCTGCCCCGTCAACGGACCCGCCGTTGATACTCATGGCGAACACACCGCCATCGCGTGGTTCACCGCCGCTCAGGGCTTAGCGCGGGTGCAAGCAAAACTCTCCGTTGATGGCGGGCTCACTTTTGGCCCAGCACTACCCCTCGACCTTGGGCACCCCATCGGCCGACTGGATCTAGTCATGTTAGCTGATGGATCGGCCATCATCTCGTGGCTCGAAGCCCGCACGGAGAAAAATAGTGCCGGTCTTTACGTGCGGCGCCTCTTCCCCGACGGGGGCTTATCCGCCGCGCGACTCCTTACCGCC
Source organism: uncultured Verrucomicrobiota bacterium (assembly GCA_903856725.1). Taxonomy (GTDB): domain Bacteria; phylum Verrucomicrobiota; class Verrucomicrobiia; order Opitutales; family Opitutaceae; genus Lacunisphaera. The sequence continues at coordinate 29,706 of CAIOCT010000001.1, forward strand.
ACCAGCTCCATCCGCGCGAGCGGGTTCGCCCGACTCGCCGCGCGCTCCGACAATAATTTATCGGTTGTGATCAGCTGGACGGAAACTAATCCGGCTGCCGACGCCAAAACTTCGACCCCTACGAGCGTGCACTCCGCAGAATTTCTGGCCACTGCACTTCCCCGCGAACGGGCAACAGCGCTGACCAGTCGAGTTAATCGCGCCCAGACGGTGGCCAGCTCTCACTCGATCCCATTGCCCGAGCTCTGCGCCGTCCCCACCTCAGCCCATTAAAAATCGAGCGCGAACAGCAGCTTGAGCCGCTTGTAGTCTTGCAAGGTACCATCAGGATTATTGCGACGCATTTCCTGACGGATCGAGGTACTCAGCGTCTCCGTAAATTTCTTACTCAATTCGATATGATTTTCCCAGCCGTCTGTTGCGGAACTCAGCGAATAATAATACACGCTGCGTTGGTTAAAATTCATCCGCCACGGCAAACCAAATTCCGTTTCGAGAAACGCCGACTCTAACGTCCGCGAGCTATGCGGCGCAGCCGCCGTCGAGGTATTCCACACATCAAATAAATTCTCCGATGCTCCGACCCGAACCTTGCGCAGCTCGGTCGTAAATAAATTGAGGCCCACGCCAACCTCTTGCTGCAGCAACAGATAATCGTTAGGCAAGGTCACCTTAAAGCTCGCGCGATTCCACTCTGCCGAAGGCCGGTAAAGCGCAAATCGGCCCTTAGTAAAATCATGACGCCATAGTGCTTCGAGCCGAAGCATATCGGTTGTCGTGAGATTCGTGGCCTGATTAAAATCATAATGCCCCTTAAAATGCACTTCATCGACTCTCCAAACGCGCTTAAATTGGATTTCCGCCGCCAAATTACTGCTCTGCTGCGTGTCCGTGACCACTTCGCTAGAAAATGCGAACTTGCCATGCCAGGGGCCAAAAAATGACCGCAATTGCGCGGTCAAACGTGCAGGCGAAAAACGTTCGTCATCGGACTGCGCCAACCTCACCTCGGGCGCGACAGCCGCCAGCCGATCAGGCTGCAACACCACTACTTGATCAGCGGGGACGCGAATCTCACCAAAGCGGTCCGACCGAAACACGATCAAAAATTGCGTGCGCTCCACCAAGCGCCCCAACACCCGATCGCCATCCGCATACACCAACACATCGCGCAGGGGCGCCTCGGCAACGACGGGGGCTACGGGGACCGTCGGTGCCGCCCGCAGAGAACCCCCGATCAAAATCAAGCACAGCAACTGATAGGCTATTTTATTCATCCCAATCTGCATCATTCCGAATTCGACCGGATCGTCACGTCAGTGTTTCGTTTTTTTATTAAAATTTACCAGCCGATTCCTCAGCGAATTCGCTTCACTCGAATCCACAAGCCTTCTTTCAACAGCGTAAGCTTCCACCCGCCAAAACGTGATGGCCGAATTTCTACCTCGGGATCTACCATTTTGGGGAAGAAACAATTATCGGGAGTCTCTTGTTGCCAAACTTGGCCGTTAGCGAGTTTGAACGTGGTATGTCCGGTCCAGCCGCGAAAATCACCGAGAATGCGTGTTCTGACCACCTCAGTCTCATCGTCCTCGCGCGGCGCCAACCCAATCGTAGTTTTTTTCTTTTCTTTCACTTCAGCGATCGCCTCGGCTTTCCCTTCAGCCTTCGCTTTAACTTGAGCCACCGCAACCGCTTGGCGCGCGCCTTCCTTCGCATAACGCTCGGCCAGCTGATCGAGCCGGGTCCGCTGCTCTGCGCTGAGCTGATCTAAACCCGCAGCCGCGCGTTCCTCGATTGTTAATTGCTGCCAAAATTTATCTGCCCCCCAGGCGAGTCCAACAAATCCCAGAAAAAAACCGACCAGCGCGAGTCGTTTCATAGTTCCGCAGCTTGATGCCTTGTCCGGAGCGATTCCATCCTTTTCTCTCAGGCTCCGCTAACGCTTCAGCGAATTTTACCACCCATCGACTGCGCTCTCAAGAAGCTCCCCTAAAACTCCCAAAGCACCGGCGGCGGCTTCCGCATTGCGCTTTTTTCCCTAGAGCAGTTAACTCCTCGCATGCCGACCCGCGCTTGGTTTTCTACTTTTATCTACCAGGAGCCTTTGCTGCGCAAAGGACTGGAACGTTACAATCAAGATCTCGCCACCGAGTGTCGCAGCCTCCGCGACTACGATGCGGCCGGCCGACGTTGGTCGGCAAAAAATTACCCCGGCGGTTACACGTCTTACGCCTCACTCAACCAGCTTCATAAATTTTCCTCCACTTTCACAGAGCTCGAGCGCCGCATCACGCGGCAAGTGCGTCGTTACGCGGCTCAACTCGATATGGATCTAAGGGGCCGAAAGATTTCGATGAGCGATTGCTGGGTTAACATTATGCCAGAACACGCAGCCCATAGCCTGCATCTGCATCCCCTCTCCTTTATCAGCGGCACCTATTATGTCGCCACGCCTCCTGATTGCGCTGGCTTAAAATTTGAAGACCCCCGCCTGAGTAAATTTATGGCGGCCCCACCTAAAACCACTCGCGCCAAGCCCAGCAATCAGCCCCACATCACCTACCCCGCCCAGGCTGGTCACGTGATACTTTTTGAAAGCTGGCTACGCCACGAGGTCGCCGCCAACCGTACCGCCGCCGAACGCATCAGCATTAGCTTTAACTACAGCTGGAGTTAAGGCTTCAACGATCAGGCTGCCGCGTGCCCAGCACTTGAATGTGGTCAGACGGAAATATTTGCACCTCGGGCCCACGCTGACCGAGCGCGCACCGCACCATCGCCTGCGCCACGACGGCGGCCTGGATCGCACGATACTTTCGTAATGGCCCCCATAATAGCGGCGCGGCTAAGCCGAGAACGAACGCCCCCACCTGTTCCCCGAACCGCGGGGGTATCCGCAGCCCCAACAATAAACTGGGCTGAAAAATTCCTAAATATTTAAAACCAAGCACCGCGAGGGCAGCCTCCATCTCGCCTTTAACCCGCGAATAAAACACCCGTGACTGCGCATGCGCCCCTAAGGACGAGACCACAAAAAAACCCTCCGCCCCATGACGCTGCGCCAACCAAGCAAAGGCCAAAACTGCGGTTTGATCTACCGCGCGAAACGCCTCCGGTGAACCCGCTTGTTTGATGGTAGTGCCTAAACAGCAAAAAGCATCTGTGCAGCCTAACTCGCCAGCGGCTTGATCAAGAGCCATAAAATTTACCGCCACCTGCCGGAGCTTCGGGTGTTCGCAATCGAGCGACTGGCGTCCAAGCGCAATCACCCGATCGTACTCAGGTGCCGCCAATAACGCGCGCAGTAATTCGCCTCCCACGAGGCCACTTGCTCCAGCAATTAAGGCGATCCGCATCGCGGTATGTTAGCTAGCTGATAATAAAATACAAGCGGATGCCCCCCTTCACCCAGCGACTGACTCCAAAATGAGCGCAAATATATTACGCAACTTTTTTTAGCCGAAGACGTCATAGAGCCTATGCGCAATTCCCCTCGTGGCCTCCTGCTGCCGACTATCCTCTTAAGCTTGTTATGCTTGGTCATGAGTGGCTGCCAGAATGAGCCCAAGCGCAGTAGTCACCGCGTACTTGGTACGCCGCGAGCCCAAGCCGCTACCCCGATGAAGGGCGAAGAAAATTTTCTGCGAGGAAAAATTACCGCCGCGATTACGGTGGGTGATCACGATCCAGCTTTAGATAATTTGCCGGAAGGAGCTACCCCAGCAGATAACTACGAGCCGAGCGGCCGTAGCCATTCTGGAGGCAGTGGCGGCAGCTTTAATCTTGGCCTAGGCGGAGGTGGTGGCGGCGGCAAACATGGCGGCGGGCGCGGGGGCGACTCCAGCGGCCACAGTGAAGGTGGTGGCCACAAGCGCGATGAGCAGACTGAGCACATGCGCCCTTCGTTAGGGTCTATGGGCCCACCGGTTATGATTCATTTGAGTTTTCTCAATCATGGAGCGGAGCCTGTGGTAATCCAGATTCTCGATTTCATCTCACCACTCGGCAATTTTGCCGTACGTCCCGATAAATTAACCCTTGCACCTGGCCAGGTCGTTGCAGTCGAACCCATGAGCACACTCCTTGACGAAGGACTGACTGAAAC
>CAIOCT010000002.1 GCA_903856725.1 uncultured Verrucomicrobiota bacterium
ATGTACGTACTCGCCTACAGCATGGGCCCGATCGGTTCGCCGATGTCGCAGATCGGCGTCCAGCTGACCGACTCGCCTTACGCCGTCGTCAACATGCGCATCATGGCCCGCATCGGCACGCGGGTATTTAAGCTGATCGATCAAGACTTTAAGCGCGTAGTGCCGTGTATTCATTCGGTCGGGGCTCCGCTCAAACCAGGGCAAAAAGATGTTGCCTGGCCGTGCAACCAGGAGAAGTACATCGTTCACTTTCCTGAGACGCGCGAAATCTGGTCTTACGGTTCTGGTTACGGCGGTAATGCTTTACTCGGGAAGAAATGTTTCGCCCTCCGAATTGCCAGTGCCATGGCTCGCGATGAAGGCTGGATGGCGGAACACATGTTGATCTTGGGCGTCGAAAATCCCCAAGGCAAAAAATCCTATGTGGCGGCCGCTTTCCCGAGCGCGTGTGGTAAGACAAATTTTGCTATGCTCATACCGCCGCCCGCTTTCGCTAAGAAGGGCTGGAAGGTTTGGACGGTCGGCGACGATATCGCCTGGATTAAGCCGGATGCTAACGGCCGCTTGCGCGCGATTAATCCTGAGGCCGGTTTCTTTGGCGTCGCGCCCGGCACCGGGAATAGCACCAATCCCAACGCCATGAAGGCGCTGGCGAAGAATACAATTTTTACCAATGTTGCTTTGACGGATGACGGCGGTGTCTGGTGGGAAGGGATGACGGATAAGCCGCCGGCACATGCGCTCGATTGGCAGGGCAATGATTGGACGCCGGCCCTAGCCAAGGAGAAAGGGGTCAAGGCAGCGCACCCGAACTCGCGTTTTACCGCGCCCGCGTCGCAGTGTCCGACGATGGACGCCGACTGGGAGAGTCCCGCTGGCGTGCCGATCAGTGCATTTATTTTTGGCGGTCGGCGCGCGACCACGATGCCGCTCGTTTATCAGGCGTTTAACTGGAGTAGCGGCGTTTATGTCGGCGCGACCATGGGCTCAGAAATGACCGCCGCCGCGGCGGGGACGGTTGGTAAGGTGCGCCGCGATCCGATGGCGATGTTGCCATTCTGCGGTTACAACATGGGCGATTATTTCCGGCACTGGATTAATATGCAGCGCAATCTCACCGAGACGCCGCGCATTTTCCATGTGAACTGGTTTCGTAAGGATAAAGCCGGCAATTTTGCGTGGCCGGGCTTTAGTGAAAATATGCGCGTGTTGAAATGGATCTTCGATCGCGTACGCGGAGGTGGGCGGGCCAAAGAAACCCCCATCGGTTGGATGCCCCGTTATAAAGACATCGACTGGGAGGGGTTAGATTTTTCCCGCGAAAAATTCGAAGAGCTACAAGCCTTCGACCGCGCCGCATGGCGCGCCGAAGTACTCGGACACGAAGAGCTTTTCCTCGATGTTCACTCGCATCTTCCGAAAGAGCTTATGTTCGAGCGTGAGCTCTTAATCTGCCGCATGTAAACAGCGTTCTGGCGCAGGCGGGTCGCCGCGGATGAGGTGGCCCATCCTGCAAACTTGCGGAATTAAATCTATGGCGCATGCTGCATGGAATGATGAGATTTGTTTTTCTGGTGAGCACGCTGTTGGCGCTGACGACCTTGCGGGGCGAGGAACCCATTAAGGATTCTGCGCTGAGCGAGGCGAAGGATTCAGTTTTGAGTCAGACGCCACCGCTGCTAGCTGAGGCTATTAAAAAATCTTCCCTAGATAGCGAACGGTGGGCTTACACCCAAACCACCGTGAGCAAGGATCGAGCGGGCCAAGCTAAGGAAGAACTGGTCGTTCGTTTTGATCCCTCGTTGCCGTATGAGGAACAGTGGACGCCGCTCACCATAGATGGGCGGCAGCCGACGGCTCGGCAAATTAAGCAGCGCCGGGCTGAACATGAAAAGCGCCGCCAGACTCGCCGAGCACTCGGCGAGCTGCTCAACCTCACCCAGGCGACCATCGCAGCCGAGACGGCTACCACCATCACTTACGAGGTACCGCTGATCAAAGATGACAATCAGCGTCTGCCGCCCGAAAAATTTCGGGTTACAGTTGATGTTAATAAAGCCCAGCAGACCCTGGAGCACGTTGGCGTGCGGTTGCGAGCGGCGCTGCGGATGATGGTCATTTTTAAATTAAAATCAGGTGAGGCTGATCTCGATTTCGCCACGGTGGATCCGTCATTTGCGCCGCCCATCATGGCGCTGAGAGCAGAGGGTGAGGGTTCGGTCTTGTTTGTAAAGGTGGGCGGAAATTACACGGCCACCCGCACGGACTTTAAGCGAGTGACGCCTTACCAGGAGCGTTTTAAGGTCAAGCTTGGTGAGATGAAATTCATCGATTACTGAGCGGGATGGTTGGTGAGTGAACGGATCAACATCAGCTACGGCTGGCAAAAATCCCTGTTGCCTGCAGCCTGCTGACCGCCATCTTGCAGGCCAATGTCTCCGTCTCCCTCGCCCCAGGAACGCGTCCACAGCGAAGAGTTTTTGCATACGCTGATGCGCCGCCAATTAAAACTGTCAGTAATCTGTGCCGCCACTTTTCTCGTGGTTTTGCTCGGACTACCTCTCGCCAATTATTGGGCGCCGGCTTTGATGGCCACCCGCATCGCCGGCTTCACGCTGAGCTGGCTAATTCTTGGCGTGCTCTTTTTCCCTGCGGTGTGGGCGATCTCGTGGTATTTTATTCGCCGCTCAATTTGGTTAGAAAATGACGAAGTGGCTCAGGTGCAAGCCGCCCAGCCGGAGGTCAAGCAATGAGCGCCCCCGCCTTACCCCTTGCTTTATTTGCCGGCGTCGATCTGTGGATTTTCGCCTGCTCATTTGTTACCGTGATCATCACGATCTGGATGGGCTTCCGCTCAGCCCGCACCTCTAAGACCGCGAGCGATTTTTTTGTTGCGGGTCGTTCGGTTTCAGTCGGCTGGAATGCCTCCGCTATCTCCGGCGAATATCTTTCGGCGGCTTCTTTCATGGGTGTGGCCGGCATGGTGATGTCGAGCGGCTATGATGCGCTGTGGTATCCAGTCTGCTACGCCTGCGGTTATTTGTTCTTATTACTATTTATCGCCGGACCACTGCGTCGATTTGGTGCTTACACGATTCCCGATTTTGCTGAGGGCCGTTATGATTCGCCAGTCTTCCGAAAAATTGCGGTCTGCTTCGTGCTGTTTATCGGGTTTTTCTATACAATGCCTCAGATGAAAGGTGCGGGGACAACGCTCGCTTATATTTTCCCCGGACTCCCTTACTGGGTGGGCGTGGTGTTGGTCGGCGCGGTGATCACGCTGAATGTTGCTCTCGGCGGCATGAAGGGGATTACGCTGGTGCAAGCGGTCCAGTATTGGATTAAACTATTCGCAATCTGTGTGCCCGTGTTTGTCCTGATGTCGGTGTATGGTTTTTATGGCCGGCATGTGGAGGTTAATGATGGTCGGTCAATCGCGCCTGCTGTCGGGCTAAGTGCGCCCCTCGCTGCTGCTGGTGGCCCTGAAGCACCGATCGCGATTCTGCGAAAACCGCTGGGCGAAAAAGCGCCAGCTGACCTCGCGTGGGTTTCCCCCTTTGGCCCACTCACTACGAAAGCGGCCAAGACCGCTGGTTTGAGCGCCGAGCAGGCTCGACCCTATTCACTGCTCTACACGTATTCACTGATTATTGCGCTCGTCTGTGGGACGGCAGGTTTGCCGCATATTTTGGTGCGCTTTTATACTAACCCGGATGGGGTCGCGGCGAAGAAGACCACGATGTGGGTGATGATTCTCATCGGGGTTTTTTATGTTTTCCCGCCCGTCTTTGGCGTGCTCGGGCGCGATTTATTGCCGGAGCTTTACGCGGCGACTGGCGCGAAAGGTACGGACAAGATCGTCTTGGAATTACCGCGGGTGTTAAACGAGCACGGCGGGGTTTGGGGCAGCGTGTTGAGTGGCATTACCTGCGCCGGGGCTTTTGCTGCATTCATGAGCACGTTCAGCGGATTGCTGGTTTCCATGACGGGAGCGCTGGCGCATGATGTGTATGGTCGTATGTTGCGGCCGAAATCTTCCGCGGCTGAACGGATGTTTGCTTTCAAGATTTCTGCGGTGGTGATTGGGGCAATCGCCATTGGGCTGGGCGCTCAGGTCGAGCAGCTGCAGATTAATTTTATGGTCGGTCAGGCATTCGCCATTGCCGCCGCAAGTTATTTTCCGCTGCTCTTTATGAGCGTGTGGTGGCGCGGTATGACTATGCAGGGGGCCGCGACCGGCATGCTCGGTGGCGGACTCGCGGCCTTGGCCTGCACGACCATTATCAATCTGAGCGATCTTAAGATCGTGGACTTAGCTGCTTTTTGGAAAGTAAACCCGCTGCTCCGCATCTTGTGCGAGCAACCGGCGATTTGGACTGTTCCCCTCGCCATCGGACTGATGATCGGAGTGTCCAAACTCACTGCGGCGACGATTCCTTCTGACATTCGCATGAAAATGCTCGTCCTCCACGCGCCGGAGAAACTCGGTCTTAAGCAGGAATATATTCAGGAGCATTCCGCTGGGGCCGGACATTAAAGTTATGTTAGTCGTCTCGGCTTCAGCTCGTTTATGAAAATACTCCGCCACCTTTATGTCCAAGTGCTCATCGCTATCGTGCTGGGAGTAATCCTCGGTTATACGGAGCCTACTTGGGGCGCGGCCATGAAGCCGCTGGGTGATGCTTTCATCAAGTTGATCAAAATGCTGATCGCCCCCATTATTTTTACGACCGTCGTCTCCGGAATCGCGGGCATGGGTGATCTCAAGAAAATTGGCCGCGTTGGGCTGAAGGCGTTATTTTATTTTGAAGTCGTCTCCACTCTCGCGCTCGTCATCGGCTTGCTGGTTGTGAATTGGATCCAGCCGGGCGTCGGCATTAATGCAGATGTGGCCTCGCTCGATACTAAGGCCGTTGCGCAGTACACGACTGCCGCGCAGCATAGTTCTACGGTCGATTTTCTGCTCCATGTGATTCCCGATACCTTTGTCGGTGCTTTTGCTCAGGGGGAAATCCTTCAAGTATTGCTGATCTCACTGTTGTTTGGCTTTGCCCTCGCAGGTTTGGGTGATCACGCCCGCCCAGTTGTAAATTTACTTCACGATGTGGCGCGGGCTTTTTTCGGCATCGTGAGCATCGTCACAAAAATAGCGCCGGTCGCCGCGTTCGGGGCAATGGCCTTCACGATAGGTAAGTACGGTCTCAGTTCGCTGATTTCTCTGGGCCAATTAATGCTCTGCGTTTATATTACCTGCGCGCTTTTTGTTTTTGTCGTCCTCGGGGCCATTGCGCGCTGGCATGGCTTTAGTATTTTCCGACTGCTCGCCTACATTAAAGAGGAACTCTTGATTGTTTTGGGCACCTCCTCTTCGGAAACCGTCTTACCGCGCATGATTCAGCGCATGGAAGATGTCGGCTGCGCTCGCTCGGTGGTCGGGATCGTCTTGCCGGCAGGCTATTCTTTTAATCTCGATGGGACTTCGATCTATCTGACGATGGCAGCAATCTTCGTGGCCCAAGCCACTAACACTCCACTGACGCTTACCCAGCAACTCACGATCCTAGGCGTGCTACTATTAACTTCAAAAGGCGCGGCTGGCGTCACGGGCAGTGGCTTTATTACGCTCGCCGCTACGCTGGGCTCGGTGAGTCACATTCCGATTGCTGGTCTCGCGCTCTTGATCGGAGTCGATCGTTTTATGTCTGAGGCCCGCGCCCTCACTAATCTTTGCGGCAATGCTGTTGCGATGGTGGTCATCGCCATGTGGGAGGGGGCTTTTGATCGAACTAAAGCGGGGGCCATTCTGCTTAAGCCGGTCCCGCCGCTTTAATTAATAAAAATAGGGTGCGACCTGCCGGCTTATTTAGCCGACGGGGTGAATCCCCGGCGCATAACATTCTCGGCGATGAGTCGCGGGAAGAGAAAATTTTCAAGATAGGCTTTGCCGCCGGCTTTAGTGCCGCCGCCTGACATCTTAAAGCCACCAAAGGGATGGCGTTCGACAATCGCCCCAGTGCAGCCGCGGTTGAGATAAAGATTTCCCGTAAAAATTTCCTGCTGGGCGCGTTCGAGGGCGCGTGGGCTGCGTGAGAAGAACCCAGCCGTCAGCGCGTAGTCGCTGGCGTTCACCACGGCGAACGCCTCGTCCAGATCCTTCGCCTTCATGATAGCGAGGACGGGGCCGAAGATTTCCTCGCGCACGATCGTGTGTTCGACCTTGCAGCCGGTGAAAACAGTGGGGGGCACGAAAAAGCCGCCGCTAGCGAGGACCTCGGGCGAAAGCTTGGCTTGCCAAGCGAGTTGGCACTCCTTTTTGCCGATCTCAATGTAAGCGAGAATAGATTTTTGCGCGGCCTCATCGATGACAGGATTAACGATGGTGCCGGGCAGGGCGGGGTCGCCGATCGGGAAGCTCGGGCAGGCCGAGAGGAAGCGTTCGACAAATTTGTCGTAGACATCCTCAAGCACGATGAGACGGGAAAGAGCGGAGCATTTCTGGCCGGCGTAGCCAAACGCGCTGTAGAGTGCGGCGGGGATGGCCTCGTCGAGGTCGGCATCGTTGTCGATGATCATGGCATTCTTGCCACCCATTTCGCAGACTACCTTTTTGAGATTCAGCTGACCGGGGAGAATTTTGCCAGCGGTCTCATAGATATCGCAGCCGACAGAGCGCGAACCGGTGAATGCAATAAAATCGATCTGCGGGTGCGCGACCAGATGGGCGCCGGCGTCGGCCCCAGAGCAGGGGAGAAAGTGCAGTGCACCAGCGGGCACGCCGGCCTCCATCATCACTTCCATCAGCAGGGCGCCGATGATTGAGGTTTGGCGTGCCGGCTTGATGATGACGCAATTTCCAGCTACGAGCGGCGCAACCGTTAGCCCGGTCAGAATCGCGAGAGGGAAATTCCACGGAGCGACTGCGACGCCGACGCCGCGCGGAGTCCAAGTCTGCACGCAGCGTTCGCCGGGCACGGCTTGGGTGACGACGGGCTGAGCGAGTTTAACCATCTCAAGCGCGTAGAAGCGGAGGAAATCGATGGCCTCCGAAAGATCGCCGTCGGCCTCGACCCACGGCTTGCCGGCTTCGAGAATGAGGAGCGCGTTAATCTCGAAGCGGCGAGCTTCCATGAGATCGGCCGCGCGGAGCAAAATGGCGGCGCGATCTTCGACCGGAGTAGCGCGCCATTGAGGAAAATAGGCGACGGAAGCCGCGACGGCGTCATCGGCGTCCTGCACCGTGCCTTTGGCCCAGTAGCCGACGACTTGCGTCGGGCGCGCTGGATTAACTGAAGGGAAGTAGGGTCGGTCGGTTATTTTTTTCCCATTAATAATAACTGGCCACTTTTTACCTATTTTCGTCGCGGTATAATTTTCCAGAGCGGCGCGCTGCTGCTCGCGGTGAGCGGCGATAGTGAAGTCAGTGTTGGCCGCATTCACAAAAATGCCGGGTGCCTGGGGTGGAAGGGCGAGCGGTTCAGCCGCGGCGGCGATGGCGTTGACCGGATTGTCGAGGAGCTGGCCTTGGGTGGCTTCACCTCTGTTTTTCAGGCGCAGAAAACCTTCATTGGAAGTGTTCTCGAGTAAGCGGCGGACCAGATAAGCCATCCCGGGCAGTAATTCGCCGATCGCACAATATTCGCGTACGCGGTGGCCCATTTGGAGGAGGGATAATTTTAATTCATCCGCCATGCCGTACAGCGCTTGAAATTCGTAGGCGCGTGGATCGATGCCCAGGCGCTCAGCCTGCGCGATTGCGTGGGCGACGGAGCGAACATTATGCGAAGCAAAATTAGGGGTGATCAGGTCGATGTTCTCGAGCAAGAGCAGCGTGAGTTTTTCGTAATTGGCATCGGACTCCGGTTTTTTTTGCCAGACCGGGATCGGCCAGTTGCGCTGCTGGGCCGTAATGGTTTCGTAATCCCAGTAAGCTCCTTTGACGAGGCGGACGGAGAGCGGCCGATTATTTTTGCGCGCCCAAGCGATCAGATCGCGGAGATCAGTTTCGCTATCGCGGAGGTAGGCCTGCAGGGCGATGCCGATGGCGGGCTGCTGCGCGAACTCAGCTTCCTCGAATATAGATTTGAAGAGCTGCAGCGTGAGATCCTTCAGCTTGTAGCTCTCCATATCGAAGTTGATGAGCGCGCCGACAGTCGTCGCCCGGCGCAAAATTGGTCGCAGGCGCTGCTTCAGTGCCGCGATCGAGTTTTCTGGATCAGCCGGATGCACATCCGGAGTGAGGGCAGAAATTTTGACAGAGAGATTGAGGCGCGGGAGTGGACCCTTCGGCCCGACATCGCTGAAGCTGGGCGCGGGTTCCTTCGCGAAATATTTCGAGACGGAATCGAGGATCTCAAGGTTGCGCTGGAGGAAAGCGTCGGCCTCGGCCTCGTTGACGACCGCCTCACCAAGCAAATCGATGGTAGTAGCGAGGCCCGCATTTATATTTTTTTTGATCTGCTTGAGTAGATCTTCACCCGTGGCGCCCGCCACAAACTGGCCAGCCATATCGACAATCTGCGCCTTAACTGGTCCGGCGACTAGCGCCGGGGCAAAAGAGGATGCGGCGAGGCCAACCTTGAGCGCTGGATTGAGCGCAACCGCTTGGTCGCCGAGATATTCTTGAAGATGACGAACTATTTCCGCGGAGCTGTTCAGGGAAGGCAGGACGTCGACAAAACGAAAGAGCTGCGTTTTAAAAGCGGGGTCCTGCATCGACCACTCCATAAGACGAGCGTACGCGCCTTTTTTAGAAAACAGCGCGGGTGGGGGCTGTTGATCCATACGAGCGAAAAGCTCTTCACCTTTGGCGCGAATCGCCGTTTCCAGAGTTAAGTCAGGCGTAAGAAAGGCAGACATGGCAGCGATTTTTGAGCAAATCTCTGCTTGGTGTCATAAATTGGCAAGGGCTGTCCCGTAGGCCAAAAGGAGTAAACTCCCTGCTGTCGGCGGCAATTGTCGACGGAAGCTTGGCGGGGCTGACGAATTTTGTAACTTATCGGTACCCACCGGGGTTTTTAGCGTGAATGAATCTTTGCCCATGCCTGCCTGCCCTCCGGGGATGATGCCGTCCACTGACTTCACGGTGTTCATGCATAATTACCAAGATATGGTATACGCCACCGCAGTGCGGCTTACGGGTAATCCGACCTCAGCTGAAGATATCGCCCAAGAGGTATTTCTAAAAGCCTACGCGCATTTTGAAAACTTGCGCACCAGTCCTACCGCGGGTGGCTGGTTAAAGACAGTCGCGACGAATCTTTCGCTGAATCATCTTTCGCGGTATCGGCAGCGGTGGCGTTTTTTCTCCGAGCTGGTACGACCAACCAGTGAAGGCGGCGAAGCGGCCATCGAATTTGCCGCTCCCGAGATATTTTTTAATGACCTAGATACGGCGGAACGGCGCGCCTGGGTCGAGCGCGCTTTGGCTCAGTTGCCTGATCACCAGCGAGTCCCATTAGTGCTCTATCATTTCGATGATCTCCCTTACGAGTCGATCGCTCAGCAGCTTCACATTTCACTCAGCAAAGTAAAAACAGACATTCTGCGCGCGCGCGAGGCACTCGCTAAAATCCTGCTCCGCAGCGGTCGCCCCCATGAACACTTTCAACCTTAAGGAGCGCTATGAAAAAAATGACGCCCGCTGAACTGGAAGATTTTATTGATCAAAATTTACGCACGTTGCCAGTGCCGTGCGCACCGCGCACATTGGAGGCGCGCGTCTGGGCGCAGCTTCAGCGCCAGGCTCCCTTGGCCTGGTATCAGCAATCGTGGACTTACTGGCCAATAGTCGCACGGATTAGCTTTTTAATTTTAGTGGTCAGTATGACCGCCGCGATGCTCGTGGGATTTTATTTCTGGTTTGTTTCACTTCAGGTCAGCGCGTGGGCGATTCCCGTGAGCCAGTATTTGAGCATTTTCGCCCGACTCTATCATGGGTCTGTATGGTTCGCGCAATTTAGCGGCGCTCAAGCCTGCACGATTCCGAGTTTATGGCTTTATGGCAGTCTGACAATTATCAGCGGACTTTACGCTGCTTTTTGTGGGCTCAGTACGGCCGCTTACCGCTTACTTTATCATAATCATTAATCAGCTATTTTCATGAAATCTAAATCCATCCGTAAAATTTTTGCGCTCAGCTTAATGGCCACGCTGACTACGTGGCCCGTACTCCGCGCGGCAGAGATTGCTCCGGAAGCAACGCCCCTCGCCGCGTCCGCAGAACAGCCAGTCGCTGCCATCTCGGTGGCGCCAGATACCGCGCCGAAGAACGAGGCCACCGAGCAATTGCTAAAACCTAAAAAACATGGGGCGAAGGGGAAACATAAAATATCTGCCGCCTCCAGGAGTGAGAACAAATCTGCCGCGGGGCAGGCCAACGATGCCCTTGTTTCGGTCTTCGGCTCCGCGAGCACCTTGGCCGCTGGGGAGATTGCTGAAGCCGTGGTTTCTATATTTGGATCTTCCACTTCCGCGGGGCAGGTGGGCGATGCGGTTGTTTCTGTGTTCGGCTCCTCGACATCATCAGGTGCGGTGGGTGATGCGGTCGTTTCAATTTTTGGCCATACGCGCGTGACGGGCGGCACCGTGGGCGGAGATGCCGTGGCGATTTTAGGTAATAATTATGTGAATGGCCACGTGAAGGGTGAGGTGGTCGCAATCCTGGGGGATGTTGATCTCGGGCCGGCGGCCATCGTGGATGGCGATATCACTTGTATTGGTGGAGTCGTCACGCGCGACGCGCACGCGGTCCTGAATGGTAATGTTGAGAATCTCACAATCGGGAGCCAGGCGGCTGGCTTTGCGGGTCTGCACGCTTGGCTGAAGCAATGCTTGCTCTACGCGCGCCCCTTAGCCTTTGGGCCAAACTTGCTTTGGGCGTGGTGGCTCGCGCTCGCGGCTTTAGGTTGCTACGCTCTGGTGGCCTTGGTTGCGCCAAATGCGGTCGAGCAATGTGTGCAGACGCTCGAGAATCAGCCGGGCAAATCTTTGCTGGCTGGCGTATTGGCTTGGTTGCTCACACCCGTCGCCTTCGTGTTGATCGCCCTCACGATACTGATCGTCATCGGCTTAGCTCTATTGCCGCTGTTTGCGCTCGCGGTATTTTTCTTCAGTCTCTTCGGGAGAGTTGTCATGTTGGCGTGGCTGGGTCGTCAGCTGAATAAGTTTTTTCAGCAGCGCGCGCTGGATCGCCCCGTGGTCGCTGTCTTGATTGGCGGAATAATTATCCTCGGACTTTATACGGTGCCGGTAATTGGATTTATCATCTATCAACTGATTGGGTTGGTGGGATTTGGTGTAGTCGTCTACACGGTCTTGCTCGCTTACCGGCAGAATAAAAAAATAGCCGCAGCGATGGACTCACCGCTGGTGGGTGAAGCCTCTGGCTTAACCGTGCCAGTGGTTGCCTCTTTGCCTTTAATTATTTCTGCCGCTACTCTGCCGCGCGCTGGTTTTTGGCCGCGCCTCCTCGCGACTTTACTCGATGCGGTGGTCGTCAGTCTCGCCCTTGGTCTGCTGCATCGCGTGTGGCCGGGTCTCGGTGGGGTTTTCCCGTTCTGGTTAGCGGTTTATTGCATTAGCTTGTGGGCTACGA
This sequence comes from uncultured Verrucomicrobiota bacterium, assembly GCA_903856725.1. Classification (GTDB taxonomy): domain Bacteria; phylum Verrucomicrobiota; class Verrucomicrobiia; order Opitutales; family Opitutaceae; genus Lacunisphaera. The sequence goes on from CAIOCT010000002.1 coordinate 11,594, forward strand.
AAGGAGCCACGATCGGCGGCATTATTTGCGGGCTTAAAGTTGTGCGGTTGGATGATCGGCCGGTCAGTTGGAGCGTGGCTGGGGTGCGCGGGCTGAGTGCCTTTCTGTCTTTGGCCATCGCCGGGCTCGGATTTATCTGGGTGGCCTTCGATGACGACAAACAGTCGTGGCACGATAAGATTGCCGGCACCACGATTGTTAAAGTGCCGAAGGGCACGCCGTTGATTTAGAAAAACATTTAAAAATAATAATCTGAGCAACTATGACTTGCACCGCTCGTTTTTTTGATTTGTTTTTCGGCTATGACAAAACCAGCCGTTGGCATCATCATGGGCAGCGCCTCAGATTGGGCTACGATGCAGCATTGCGCGGAGACGCTCGATCAATTGGGCGTCGTTTATGAGAAGCGCGTCATCAGCGCGCACCGCACGCCTCACTTGGCTTTCGAGTGGTGCACCAGCGCGGAAGCCCGTGGGCTGAAGGTGATCATCGCGGCAGCGGGTGGGGCCGCTCACCTAGCTGGAGTCGCCGCGGCTTTGACGCCGCTCCCGGTGCTCGGCGTGCCGATGGAATCAGCTTCGCTTAAAGGCATGGATTCTTTGCTTTCGATGGTGCAAATGCCCGGCGGAATTCCGGTGGCAACATTAGCGATTGGTAAACCTGGCGCGATTAATGCCGCCTTGTTCGCCGGGGCGATTCTCGCCTTGAGTGATGCTAAGACCAAAAAAGCGGTCGATGATTATCGCACCGCCCAAACCAAGAAAGTCGCCGAGACTCAATTGCCCTGAGCGATTCGCCGCCGATTATGCGCGGCGTTTTGACTCAGACGTGAATCGGTAAATCTGGTCAAAGCTTAGCGAGCCGGCAGCTCGAGAATTTTCATTGGGGCCAGTCGAGTGGTCGGATTTTTCCCATCCATATATTTGCTGAGGAAAGCTTCGAGTTTCGCGTAGTAGCCAATGCGGCCGGCTTCGTTGCGGAAGCCATGACCCTCGTTATCTTTGATGATGATTTCGTACGTCTTGCCGTACTGCTTCAGCTTAGCTTCTAGCCGAGTCCAATTTTCAATGACTACGCGCGGATCATTAAAACCGTAAGCATGCAAGGTGGGGACGCGGATTTTTTCGACAAAGTTAACCGGTGAGCGGTCGTGCTTGTAGGTCGGATCATCACCCACCCACTCGCGGTAAAACATATCGCTGTCTCGGCCCTGCCGACCGCGCGCCCAACTGGTGATCAGGTTGAGATCAGAAACACCTACATAGTTGATCGCGCAACAATAGAGCTCGGGCGTAAACGTGGCTCCCGCCAGCGCGGCATAGCCACCATAACTGGCGCCATAAATAGCGACTCGATTGGGATCGGCAATGCCCTGCGCAATGGCCCAGGCCACCCCATCACTTAGGTCATCTTGCATTTTGCCGCCCCATTCCCGTTGGCCAGCTTTTTGAAATGAATAACCGTAGCCACCCGAACCGCGGAAATTAACCTGCAAGACACTGTAGCCACGATTTGCGAGCAATTGCACTTCGGGATTGAAGCCCCATTCGTCGCGCGGTCCATACGGCCCGCCGTGGGGATGAATAATAAGCGGGCCTGCTTTGCCCTCAACTCCGGCTGGGCGGGTAAGGTAACCGTGGAGCTTCAAGCCATCGCGGGCCTGATAGGTGATCGGTTCCATCGACCGCATCTGCGCGGGGTTGATGCGGGCATTGATTTTACCAATCATTTTCAGCGAGGGCTGGCGCAGATTGAGTATATAAAAAGTCCCCGGATCGCGGTCGCTGGCTGCTAGTACCACCATAATTTTCTCATCCGCCGAAATACTGCGGATTGTATTATGGGTCCCCGGGAGCGACGCATCAATGATACGCTGCAGATCGGCGCGGCCTTGGTCGGCAAAACTGTAATAGAGTTTGTCGGTATCGTAGCTAACGCCGTAAAATTTACTCCGGTCCCACGAAGTCAGCACGCTGCTGATTTCACCAGCGGGGGTGTGAAACAGGACTGGGCTGAGTTGTTGCGTGCGGACGTTGAAAGTATGGAGCGCGCCGGTGTCGGTTTGATCAGTGGTGATCACATAGAGGGTTTCATTATCGGCTGCAAAACCTCGAAAGGACCATTTTGGATCATTAGCGGGAAATTCCGCGACCTTAACAAAACTGCTTTCGGGGTTGGGGCGGACTTCGAAGATAGTTTTATCACCCAAGAGGTAGCTGCGCGCGCGGATAACCCCGTTACTATCGATCGCCATATCATTGGTGTCATCTTTGGGTTCATACCCAGCGGCGGCGCGGCGCTCGCCCGTGCGAATATCTAATTTCCAGAGACCATAATTAGAGCTCCCGTGGGTTTTAGGGCCAGAAACCAGCAAGCGGTAAGGATCAAACTTAAGATCATCGAGCACTCCAGCGGTGTTAGCGTCTTCAGCAGTGCGTTCATCATAAGAATCAGCTAATGCAATAACTTTGCGCTTACTTAGGCTGATAGATCGGAGGGCGCTCGATTCATTGCCGCCAAGATCACCGCTGAAAACGATCCAATCATTACCTTTCCAAAAAAAGCTCTTATAATTTTCATCTTTTCCTCCCACCAGCGGCTCAACCTTGCCTGTATCTAGATGCATGAGAGCGATGCCGACCTTGCCTGTAGCTAAAGTAGTGAGAAAGGCCGCTTTGCTGCCATCAGGTGAAACTTGTAGACCCCTAATATCTGGCTCAGCAAAAAACGCTTCCACCGTCACTAGGGGAGGCGTTTGTGCAGACTGGCAGGGGGCGGCCCAGACTGCTAGTGCTAGAATCAATGCGCGCCATGAAATGAGGGTGATAAGGCTTTGATTTTGCATGAATAGAGCCAAGGAGTTTCAGGTTTAGAGTCAACAGGACTTTATAAACTATCTATTGGGTAGATAGTTCCATAACTATGGACCGACATGTAACAGTTCACCTAAACGTCACAATAGTTATTGATAAGTTAGGCAAATAAGGCACAATAACGGCTTAGAAATTAACCGTTACGGATAGTTTCCTTCCTAATACAACAAACCTAGAACTATGAATCATAGCTTCGTAAATTACGTACGGAAGTCTTTGGCGCTACTTGGCGTCGGGCTTTCCTTGTTCGCGGCTAATGCCGCTTTTGCGCAGACTGCCACCAAGACGGCTGCCAGCACCGACGAAACGGTTAAACTTGAGAAGGTTACCGTCACCGGCTCCTACATTCCTATGGCGGGTATTGCTACGGCGATTCCCGTGACGGTGCTCGACGCCAAGGCGATCGAAAACACCGGCGTTTCCTCTAACGTCATGGAAATCTTGCGCAAAGCGGCTCCACAATTCACCGGCAGCGGTAATTTGGGCGCATCTAACGCCAATACTGGCTCGGGTTCCACCGGCGGTGGCTCGATGGTTATGTTTCGTAACACGCAGACCCTGGTCCTCCTGAACGGTCGGCGCGTGGCTTATGCCCCGATTTTGTCCTCAGGCGGCTATCAATATGTCGACGTTAACCTCTTTCCGGTTGGCGCGATTGAGCGCATCGAAATTTTGCAAGATGGCGCTTCTGCTCTCTACGGCACAGATGCTATCTCCGGCGTAGTAAACATCATTCTAAAGTCTGATTATAAGGGCTTTGAGGTTTCTGGCCACTACGGCTTCTCTGACAATAAGGGAAAGTGGGCTGAGCGTAAGTTCTCACTCGTGGGCGGCACGGGTACCGACAAAACAGGTATCACGGTCGCTGCGGAGTGGTTCATGCAGGATCCTTTGAAACAATTTGAGCGCAGCTATAGCTCGCCTATTTATGGCACCGGCACTTTTGCTGGTATCGTTAGCATCGGCAGCGCGTTTTACGTCTTAAATCCCTCCTTGAATGCTCCGCCGACTGGCCAGCATCGCTCGGCCGCAGAGTTGGTTGCGGCGGGTATTTATATTCCGATCGCAAGTTCCAGCAACCTTATCTCGGGACTGGGCTCTGATGCGAAGTACTCCTTCGACTTGTCTCAGTACCCCACCTTGCTTATCGGTAGCGAGCGCAAGGCAGTTACCTTGAATTTTGACCACAAGGCATCCGATACGATCACCGTGTTCGGCGATATGCTTTATACGCTGACCAGCTCATTCTCCCAGCTGAATGCTCAGCCTACCAGCTATAGCGCTCCAGCTACTAATCCTAATAATCCTTTCAATGTTACGGTTACCGCGCGTAACCGCTTCCTGTCAAATCCCCGTCAGTATTTTTACGACACGAGCAGCATTCGCGGCGTTCTCGGCCTAAAAGGCACCGTCGGTGATGGCATGCAATGGGAAATGGCAGCCAACAAGAACATCATCATGCAGCAATATCGCAACGAGGGCGTAGTAGATACCGCCACTCGCGGCGTCGTGACTGCTGATGGTTCGATTAATTATTTTGCGCGTCAGCAAGCCGCTGGGGCGGTTGAGGCTTCAGGTCTCTTTGGTACTGCACTCGGTACCGCGACCTCAACCCTCACCACTTACGATGTGCGTTTGGTAGGTAAATTAGCTGATCTGCCTGGTGGTGAGCTCGGCGTCGCCGTCGGTTCAGAGTACCGGACTGAAACCTTGAATCAGACTTCGGACCGTAACAGTCAGGACGCCACGTTTGGTTGGGACTCAGCCACTACGCTGGATCCTTTCAATTCCGGCCGTAACGTTAAGTCGATGTTTGCGGAAGTCCGCATCCCAGTCTTTGCGGCACAAAACCACCAAGCCTTCGCGCATTTGCTCGAGTTCACGGCTGCTGGTCGCAAAGAAATCTATAGCGATACGGAAGACCCATTGGTACCAAAATTCTCGGTTCGCTGGCTGCCGGTCGACGATCAATTCGCAGTTCGCGGGACATATTCGAAGTCCTTCTCGGCTCCTTCGTTATTCAATCTCTTCGGCCCGGGCGGTGTCGGTTACACGAGCTCACTCAGCTTGAATCGTTTTGGTGGCGGTGCCAAAATCTCAGGTCAGGCTAACGCCAAGTCTGGTTCCAATCCGAACCTCGCCCCTGGCAATGCCAAGAGCTATACCTTTGGCTTTGTGTATTCGCCTAAAGCGATCAAGGGGTTCTCCGTCACTGCTGATTATTTCGACATCAAGCAGACCGACCTGATCTCTTCGATTGGCACCAGTACGATTCTGCAGAGCGTAGAGTTGCTGGGCGCCACTTCGCCTTACGCGAGCTATGTTCGCCGTGGCGCCACATCAGGCGTTAACTCGAACTTCACCAATGGTTCACCCATCACCGCTGCCGGTCAGATCGGTAACATTGCCATCGATCAAATCTACGTAACGGATACCTTGACCAATATTGCTGCGGTCAATCTTTCGGGCGTCGATCTCAAGGTCGCTTATACTTGGAATTCAGATGCGCTTGGCCGCTTTGACGCCACTGTGTCTGGTGACTGGTACAACACCTATCAGTTCCAAGATCTTCCTGACAGCGCTCCGTATGATACGGTCGGCCAAACCAGTGGTAGCGGCACGATGCCAACTTGGCAGACCTACACCAGCGTGGCTTGGAGCCGCGGTAAGTGGGGTGCAACCCTCGGCTGGCAGCTGATCCCTTCAACCTATATTGATGGGGGTGATCTCCCAGCAGCCGACATTCCTGCTGCTTCTGACAACTATGTCGAAACCTATAATTCTTTCGATATCTCTGCGCGCTACAGCTTTGGCTCAGAGTACAAGTGGTTGAAAGGCCTGACCCTCCGCGTTGGTGCTCAGAATGTGCTCAACGAGGGCCTGCCCATGGAGAAGTACTACAATACCAGCACGAACGGCGACATCGCCACCTTCGGTGCGGTTGGCCGTGTAATCTATGTTGAAGGCAAGTACCGCTTCTAAGCATTAGTATCAGCTAACTTCTGATTAACTTCCTAGGCGGCCCGGATATCCGGGCCGCCTTTTTTATGATAGATAATATCCTTAGTTATTGATCATTATATATTTATATTAAATGAATAATAACCGCTTGTCATAAATAAAAAAATTAACTTCGTTGTAACCTTAACGTATTGCGCGGCGGTTCTGCCGTAGATGCCTAACACCTAACAGTAGTATAAACAGAAACACTATGAACGTACGCTCCTTGTGGAATTTGCGGACCCTTCTCGCGCTGCTTGCCAGTGCCAGCATGGTTTCCGCTCTCGTGGCTCAACCTGCCGCTCCGAAAGATGAAGAAAAGAAAGAAGAGACGGTTAAACTCGAGAAATACGAAGTTACCGGCTCACGTATCAAACGCGCTGAATTCGAGGGGCCATCCCCAGTTCGTATTATCGGTCGCGCTGATATCGAAGCTGCCGGCCGCAGTAATTTGACCGAGCTTTTGCGCGAATTGCCGGAAGCTGGCTCCATCGGTATCAATGAAGGCGGCACCACCGCTGCCGTTCGTGGTTCTACTGCTTTGAATCTTCGCGATCTTGGGGCTAACAACACCCTCGTCATCGTGAATGGCCGTCGGCAAGTGCTGACCGGCTCCAACAGCGGTGGGACGACTTTCGTGGACCTCAATCGTTTCCCTGTGGCGATGATCGAGCGCATCGAAATTTTGAAGGATGGCGCTTCCGCTGTGTATGGTGCTGATGCCACCGCCGGCGTCGTGAACATCATCACGCGCAAAGATTACAATGGTTTCGAGGTGAGTGCTACCTATGGTAACACTTTTGATAAAGACACCAACGAGAAGAGCATTTCAATTCTCGGTGGCGCTGCTAACGGCAAAGCCAGCATCAATGTGGGCTTGACCTACTTTGAGCGCGGCGCCTTGACCGCTAATGATCGCGACTTTTCAAATAATGCCGACCTCTCGGCTCGCTATTTGGCTCGCGGTGATGCCTATATTGCTAACGGAGCGGCCTCTTACGACCTGCGCTCTGGTACAGGCAATCAAGCCCGCGTTACGATCAATCCTGGTCAGGTTAACGGCGTTAACGGCGTCAACATTCCCGGCGTAGCGGTTGGTACTTCTCTGACTCGTTTGCCTGGTACCGGTGGCGTAATTCCTTCTGGCGGCGCAGCTCTCCTTGGCACTTTGGCTTCAGCTACCCCTTCCTTCACGGCTCCTCCGGCCACGGGTTCTGGTGGTGTGTTTAATGCGGCCTTGGCTGCGAGCTACGAGGCTCAGCGTCTGACCGCGGGGCAAGCCGTTTCCAATTTATTCAACTTCCAGCCTTTTGTCTGGTTGGTCCCTGAGACTCAGCGCACGGGTATGATTACCGATTTCAATTATCGGATCACCGATTCGATGACGGCTTACATGAGCCTCAACTATCAGCACAATCATTCGCACACGGAATTGGCGCCTTCGCCTATTTCGACGGCCGGTGATAACCTGATTTTAGTACCAAAAACTAATTTCTACAACCCCTTCGGTGTTGATCTGCAGTTCAACTATCGCCCGACCGAAGTCGGCGCGCGTAAGGCTGATATCACCTCTAATACCTACAGCATGCTGACTGGCGTTAAGGGTACGATCATGGATAAATTTGATTGGGACGTTGGCTACACTTACGGTCGGGATGAGACCGTGGATACGACCACCAATGCGCTCAGCGAGAGCCGGGTAAAAGCGGCGTTGGCTCGCACCGATTCTACCGCCTTCAATATTTTTGGCGGCCCGAATTTCAAGAATAACTCCGATACGATTAATTCGATGAAGGTCACCTCGCAGAAGGGTGGCAGTGCCGAATTAAATCTTTTTGATGCGAAGGTGTCGGGTCCGCTTTTTGATCTCCCCACGGGTGAGTTGAGAGGCGCCGTCTACACCGAATATCGCACGGAGAATTTTAACGAAGAAAACGACGCGGTTTCCACCACCTTGGATGATATTATCGGCCAAGTAAAATTGGCTTCGTCGACTCGCGCACTGCGCAACGTCAAGTCGGTGGCGGCAGAAGTTGGCCTACCGCTCGTTAAGGCAAAAACCATTCCTTATATTTTCGACCTGAGCCTCAATGTAGCCGCTCGGTATGAATCCTTCAGCGATGGCTACAACTCCGGGGTGAAGCCTTACTACGGGCTGCGCTATCAGCCAATCAAGAGCCTGTTGATTCGTGGTTCTTACACAGAGGCCTTCCGCGCGCCAACACTGCCTCAGTTGTTCGGTGGAGTTCGTGAATCGTTACCCAGTGGTTTGGCTGACTACGCGCGCCCTCAAGCGCTCACTGGCGACCCATTTGACGGTACGGCTACACAGCGTCTCGTGAAGGCTGGTGGTAACCCTAATTTGACGCCCGAGACTGCCGAGAGCTACCAAGTCGGCGCAGTGTGGGAATTGCCGTACAAGGCGCTTAAAGGTCTGTCGATCGAAGCGACGATTGGCGAAATCGCCCAAAATAATATCATCACTACCACCGGCACGAGCTTCCTGCGGAGCAATGAATTCGGTGATGCCGCTGGTTTGATTGTGCGCCTTCCCGGTACCCAGACCTACACCAACAACACCGCTAGCGCGATCACCGTCTATAAAGGACCAGGCGCTCGCCTTTCGTCCGGTGCAGATGTCGTGGTGCAACCAGGTCAATCGATTGTGGTTCCTGGCCAGATTCTCTATCTGAGCGATACCACGGTTAACTTGGCTTATCAGCGTGTGCGCTACCTCGATATCGCTCTGCGTTACACGATCAAGACCACGAATTGGGGCCGCTTCACGGCTGATAGTTCGCTCACCTACACTCGCGAATATACCTTCACGAAGACTCCTGGTGGCGCGCTAACAAACTACGTGGACCGAGACGGTTATCCCCGTTATCGCGTACAG
>CAIOCT010000003.1 GCA_903856725.1 uncultured Verrucomicrobiota bacterium
CAACCGCAGTTGATTATTGCGAAGACCGTGATTGGGCAGGGGATTCCGGAAGTTGCGGGGACCTCAAAAGGTCACGGAGAGGGTGGGGCGAAATTTGCGGCGGCGGCGCGGCAGGGACTCGGCTTGCCGGCGGATCAGTATTTTTATGTGAGTGCCGCTGTGCAGGTTTATTTCGCTGAACATAAAAAACGGCTCAAGCGCGGTTATAATAAATGGAAAAAACTTTACGCTGCCTGGGAGGCGGCGGAGCCAGCTAAGGCCGCTCGGCTCGAGCACGCCGGCGATACCCCGAGCGCCGCGCACTTGCTAACCAAGATTCCTTCGTTTCCTGTCGACGCTAAACTCGCCACTCGCGCTGCGGGTAGTCATGTGTTGCAGCCGCTCGCGGCTGAATTGCCCCTCTTGATTTCCGGGAGCGCTGATCTCCATGGTTCAACACTCAATTATATCTCGGCCGATAAAGATTTTGATGCCACCAATCGCACTGGTCGTAACTTGCGCTACGGTATTCGTGAACATGGCATGGCCGCGATTAGCAACGGCGTAGCTTATGATGGAATTTTTCGACCCTCGTGCGCGACGTTCCTTGTGTTCGCTGACTATTCCCGTCCCGCGATGCGCATTGCGGCGCTAGCCAAATTGCCGGTGATTTATATCTACACGCACGATTCCATCGGCGTGGGTGAAGATGGTCCTACTCATCAACCGGTGGAGACCGTTTCGGGTTTACGGGTTATCCCCAATCTCGACGTCATTCGCCCGGCTGATCCTGAGGAAACTGCGGGAGCCTTCGCGGCGGCATTGGAGCGCACATCCGGGCCGACGCTCTTGTCGCTGACGCGTCAGGCGGTGCCGATGCTCAATGATTGTTCACCGCACGAACGGCGTGCCGGCGTGTTAAAGGGTGGCTATATTTTGATTCAGGAAACCGCCCCGTTAACGCACATTTTACTCGCGAGCGGGAGTGAGGTCCAATGGGCCGTCGCTGCAGCAAAAAGCTTGGGTGCGGGTACTCGCGTGGTTTCGATGCCATCATTTCTGCGTTTTGATCAGCAACCCGCTGCTTATCGCGAGTCGATCTTGCCAGCTGCTTGTCGTAAACGCGTCGCAATCGAAGCAGGCGTCACCGCGCTTTGGTATAAATATGTCGGGCTCGACGGCCACGTGATCGGTATTGATCGCTTCGGTCTTAGTGCCCCCGGCAATATTGCGATGAAAGAACTCGGGATCACACCCGAGGCAGTCGTGGCTGCTGCCCGGGCTTTGTAAGCCAGCCATCAGCGAGAGTCGTCACCTGCTCGCACCGCATTGGTTTTTTCCCACGAGCGCTTTGTAGCTTCGTGGTGTTTTTTTGTCTTTTCGTCTCAGCATAAGTCGCCGTTTACCTCTTGTGCTTTGCGTTACGCGGATTTCACAAAAGACTCCTTGCGAAAATCATTAGGAGGCTAACTGTCTGCTGCCTCATTCATGCCGTACCTGCTCATCAGAGATCTTCCGCGCTATGACTGCCTTTTGAAGGCAGCGAAAGAGTTTCCTGATTTAGATCCTACTGCAGCGGAGGCGTTTTTGCATCTTCTTAGAACGGGGGATGAGGTTTTTTCAGTTACGGATCGCAGCATGGTTGAGCATCATATTTCCCAAGGTCGTTTTGGCGTCTTAATGTTGCTCTGGCGGAGCGCACAATCGCCCTCTTTGAATTCGTCGGGTGAAGCCGGCACGGGTCTGCGCACACCTGCCGAATTAGCGGATGCGGCTGGGGTAACTCGAGCGACGATGACTGGACTCGTGGATACTTTGGAGCGGGATGGTTTTGTTAAGCGTGAACCTGACCCGCATGATCGCCGAATGACTTCAGTGCGACTAACGAGTGGTGGGGAGCGATTTTTGCGGGATTTTTTACCCGGACATTTTCAAACGATCACGGCGTTGATGAGTCCATTGACTGAGTCTGAACGTAAGCTGTTGGTCGGTTTACTCGGTAAAATTCAGCAGCAGGCGGCGGTATTGGGCTTGGCGAAAACTGTGCCAGCGATGGCCGCAGTCGGTTAATTTAATGTCAAAAAAACAGTTCTGATATTTCTATTTATGTTTAAAAAATTCCTGATCGCCCTAGGCGGATTCATTTTGGTCGTGGCGACGCTCGGTGCCGTCAAAGTTGCCCAGATCAAAAAACTATCTTCGACCCCGCGGCTCGCGCCGGTCAGCGCGGTCACGACCAGCACCGCTGTTGCGGTCACGTGGTACCCACGGCTCCAGGCCATTGGCTCTTTGGCGCCGGTAGAAGGGGTTACCGTTAGCGCCGATGCGGATGGGACGATTGTTAAAATTGGGGCCGAGAGCGGCACGCTCGTCGCTGCCGGAGCTTTGTTGGTGGAGCTCGATACGACGGTCGAATCAGCGCAATTGAATGCCATTCAGGCGCGGGGTGAATTGGCGCGAATTAATATGTCGCGGGCCCAAGATCTCCTCGGAAGCAAGGCGATGGCGCAGGCTGAATATGATGCCATCGCGGCGGCTTACAAACAATCGGTCGCCGATGTGGCTGCCCTTCAGGCGATCATTGATAAGAAGCATGTCCGCGCCCCTTTTGCCGGTCGCATTGGTATTCGGCTCGTTAACGTCGGCCAATATGTCGCCAAGGGCCGCGCCTTGATGCCGCTCCAGAAACTTAATCCAATTTTTGTTAACTTCAGCGTGCCACAGCGAGAATTGCCAAATCTAGTGCTCGGCCAAAAAACGGTTGTAACGGTCGATGCTTTCCCTGGGGTTACTTTCCCTGGTGCAATTTCTGCCATTAATTCAGAGGTTGATGCGGCCACGCGCAATTTGGGCGTGCAGGCTACGTTGGCCAATCCTGCCGAGGTGCTCCGCGCCGGTATGTTTGCTCAGGTGTTCATTGAACTGCCCGTACCCGCAGCCAAAGTTGTCTTACCTGCAACCGCCATCGCTTACGCTTCTTACGGTAATTCAGTTTTTATTGTCGAAAAAATGAAAGATAAAGACGGCCAAGAGTACCTCGGCGTGCGTCAGCAAATTGTTAAACTCGGCGCTACTCGCGGTGACCTGATCGCCATTGAGGAAGGGGTTAAAGCGGGTGAACAGGTCGTCACCTCTGGAGTCTTCAAGCTGCGCAACGGTGCCGCCGTCCAAATAAATAATACGGTTCAGCCTTCCGACAGCGCTACCCCTAAACCATCTAATACCTGAACGCGGTGCTGGCTTCAGGGGACCGCTCAAACGCGAACCTCTTCAGTGTCAGTGAGTCTGCTCCTATTTTTGCTCGTACTATGAAATCTTCTTTTACCGACCTATTCATCCGCAAGCCAGTCATCGCGCTCGTGGTGAATTTAGTCATTCTGATTGTCGGTTTGGTCTCCTACACCAAGCTAAACACTCGCCAATATCCACGCAGCGATAGCGCAGTCGTTAACGTTACCACTATCTATTTCGGCGCCAGCGCGGATACTGTTCGTGGTTACATTACGACGCAGTTGGAGCGGGTTATATCGAGTGCTGACGGCATCGACTATATCGAATCATCGAGCAGCGCTGGCCTGAGCAATATCAAGGTTTATCTTCGTCTCAATTACGACACGAATGCCGCTTTGGCGCAGATCAGTTCAAAGATTGAGCAGGTTCGTAATGAGCTGCCGCCCGGTTCTGAGACGCCGACCATCAACGTGGAGACCGCTGATAGCCAATTTGCTTCTGCTTACTTGAGCTTTTACTCTGACACGCTCGATCAAAATCAAATTACCGATTATTTAAATCGCATGGTGCAGCCGCGGCTCTCTGCAGTTAAAGGCGTGCAGCGCGCGGATGTCTTGGGCGGGCGAGTGTTTGCCATGCGCATCTGGTTGAAGCCCGAAGAATTGGCCGCACGCGGGCTCAGTCCCTCCGATGTCCGCGCGGCGCTGCAGGCGAATAATGCGCTCGCGGCAGTCGGCGCGACGAAGGGTTCAATGCTCAGCGTCAGCTTGGTGGCGAATACCGATCTAAAAAACGCAGAAGAATTTAAGCAACTGGTCGTGGCGCAACGCAACGGCTCCATCATTCGGCTTAGTGACATTGCGGATGTCGTCTTGGGCGCTGAGGATTATAATACCGAAGTGAAATTCGGTGGGCAAACCGCCACTTTCATGGGCCTTTGGGTTTTGCCGACTGACAGTACCGTTGAGGTGATCGCTCGCGTACGGAGCGTCATGCCGGAAATTGAACGCGCGTTGCCAGCGGGGTTACACTTCAAACTCGCCTACGACGGGACCAAATACATCAACGATGCGCTCACCGAAATTCTGCGCACGCTGATCGAAACGCTGCTGATCGTCATGGTGGTTATTTTTCTTTTCATGGGCTCACTACGTTCGGTGCTCATTCCGATTATCGCGATGCCGCTTTCGTTGGTCGGCGCACTCGCGCTGATGATGGTGTTTGGTTTCACCATTAATTTGCTGACGCTGCTCGCGGTCGTACTGGCAGTCGGTATCGTGGTGGATGATGCAATCGTGGTAGTAGAAAATATTGAGCGCCATATACGCGAAGGCCAAACTCCCGTGGAGGCAGCAATTTTAGGCGCCCGTGAATTAGTTGGGCCCGTTATTTCGATGACGATTACCCTGGCCGCGGTGTATGCGCCAATTGCCTTTCAGGGTGGGCTCACGGGCGCGTTGTTCCGTGAGTTTGCGATGACGCTCGCCGGCGCAGTGGCTGTTTCCGGATTTGTGGCGCTCACCCTTTCTCCGATGATGAGTGCTTATTTACTGAAGGATCATGATCACGAGGACCAAGGACTCAGCGGACACATCAATCGTGGTTTTGACCGAATCCGGGACCGTTATGAGAAAATTATTGGAGCGAGCTTAGGTTGGGTGCCCGTGACGATTACGGCGGCAGTCTTGCTGACGTTGCTCATCGTGCCTTTCTTTATGTTTGCACAGCGCGAACTTGCCCCGAAGGAAGATCAAGGAGTGGTGTTTAGTATTTTGCAGCCTTCACCCACGGCAACAATTGATCAAAATTCACTTTTTGCGGCGCAGGTACAGAAAATGTACGCAGCCCTGCCAGAATATGAAAATTCCTTTCAAGTCACGGGTGCAAATTTTGGACTCGCTGGGTTATTGTTAAAGCCCTGGTCCGAGCGCCATCGCACTGCCGTGGAGATCCAAGAGTCCCTGCAAGCCCCTGCCGCAAAAATTGCCGGTCTTCAGCTCATCGTCACCACGCCCGAGCCGCTGCCAGCAGGAGGACAATTTCCAATTGAATTGGTGATTCGCTCTACAGATGGACACCGCGAAATGCTCGAGTACGCACAGCAATTAGTGCTCTACGCGAACACCACCGCCAACGCACCGGGCGGGGCGCCGACTTTTTATTTCGCGGATAGCGATCTTAAATTCGATTTACCCCAAGTCGAAATCGACATCGATAAAGATAAAGTTGCCTCGATGGGGCTTAATCTCAGCGACGTCGCTCGTGATCTGGGTTCACTCCTTGGTGGTGGCTACGTCAATCGTTTCGTTAATGACGGCCGCAGCTACCGGGTTATACCCCAAGTCGAACGGAGTCAGCGTCTCAATGCTGACCAGCTTTTGAATTACAATGTGCGAGGCCCCGCCGGCCAGCTGATTCCTTTATCCACCATTGCGACCTTAAAGCACACCGTACAGCCGCGAACTTTGAACCGATTCCAGCAGCTTAACTCCGTGAAGATTACGGGAGTCGGGCCAAGCATCGATAATGCATTAAAAAAATTAGAAGCCAAGGCCGCCGAGATTTTACCTCCAGGCTACTCGATTGATTACGGCGGTCAGTCGCGGCAATTGCGGGTTGAGGGTGGGGCGCTCTGGAAAGCCGCGGCGTTATCCTTGTTATTAATTTTCCTCGTGCTCGCGGCGCAATTTAACAGCTTCCGCGATCCGTTTATCATTTTACTAGGTTCCGTACCGCTCGCAATCGTGGGGGCGATGGTGCCGATCTTTCTTTTTAAAACTTCGCTCAATATCTATTCGCAGATCGGGCTGATTACCCTCGTGGGCTTGATTGCTAAAAACGGTATTTTGATCGTAGAATTTGCGAACACCCTGCAAGAGCAAGGAGTCGCGAAGCGGGTGGCCATTCGCCGGGCGGCCGCCACCCGACTGCGTCCGGTGCTCATGACCTCAGCAGCGACGGTGTTTGGGCATCTTATGCTCATCTTCGTCACGGGACCTGGCGCGGCCGCGCGCAATAGCATCGGCTGGGTTCTGGTGGTCGGCATGGCCGTCGGCACGATCTTTACCCTCTACGTCGTGCCAGCTTTCTATATGCTGATTGCCCGTGAACACCATTCCGCCTCCGCGGCCGGGGCAGCCGTTTCACCGCAGCAACCCGTGCTCGCCAAGTGACCTACAAGCATCTTTTATCCCACCTAGTTTTATGAAATTGGCTTCATTCTCATCCCTCTCGCTTTGTCTCACATTGACGCTCACGAGCGTTTCGCTGCTCGCTCAGCTTAATGATGGTAAGCCTGACCCGGGATTTGCTGTGCCGGCTGCGCTTGACTTGCCGTATGCACTGGCTTTTGCCCTCGATAATAATTTTTCAATCCGTCAGGCTAAAGAACGTATCCGTCAACAAGACGGAGTTGTTTTAGAAGTTCGTAGCACCCAAATCCCGACCCTGGCCGCGGGCGGGGGGTACCAGCGCAATGCGATAGTGATGGGGCCAACAGGAGAAGATCGTTACTGGTCATTTAGCGTCACCGCGAAACAGATTTTATATTCCGGCGGGAGCAATACCGCCCTCGTGCGCGGTCAGCAGCTGAATTTAGATGCCGCGGTGCTTACCTTGCAGGCCGTGATCAACGATGCCCTGCTCGAGGTGCGCACCCGCTTCTATACGGTGCTCGTAAATCGGGAGCGAATCAAAGTGCAGGAGCAAAACACCGAGTTGCTGAAGCGGCAGTTGCAAGACGTGAAAAATCGCTACGAGGCCGGCACCGTTTCTAATTTTGAGGTGCTCCGTTCTGAGGTGGCCCTCGCGAATGCGCAGACTCCGCTGATCACAGCGCGCAACGACTACCGGTTAGCAATAGAGGAACTTCGTCGTACTTTGGGCTTCACCACCAGCGCGGACAATAATCTCACTAAGATTCCAGAATTTATCGGTACTTTAGATTTTGCTCCTACCAGCTTTGATCTGCTCACGGCATTAGCCGCCGCGCGGGAGCAACGGCCTGATCTCCTGCGTTTAAAGAAATTAGCGCAAGCAGCGGAAGAAGGCCTCATTGCTCGCCGCGCAGGTTATCTCCCTAACCTATCGCTTTTTGGCGCCTACGACTGGCGCAAGGCCGCAGGCTCTAATAATTTGCCCGGCGATCGTGATGGGTGGACGGTTGGGCTTTCCTCGGCCTGGAATGTTTTTGATGGCCGCGCGACTGCTGGGCGCGTTGCCCAAGCCCGCTCGCTGCTCAGCCAGGCCAAGCTCTTTGTCGAGGAGGCTCAGTTGTCTGTTGATGTTGATGTGCGTCGTGCCATTTCGACTTTCCAGCAAGCGAATGAACTCGCGGAAGCCTCCAAGAAGGTGGTTGAGCAAGCGACTGAGGCGCTGCGCCTCGCCAATGCGCGCTACAATGCTGGTACCGCTACGCAACTTGATGTGCTGACTTCACAGGTTGATTTGACGACCGCGCGACTCAATCAAGTGCAGGCCTATTATAGCTACAATGTGGCAGTGGCCACGACTCGCAAAGCGATGGGCCTTGCCGATGAGATGCGCCCCGCTGGCGAATTGCGCGCTCCGGCCAAATAGTCAGAGCACCTAGGATAAAATCTTCCTAAGGGCCCGGATCTCACGTCAACTGCTGGGTAACCATCATGCGTGCCCAAAACTTCATTTACGCTCAGCTGAGTGGGTGGTGATGTATGAGATTTTTTCGTCTCTTTTTAATTGCATTGGGAATGGTCGTGTTGATTTGCGCGGTGCTCGCAACGTTAGCTTTCCTTCCGGGGGTGCAGCGGTGGGCCCTTCTGCGGGCAGCAGAACGGCAGCCTGGTCTACAGCTTCAGGTGGCGGCTGTATCAGTCGGTTGGCATGAAGTTACCGTTCGCGGGGTGGCGTTGCAGCACGCTGGACTGAAGATCAAATTTGATAAACTTACGGCGGATTATTCCCTGGGCCATATTTTGTGGCGTCGCCGCCTCGAAGTTCATCAGCTACTCGTAGCCGGTTTATTGGTTGATGGGCGCCAGCCTGCTGCGCCCTCCACCTCCTTTGCTGCAGTCATCGCGCCACTCGGGGCTCCCAGTTTGCTGGCGCAATGGCGTCTTCCGGGAGAATTCATCTTGGATGAGGTTGTAATTGAGGGGCGGATATTATTGCCAGGCGCGGCCGCCGTGGAGGCTGATTTTAAGCTCAGTGGCGGTCAGTTTGCTCCTGGTTCTACAGGGGTTTTGCAGCTTAAGGCTGTCCTGAAGAATGCTACCCCCAGTGCTCGCGTCGGCGGATTGCACGCGCAAGTTAACCTGCAAGCAACGCAGGGTCCGGGGCCTTACTTTACGCAGATCAGCGCCACAGCTTTAGTCGATGCTCTGGGTAAAAACATTTCTGAAAAAAGTCAGCTCAAGCTGTCGGTCGATTTAGGTCAGACTTCCGCAGGTGAGAAATACTCTTTGCGCATGGATACTTTGGTGGGTGGGGTTCCTGAAAATATTTTGGCTCTATCCGCAGCGTTACCTTTGGGTACCCAAGACTATGCGGGGCAATGGTCGCTCAAGGCCCGGACAGTTCAAGTGGAGCCTTTTTTTCTTGGTGGGGCATTGCCCGATTTTACAGCAAACGGCGATGGTCGATTTGTTTTTAACTTGGGCCGTACTGCGCTGAGCCTCCAAGGGAAATTGCAAATAGATGTTAATCGGCTCGAAGCGCTCAATTCGGGTTGGCGTGACTTGGGGGCCGTCTCACTCGTGACGCAATTTGATCTGACGGGGGCTGAGGGCATGGTCCGCCTAAACCAGCTTGATATTCGTCTCAACGGCGCGCGACCGATGCTTGAGCTGCAGGCGAAGCGGGCTGCTCAATTAAATTTTAAGGATCAGCACCTACAGGTCGGACCCACTGACCCTGGTGACCTGCTTGATTTAAATATTATTGGCCTACCGATTGCTTGGCTCAGTCCTTTCGTCCCTCAGTTTAAACTGACCGGTGGGCTAATCACGGGTCGACTTACCGCCGTGGTTGACCACCAGCGTTTGCGCTTGCGCGTCGTGCAGCCCTTGCGCTTGGCATCGCTCGCGATCGCGCACGGTGGTCAGCCATGGTTAGAGCAAGCCGAGGTTAGCTTACAGGCAGAAGCCCTGCTGACTGCTCAAGAATTAGCCGTGCAGCTCAGCGAATTAACCATGCAAACTGCGGCGGGTGACCACCTAAAGGCTCAGGCTACGGTGACGTTTCCGGTGACGCCGGTTCCTGCTATTACCGTTAAAGCCAGCTACACAGGTGACTGGCCTCAGCTGCTGGCCGCTTGGTTGCCGGTGGGCCACATCCGCTCGACGGGACAGCTTGAGGCCACAAAATTTGGCGATAAAATATCCATTCGACAATTCGACTTATCGTTGACGAGAGAGGAGGGAAGTCTCCTGGGTCACGCGTCCTCTTTACGGCCGTTTACTCTCGATCTTGCTGCCCGCCGTATATCACCTGACCGACCAGATCCCGCCGCGGCTGGCAGGATCGATGCGCACGATTTGGTGCAGCTGGTCTGGGGGGCGATTCCACTCGATCATCTGCCTCTAAATTTCTGCGGGGGTAAATTGAGCGGAATGACCTCCGCAGGGAAATTATTGCTAGCAAGTCGGGGGGAGCAGCTGACCCTCCGTGCGGCTGCTCCGTTAAATTTGCATCAGCTCGCGTGGATGAAAAATGGCCGTTCACTGGTGCGAGGTTTAGAGCTCACTGCTCAACCATCAATTGAGTTTACGGGATTAGATAAATTCCAAATCCAGACTGGGTCGATCCTCATTCAGAACTCAGCTGGGAATAGTATTTTCTCTGGTCAAGGTGAGTTAACTCAGGCGACTGATGTCGGTTTACGAGGATCGTTGACGTTGGCTGTTGAGCTACCCGCTCTTTTGTCGCAGCCGCTTTGGGGCACGGCACCGTTGCGGGCAGGGCGGCTCAGCGGCGAAATTCGGATGGCGGGCAGTGAACTCAAGCAGGTTGAGGCTCGTTTGACTAGCAATGGACTTGTTGCGGCGGCGGGGAGCGATGCGCTGCCGGTTGCCAACTTAAGTTTTCGCATGATCGTTCAACCGAATGGCCAAGTCGTGGTGCAGGCTCCGTTGTTATTAGACCGCGCAGGCCAGCGCTCGGATTTAAATTTCAATCTCGAGCTCCAGCCACGACTGGGTGGATACACGGTGGCGGGGCGGGTGAACGGCGCACAAGTAGATTATGCTGATGCCCGGGCGATCTTGGGGGTGGTGAGCGCTGCAACGGGCCCCCTGCTGAGATTCGGTGCGACCAAAGCTGAGGCCGTGCCCATTCCTGTTGAAGCAGGGCCAGCTTGGTCGCGATACAACGGTCGCGTAAATTGGGATGTGAAGACAGTTACGTGCGGGACTCATTGGACGATGACCGGTTTAACCGGCGAGCTTGGGCTGGAGCCGACGCGCTTAGTGCTTGAAAAAATCGGCGCAACCATGGGTGAAAAAAGCAACTTAACAGCCCAAGGAGAAATTAAATTTATCGGAGGCCCAACGCCGTATGCGCTTCAGGCCAACTTTTCTCTGCCAGCTTTTGATGTTGGCAAATTATTTCAGTCGGTGACGCCCTCAAAATTACCAACCGTCGAAGGTTTATTTACGGTGCAGGGACACTTATTAAGTGCGGGAATTACCATGCCGCAACTTCTGGCAAACACGCGCGGCACCTTGGAGCTGTCGAGTCAGCAAGGCGTTTTTCGCGGCCTCCAGCGCACGAGTAATAAACTTTCACTCAGCTCCAAGGCGGTTGAACTCGGGGCTTCGGTATTTGGGTCAATTTTTGGATCAGAAAAGATTACTCAAGCAGCCGAAAAAGTCGTCGGGGCAGCTTATTTTATTGATCAACTCGCGCAAAGCCTGGGTGAAGTAAATTTCGAACAGCTGCGGCTGCAGTTGGTGCGAGCAGAGGATCTTAATTGGGAGCTCAGGAGTTTCAGTCTGCGCGCACCGGATTTCCATCTCGTGGGTCATGGCACCGTGACTTCGATCGCTGAACAATCGTGGTTCGACCAGCCGCTCAGTCTAACGCTAACCATTGCTGGGCGAGGGAAACCCGAGCAAATTTTTGGCAAACTCAAGTTGTTAGATGGCCGTCGCGATGAATTGGGTTATGCTTCGCTACGAGATCCGCTTACGATTAGCGGATCATTAGCTAAGCCTGATGCTTCAAATTTTTTCGCGCGCCTTGCTACGAGCAAATTTACGGATTTATTTACGCCTAGTCCTTAGGGTTTAGGACCGTCTGGAAGACAAATGAGTGAGTGATTTGGCTCGCGCTGCGTATTACGCAAGTGGTCGATCAGCGTTTATGGCTATCGTTGGGGAGGGGGGATCACGGATAATTAAAATAGCGTGGGGCACTCGTTTCTTGCCAATCCGCATGCTTCGTTCAATAGATGCGGGCTGCTGTACTCATGTCGTTGCTTCCCTTACGCTCACGGATTCCTTCCGGCATAAAATTGTTAGATTGGTTTTTATGCGCGTGGACAGGGCTCGTCTTTGTTTTTCTCTATGTTCCAATTGCCGTACTCGCGATTTATTCATTTAATTCTTCGCGGCTGAATATTGTCTGGGAGAACTTTACCTTGCATTGGTATGCGCGGCTGTGGGCCGATGGGCCGCTCATTCAGGCGGCAAAAAACAGCTTACTGATTGCTAGCGTGAGCACCGTTATTTCGGTGGTTTTCGGGACAGTCGGCGCGTGGCTCCTGCATCGTTACCGCTTCCGCTTTGCCCGCAGCATTCAGACCTTAGTCGCGATCCCGATGGTTATGCCCGAAATTTTGATGGGGATCAGCTTATTGATACTCTTTGCAACCGTAGGTGCGGGGTTGGGCTTTACCACGGTTATCATTGGCCACGTAACTTTTTGTTTCCCGTTCGTGCTCGTTGCGGTGCAAGCCCGCTTGCAAGGCTTGGATCCCGCCTTGGAAGAAGCGGCCCTCGATCTTGGGGCTACTCCCTTGCAAGCTTTTGGTTATGTCATTGTGCCCTGTTTGCGTCCAGCGATCATCGCTGGCGCGTTGATGGCCTTTACCCTCTCGATGGATGAACTCATTGTCACTTTTTTCATCAGGAGCGCGGCGGCGACAACGCTGCCTATTCAGGTTTTTGGTTTGGCCCGCGTCGGGCTTAATCCCATGCTCAATGCGCTATCCGCGATCTTTATTGTTGCGACGGTGGCATTCGTGCTTTTTTCGGACTATCTCAATAAATTAAGTCGTCGGTAATTTTTATTATGAAAACGCTCAGAACTATCCTCCTCACGCTGACCGCTCTCTTGGGGTCGGTCGCATTACCTGCTGCCGGTGAAGTTAATCTCTTTGGCTGGTCGGAATACGTGCCGCAGGAAGTGCTCGATGGCTTTACTAAAGAAACCGGCATTAAAGTTAATTTTGAATCTTATGCCTCCAACGAAGAGATGCTTTCGAAGCTCGTCGCTGGGGCTGGGGCTTACGATGTGGTCCAGCCTTCTGACTACACTGCAGAGGTGATGGTCCGCCGCGGGATGCTAGCTCCGCTGGAGCTTGCGCTATTGCCGAATCGGAAAAATATCGCGCCGGATTTGCTTAACCTGCCGCACGATCCGGCTGGAAAATTTACGGTCCCTTATATGACCGGCACAGTCGGAATCGTCGTTAATACCGATAAAGTAAAAATGCCCATTAGGGGTTATCGTGATGTGTTTCAGCCCCCATTCAAAGATCGCTTGGTTGTACTGAATGATAATCGTGAACTCGTAACATGGGCACTGTATTCGCTCGGTCTCACCTCGAGCGATGTCGGTGCGGCTAGTCTCGCCAAAGTGCGACCCATTGTGGCGGCGTGGGTTAAATTGGTGAAGGTGTTTGATTCCGATAGCCCGAAGACTGCCTTGCTCAACGGTGATGTCGACATCGGGATCGTGTGGAGTGGGGAAGCTGCTATTCTTTGGAACGAAAATAAGAAATTCCAGTACGTCTTGCCCGCGGATGGCGCCCACATGTTTGTTGATACGCTGTGCATTCCGGCCACGGCCAAAAATAAAGCCGCCGCACACCAGCTTATTAATTATATTCTGCGGCCGGATGTCTCCAAGCTCATCTCGGATAAATTTCCTTACACCAATCCCAACTTGGCGGCACGGCAATTACTGACCGCCGCGCAACTGGCAAATCCCGCGAGTTACCCGGTTAGTGCCAAGCTTGAGACTTTTCGTGATATCGGCAAAGCCGCGGCCGAAATCGATAAACTTGTTACTGATTTGAAGAGTGCTCAGTGATAACCTCGCGGCGTCACTCAGTCTGTTGTGGCTGGTCACGACGCTCAGGGCGCGGTGACCGGTCTGCTTTACTTCGATAAACCTGCGTCATGCTGGCTACTCAAATAACCCCTGCCTTAGCCATCGGTGATCGTCGTCGACCGGGTTGGCGTGCTTGGGCGCTCATTACTCCCATGGTGGCTTGGCTGCTGCTATTTGTCATCGTGCCGAGTGCGATATTATTTGTTTACAGCTTTTGTGAACGCGACGAGGTGGGCGGCGTGATTTTTAATTTTACGTGGGAAAATTATCAGCGCGTGCTCGACCCCGTCTATTTGATGATTTTTGCACGCTCGGTTGGCTACGCTGGGGTGACAACGATTATCTGCGTGGTCGTTGGCTTTCCGGTCGCCTATTATATTGCTCGCGCTACGGAGGAGCGTCGCAACCGCTTATTGCTTTTAGTGATGGTTCCTTTTTGGACGAGTTTTCTGATTCGCACATACGCGTGGATTACCATTCTTAAACAGGAAGGTTTGCTCAATGGTTTGCTACAGTCGATGCATGTGACGACGGGACCGTTGAGTCTACTTTACACGCCTACGGCTGTCGTGATCGGGCTCGTTTATGCTTATCTGCCCTTCATGATTTTGCCGATCTACGGGAGTGCCGAGAAATTAGATACTTCACTCATTGAGGCAGCCTATGACCTGGGGGCAGGTCCTCTCCGGGCGTTCTCCGCGGTGATTGTTCCGCTCACTATGCCGGGAATTGCCGCCGGCACGCTGTTGGTTTTTGTCCCTGCAATTGGCATGTTTGCGATCACTGACTTGATGGGGGGCGCGAAAGTCCCCATGATTGGCAACGTGATTCAGAATCAATTTCTACAGGCGCGGGATTGGCCTTTTGGCGCGGCCTTGGGGGTGGTTTTTATGCTCATGTTCGCGGTCACGTATGGAATTCTACAAAGCCGCCACGCGCGGCTGGAATCATGAGTGCACCGCTCGATTCGATGATTGAGATTCGGGGTGTAACCAAACGATTTGGTGATTTCACCGCCGTCAATGATGTGTCGCTTTCGGTCCGCGCGGGAGAATTTATCACCTTACTCGGGCCCTCGGGTTGTGGTAAAACGACTCTGCTGCGTTTGTTGGCCGGTTTTGAAACTCCCGACGCGGGTAGCATACTGCTAGCGGGTGAAGATGTTTCGCATTTGCCGCCGTATCGACGCAGCGTGAATCAGGTTTTTCAGAGCTATGCCCTGTTTCCTCATTTAACGGTGCGTGAGAATGTCGGCTTTGGTTTGCGAATGCAGCAAGTGGCCCCAGCAGAAGCCGCCGTACGGATTTGTGAAGCGCTTAACCTGGTTTCACTGGAACCCATGGCTGACCGTTTTCCCCATCAATTATCGGGTGGGCAACGCCAGCGGGTGGCCTTAGCTCGCGCTATCGTTTGCCGACCCCAAGTGCTTTTATTAGATGAGCCCCTTTCAGCCCTTGATGCGAAGTTGCGCCGAGCCATGCAACTGGAGTTAAAGCATCTCCAGCGCCGGCTCGGGCTTACTTTTGTGTTTGTGACTCATGATCAGGAAGAGGCGCTGACGATGAGCGATCGGATCGCGATTATTAATCATGGCCGAATTGAGCAGCTGGGAAATGCGAGTGAGATTTATCATAAACCACGGACGCCTTTTGCGGCAGATTTTATTGGTCAGGCCAATCTACTGAGCGTTACCGTGATCAGTCGGGCTGGGACGACGGCGCGGGTGCGCCTTGATGACGGCTTAGAATTAACGGTTAGTTCAGCTGAGCTCCCCGCCGGGACCCAGACCGCCTTGGTTTCAATTCGACCGGAAAAAATCCATATCTCAAAACGTCCGATTGATGCTGAAAATATTTTTGAGGCCCGTATCCAGGAGGAAATTTTTCAGGGGGCGACCGATCAACTTTGGTTGATAACCGACCAGGGCACTCGGCTCCACGCGCTGGTGGCCAATGAGAGTGCGATGAACGAAGCCTATCATGAAGGTGAGCGAGTTTACTGCAGCCTGCATCTCGATGATTTGGTGATCGTCCAGTCGGTGTGAATCTCGAATTGAGCCGCGAGACTGCTTGTGGTCGGCCTGTGCTTATGTCAGTCTGCTACTCATGATTTCAGCAGTGCATTTTAAGAATTTTAAAGCGCTGCGTGCAGCGGCAGTTCGCCTGGAGCCCTTTAATCTTTTTATCGGTCCCAGTGGAAGTGGTAAGACGAGCTTGATTGAGGCGCTGCTGCGACTCCGCCACCTTGCGGGGCAAGCGGTGGCCCATGGGCCAACTGATAAGCTAGCGTTTTTAAACGGACCACAAATTGAATTTCATTTTCATGCCCCCTTTCAAAACGTCCGCGTAACCCTCGGCTGTGACGCCGATGAACTGAGTTGTCATCGGCTGCGGGTGGACCACCCCCTCGGGCTGGCGGGGGAAGGGCAGTGGGCCGAATTGCGTACCCAGCTGCAAGGCATTCGGGCGTACTTGCTGGATCATCATGCGATGGGCGCGCCGGCGCTGCGCTCCACTGGGAATGAATTGGCTGTAAACGCCAGTAATCTTGCCGCTGTTTTAGCGCAGCGAGCGCAGCAAGCTCCCGTGGCCTTTGCCCATTTGGTGGCCGATTTTTGCCGTATCATGCCGGAATTTTCTGGATTAGATTTTGGTGCGGTAAGTGAGGGGCAGGTTGAGCTCAGGGTAGCCCTTCGGGAGAGTGCTGAACGTTTGACCGGTGCAAATCTATCGCAGGGGACTCTCTATCTGTTGGCGATATTAACGCTGGCGCATGATCCGCAGCCACCGACGCTGCTTTGCCTCGAAGAAGCTGATCGCGGTGTGCATCCTCGCCTTCTGCGCGAAATACGCGATGCCCTGTATCGACTGAGCTATCCGGTAGCAACCGAGACGACTCGATCAGTCGTCCAGGTAATCGCGACCACGCATTCACCGTATTTACTGGATTTATTTCGAGATCACCCCTCCGAGATTGTTTTGGCTCACAAACAAGGAAACGCGGCGACCTTTGAGCGCTTAACCGAACGTCCCGATATTCTTGAATTAATACAGGAAACCAATCTCGGCGATTTATGGTACAGTGGAATTTTGGGCGGTATCCCAGGAGATTAATAAGCAGCGATCACTCTATGGCCATGAAGCTTGCCTTCCTCAGTGAATCACCGGCCGATGAGGCTGCCCTCAGCGTTTTAGTTGGTTACGTGCTCGGCACCTCCTTTACTCGAGTAGAGCCCACCTTGCGGGCCCGGGGCTGGCCCTCCGTGGAGCAGGTGCTGCCGGCTATTTTGCGTCATCTGCATTTTAATACGGAAGCTGACGGTCTTATTGTTGTCGTAGATTCCGATGATTCAGTTGTGCACACGCCACAGCACGAAGCGCCCGCTTATCATCATCCCGGCTGTCGCATCTGCCGGTTGCGTATGGTTTTTCGGCGGACTTTAAAAAATCTTCCGCTGAATGCACCTCACACTACTCCAGCTAATGCCGCGCGGCTGCACCTCCGGCGCGAGCGGGTGCTGCGGGCGGTGGGTTTAGCGGTCCCGGCCATGGAGGCCTGGTATTTGTGTGGCCGCGATACATCGATCACTGAAGCTGCTTGGACTCAAGGTCAGGCCGCCGGCCGGGTGCCCTACACCCGCAGCGAATTAAAATGGCGGGTTTATGGTACCGAACGACCGACTTTGCCTCATGAAATTAAGCGCGCAGTGCAAGAGGTCTCGCGGCATCAGGGGGATATTCGTCGACTCGAAAACGATTTTCCGCAGGGCTTTGGTTCGTTGGCCCGCGACTTGCGGAGTTGGGTTGCTGATTCAGTGCGCTGAAGGGGCCGCGGCCAAAGGATGGGCTTGCCCACGACGGCCTCACCCGCAGAGTTTGAATTCGATTCCCCTGCATGAAATCCCCTCGCGTTTCACTCGCTGCGCTGATTGGCGCGCAAGCTCAAGTCACTTTCAACGATTGTGCGGCAAAATTTATGCTTATTGCGCTCGCGCAGCAATTAGCACGGCAGGGGGGAACGGATGCCAAACCGCTGATCGCGCTGATCGCGGCTTTACTTATTTCTCCTTACATTCTCTTCGGCCCGTTATGTGGTTGGTTGGCTGATCGTTTTTCTAAACGCGCGGTAATTAATGGCGCGCTCGTTTTACAAGTGGTCGCCATGGGGCTCGTGGTTGGTGCGCTCTGGCTTAAGCTGTTCTGGATCGTGCTCGGGGCATTTTTTCTGTTGTCGGTGCAGACGGCGATTCTGGCGCCAGCCAAGCGCGGCATTATTCTTGAGTATGTCGGGCCGGAGAAGCTGTCGCGTTATGTGGGCTATATGGAGATGTTTACGGTTACCGCTATCCTGGTGGGCTCCTTTGCTGGAGGGTGGCTGTTTTCCCACTGGTTGAGTGTCGGGGGCGACCCGTGGCGAGCAGCGCTGCTGGTGAGTACAACGCTTTGGGTACTCGCTGGGCTCGCGTGGGCTATTTTTCAATTAACCCAACCGACTCCGGCGCAAACAAAAACTCCTTTCACTGGGAGCTTGCTCGTTCAACATTTTCAACTCGCCGCGGAAGTGCGGGGGGAACGTCCGTTGTGGCGCGCCACAATGGGGATTTGTTTTTTTTACGGTATCGGGGGATTTGTTTCAGTGCTGTTGCCGCAAGTTGCGTTTGAAATGAGCGGCGGGGGAGCCCGCACGGGGGCTATTTCAAGCGGCATGCTCCTGATGCTCGGCGTGGGCACGTTGGCTGGAAATTTATTTGCCGGACTTTTTTCAAGGCGCGGCATTGAGCTCGGCCTCGCGCCACTCGGCGGTGGTTTGCTCGCTGGGGCTCTGCTCGGCTTAGGCTTTACGTTACCCGGCACTGGGCAGTTCACCGTTCTGCTTATTCTCGCTGGTTTTGCGACCGGGCTCTTTTTAGTACCGCTCTATGCATTTATTCAAAATCAGGCGGGCCATCATCGCCGCGGGCGCATTTTAGCGGGGGTTAGTTTGCTGGATAGCTTAACGGGCTTGGGGGTAAGTGGGCTTTACTGGCTGGTAGCAAGCGATGCGCTGCTTGGGTGGACGGCGGCGACCCAATTTTTTTTCCTGACCGGGTTCACGCTGTTGATGGTGGCTTATGGACTGTGGCATTTACCGCATCAGACGGTGTGCACCACCATGCGATTGATAGGCCCGTTATTTTATAAAGTTAAAACCAAGGGCTGCGGACAAGTGCCGGCCGGGGGTGCGCTCGTCATCTGCAATCATCTTTCGTATGTCGACGCGGTTGTTCTGCAAATCGCTTCGCCGCGTCCGCTCCGTTTTGTCGCCTTTGCGGGTTTTTCCAAAAGTCCCGTACTGCGTTTCCTTTTTCGCGCATCAGGAGTTATTCCGGTTAATGCTAATAAACCAATGAAGGGGATTCGGCTGGCCGCGGAGGCAGCCAAGCGGGGTGAGTTAGTCTGTGTATTTCCGGAAGGGGCCATTTCCCGCACGGGTCAATTAATGGAGCTCAGCCGTGGTTTTGAGCGCATTGCCGAGTTGGCGCAGGTGCCGGTCGTCCCCGCAGTCATTGATGGACTCTGGGGCTCAATTTATTCTTTCGCAGGCAATCGGTATTTATGGAAATCACCCCGTCTGCTGCCGACAGCAGTCTGTGTGGTTTTTGGACAACCGCTTACGCCCGCGCAGGCTGATCGCGCTCATGCCCGCAAGGCATTACTCGATTTAGCTGAAGAAGCCTTCCAGGAACGTCCCATGCTGCGGCGGCATCTTGCTCGTGAGGTGGTTCGTTCACTCGCGAAGCGTCCGGGGCATTTAGAAATTATCGATCGCACTGCTGACCGCCGCACGATGACTGCTGGGGCGCTGCTGGCGGCTGCCGCTGCGCTGTCGCGTCATCTTCGTCGTCATATTCCTGAGCAGCGCGTCGGTATTGTGCTCCCTCCTGGGCTAGGCGCCCACATTGCTAATCTTGCCGTTGCCTGTGCGGGTAAGATCCCCGTTAACTTAAATTTCACCGCGGGTCGGACGGCCATCGAGTCGAGCCTGCGGATCGGGGATATTAAAACCGTGATTACTGCTGATGCTCTGCGGGTGCGGATACCTGATTTCCCTTTTCCTGCGCATACGCTCGACCTCAAAACTGAACTCACCGCCATGGGCGGAAAGCGCGCAATTTTCCCTTGGCTCGCAGCGGCTTGGTTGCTGCCGAATCAGTGGTTTGCTGATTTGCTCGGACTGCCGCGCACGGGGGATCGCACGGAAGCTGCCCTGCTATTTACCAGCGGCAGCTCTGGAGAACCGAAAGGGGTGGTTTTGACGCATCGTAATATCTTGGCAAATTGCGCGCAAATTTCCTCGCTCTCGATTCTCCCTGACACCGCCATTTTGCTGGGCTGCTTACCTATTTTCCATTCCATGGGCTTCACCGTTACTTTGTGGTACCCGATGCTCCGGGGGTGTCGGGTGGTCACCTTGCCTAGTCCGCTCGATACGCGTAAAATTGCAGAGTCAATCCAACAAGAAAAAGCCACCGTTTTATTGGGCGCCCCAACTTTCATTCGGCCCTTATTAAAGAAAGCGACCAAAGCGGAGCTCCAGTCGTTGGATTTGGTTGTTACTGGGGCAGAGAAACTGCCGCTGGATCTTTACGATGGATTTTTAGCGGTTTTCGGAATCGAAATTTTGCAGGGTTATGGTCTGACCGAAACCACGCCAGCCTCTAATATTAATCAGCATCATCCTCCCGTCACAACAGCTCATGCTAACCCCCAAATTGGAAAAAAAGTGGGCGCCGTCGGGCGTTTGATGCCTGGCATGACAGCGCGAATAGTCGATCCCGATACCGGTGCGGAATTACCCATGGGTGAAACGGGGATGGTCTGGATGCGCGGCGCCAATGTTTTTCCCGGGTACTTGAATGATGGCGAAAAAACAGCCGCGGCCTTTAAGGATGGTTGGTTTATTACCGGTGATCTTGGCCGTTTTGATGCCGATGGCTTTTTATTTATCGAGGGCCGGCTTTCTCGCTTTTCAAAAATCGGCGGTGAAATGGTGCCGCATGGAACCGTGGAGCAACAAATTGTTGAAGCATTCGGTTGGGTGGAAACTGAAGGGCCGACGGCGATCATTGTTGGCATTCCTGATGTAGCCAAGGGCGAGGCGATTGTACTCCTCACCACGCGCGAAGTTACCGCTGAGCAACTGCGGGCTAAATTATTGGCAGTGGGACTCCCCAACCTCTGGATCCCGCGGCAAATTAGGCGGGTCGATAGAATTCCCATGCTCGGCACAGGAAAAATCGATCTCAAGGGGTGTCGTCTCCTCGCGCTCGTCGTGCCTAAAGTGACCGCTGGCGATTGAGCGAGATTGCTCCTGGTCGTCAAAGGGTGGGGGGACTTTCATCGCTATGCTTGCACGTTTGCGCTCAACTCTGGTAAGTAATTGCTCATGATTGCTCCGCACTCTGTCGCCACCCGCCAACTGAAGCGCCGCCTAGGCGCTCGCGTTGATCTTTCGGCCGCAGGCTGTTGGGCCGCATCCTTTGACAGTAGTAAAATATCATTTCTCCCCGTTGCGGTCATTACTCCGCGCGTTGAAGCGGAGATCGGGGTCGTGCTGATTTTAGCGAATAAGTATCGCGTTCCCGTTACGGTGCGCGGTCGCGGTACAACCTTGATGGGCTCGGCCGCTCCCGTTCGTGGCGGTTGGGTGCTGGATATGCTGAAACTAAACAAAGTGGTGATCGATGCTGATGCTGGGATGGCCCACGTCGGAGCGGGTGCTGTTACCGCTGATATCCAGCGCGCCGCCGCCGCCCAAGGATGGTTTTATCCCCCGGATCCCTCGTCGAAGGAATATTGCACCATCGGCGGAAATATTGCCTGCAATGCTGGCGGTATGCATGGCGGTAAGTATGGAGTCACTCGAGATTTTGTCATCGCCCTCCGCGGTTACCTGCCGACGGGAGAATTTGTGCAGTGGGGGACCGCGACAAAAAAATTTGCCGCGGGATTTAATTTGCGCGACCTTTGGATCGGCAGTGAAGGCTTACTCGGGGTGGTGACTGGCGCGGTCCTTAAGCTCATTCCACAGCCGGCGGCACGCTGGACCTTATTGACCGCTTTTACCGATGAAGTGGCCGCACTGAAAGCTGCGCGCAAATTATTTCGCGCACGGGTCCAGCCGGCCATTTGCGAGTTCCTCGATCGCCAAAGCGTGCTGTGCGCCGAGCGCGCCACGGGGCAGACTGTTTTTCCAGGGCAAGCGGGCCGGCCGGTTATTCTCCTCGAATTCGCTGGGTCCGTGAGTGAGATCAAAGATTTACGGCGGGAGGTGTTGGCTTGGGCCCGCACGCAGGCGCTCGCGTACCAAGAGGCGAAGAGTCGTGCCGAAGTGGAAACTCTCTGGGCTGTCCGCCGTAAATGCTCGGGGGCCATGTTCGAATTAGGTGATGCCAAACTTAACGAAGATATCGTGATCCCGATGCGCAATTACGAGAAATTCGCGAAATTTCTCGCCCGCTTGAAGCGTGATTCAGGATTACCCATTCCCACGTTTGGTCACGTTGCGGACGGCAATCTTCACGTTAATATCATGTATCACCGCGCCAATCCGCAAGAGACCAACGCCGCTGAGGCGGCGGTACAAAAATTGATGGAGACGGTCGTGGCAATGGGGGGAGCCATTTCCGGCGAGCATGGCATCGGCCTCGCGAAGACGCCCTTCCTTCGCTTGCAGCACAACCCAGCGCAGGTAAAGGCGATGCGGGCCGTTAAAAAGGCGCTCGATCCACGCGGCATTTGCAATCCTGGTAAAATGTTTGAAATCGTACGCATCTGGAAATTCCCCAAGCTAGTCATTCAGTTGCCTTGGGATCATAAATGATGAAATGGGGTGCGCGCCCCTCGGCCAGTCGTTCGCCAAAGTAAGTCCGTGGCATTAAGTCAACTGTCACTTCGTGTTTTCTGGGGGTAATTTTTTAGCGTTTTACCATTGCCGAGCGCGGGACCGCTCCCTCTAGTTTGCCCTTTAATTTGAAAGCTATTTCTCCCGCCTATTGTTCTCCGAGCTCCATGCAATTTGCCCCTGCCTATCTGTGCTTAGCGGGCTAAACGTCATTCTGATTTCTCCTGCAAACTCGCTCTTACCGGCGGGAAA
The DNA here is from genome assembly GCA_903856725.1 of uncultured Verrucomicrobiota bacterium. GTDB lineage: Bacteria > Verrucomicrobiota > Verrucomicrobiia > Opitutales > Opitutaceae > Lacunisphaera. The sequence continues at coordinate 22,657 of CAIOCT010000003.1, forward strand.
ATATTTTACTATTCAATGTATCTTAAGGCGCTAAAACTCCACGGTTTCAAAAGTTTTGCGGACAACACGACCCTCAGTTTTGAGCCCGGCGTGACGGCTATCGTCGGGCCTAATGGCTGCGGAAAGAGCAATATTGCTGATGCCATCCGCTGGGTGTTGGGCGAGCAAAGTGCCAAAGCCCTCCGTGGTGGTAAAATGCAGGATGTTATTTTCGAAGGTGCAGATACCCGCAAGGCCGCGCAGTTCTCCGAGGTCGCCTTGGTCATGACGGACTGTGAGAAACAGCTTGGCTCAGATTTTCATGAAATCGAGATCATGCGCCGCGTCGCCCGCGATGGCATGGGAGAGTATTTTTTTAACGGCCAGCCCTGCCGGTTAAAGGACATCAATAAATTGTTTATGGATACCGGCGTCGGCCGGACCAGCTATTCGATTATGGCGCAGGGGCAGATCGACCAGATTCTTTCATCAAAGCCGGAGGAACGCCGAGTGGTGTTCGAGGAAGCAGCGGGCATTACAAAATATAAGAGCCAGCGGCGTGAGGCGATGAACAAACTGGCGCTGACGGAGCAAAATCTGGCGCGCGTCTCGGACGTGATCAATGAGGTCGCCCGTCAAATTGGGTCCCTGAAACGGCAAGCAGCCAAGGCGATGCGTTTCAAGCGCGTTAGCTTTCGCTTGCGCCACTTAGCGTTGGCCCACAGCAGCCACCAATTTAATCAGCTCAGTGCGGCGCTTGCGGAGCTTGAGGGCCGGGTGGCCGCTCTGCGCGGTGATGCCGATACCCGGCGCACCTCATTAGAAGAACGCACGCGCTCGCTTGATGAGAAGAAATCGGCTCGCAGCACCCTTAATCAGCGAGTCCAAGATGCCCAACAGGCGGTGTTCGATTTACGCTCACAGAAAGAACAGGCGGAAAATGCCGCTGGTTTGGCGCAGGTGAAGCGCACCGGTCTAACGGAACGAATTACTTCTAGTCAGGATGATTTAGCCGAACTTGAGATGCAACTCCGCGAGCTCGCCTCGCAGGTCGACACGGGCGCGCAAGATAAGCAAATGCAGCTCACGATGCTCGGTAGTTCCGATGCCGTGTTCCAGGATCGCAACCGTGAGTTGGCCATCTTTGAAGGCGAATTGACTAAGGCTGAGCAGCAGCTCAATGCCGAAAAATTCCACCTCTTGCAGGTCGAAAGCGCGGTCGCTCGCCACCGCACTGAAAGCTCTGGGCTCGAGGTCGATGCGCGCACGAGTCAGAATAAATTTGATCAACTGTCGACCGAGCTCGAACAGTTGCGTACGTCTGTGGTGCTGGCGGCCGACACCCTCGCCCAGGTGCGAGCACGGGTCGAGGAAGCGCGCGCCGAACAGAGCCGGAGTAGTAACGAGGCTCAAGCCGCCCAAGCCTCCCTCCACGCTGCGACTCAAGGCTTTCGCGAAGGACAACGTAAGCTCCAGGAGATCGATCGTAACTTAGCGCAAAAAACGGCTCGTTTGAAATTACTGCAACAGCTGCAGGAAAAATGGGAGGGCTTCGGTGAAGGTGCTAAAGCTCTGCTTCAAGGCCGATTTGTCGCCGAACTGGGTGAGCAAAAATTCACCCCCATCACCTCCGGGCTCGAGGTGCGCGGTGAATACGCCAAAGCATTGGAGGCATTGCTCGGGTCTTCTGTTGAGGCGATTGCGGTGTCTGATCTTGCCACGGCCCAAAAAATCCTAGCTCGGCTAGAGGGCGATCAAATTGGCAGCGTCTGTTTGCAAATTGCCGAACAAGGCGCGGGGAATGGCGTTTCAGGGGCAAGCTTGCCCGCCGGTCTGCGTCCGGCAACTGACGCTATTGCTAATCTCGATCCCACCCATCCGGCCGCGGGGGTGCTTTCCTCCTGCTATTTGGCCGATGACCTCAATGTCTTCCTTGATTTCTGGAAAGCTAACCCCGCTTTTAGTTTTCTGATGGTCGCCACGGCTAAAGGTGATCTCGTGGATCGCCGCGGTCTCATTTTTGGCGGTTATCACAAAAAGCCTGCTAACAGCATAGTGCAGCGCGAGGTTGATCTGCGCGAAACGGGCAAGGCGGTTGTCACAGAATCCAAAGCGCATGATGACCAGCGAGTGCTCATCGAGCAGCTAAACACGGCGCTGGTCGACTCCGAGGCGCTGCTTGAGCAAAAACGCAAAGATGTGCTGGCCGCTTCCCAAATTGCGGCCTCGATCACTACGGAAGAGAAAAATGCCCAACGCGCCCATGACGATGCAGTGCAGCGGCTCACTCGATTGCAAAATGAGCTAGTGAATCATCAGCGCGATCATGACGAGGCGCTCAGCCGTCTGGCCAAAGCCCAAGTCTTACTAACCGCGGCGGAGGCTAACGTCACCGCGCAGAAAGAAAAAATTAACACGACAGAATCTGGTATCGCCGAGAAGCGGATCGCCCGTGATGAGAAGAAGGAGATTTTAGCGGCCGCCCGCCTGGAACTCGCCGAGCGCCGGCAAAAGGTCGAAGTTCTCGATCGTGGCCTGAGTGAAATGGGCCGCCGCCGGTCCCAATTGGATGAGCTCCTGGTGCAACGGCAAATTGAGCTGGAGACTTGGACCGAGCAAGTAGCTCAGCTGGAACAAGAGGCTGCCCTACAACAAGGGCGCGCCGGCGAAGTCGTCACCACTCTCGCCGTCGCTCAAACGACCGTGGAGCAAGTCCGCGGGGAACTTTCGACCGTGGAGCAAGCCATTGCGGCCGTCGAACAGGGGATGACCTCCATTCGCAGTGAAGCGGAGTCCTCACAGTCAGAATTGTCTAAGCATGAAGTGAAAGTGGCTGAGACCCGAGCGCGCGTCCAATTCCTAACGGAAGAGGTTACTCGTGAGTTCCAAACAGAGGTGGCGGGTCAGGACTGGAAGCGGCTGCTTTGGCACGCTGATGATGAGCCTGAGGGTCTCAAGGCACTCGATCTCGACGAAGATGAAGAGTCGGCCAATGCGAGTGCAGAGGTAGGCGCTGACCAAGCGACTGCACCTAGGCGACGTAAGAAGAAAGAGAATAAGGGCGAGCCTTCGGATGCTGATTTAGCTGCGTTTGATCAGCACAACTGGGAGGAGGTCAAGGCCGAGGTTGACGCGCTGCGCCAACGGATAGGGAGCATGGGCGCAGTGAATTTGGTGGCGATTGAGGAATATGCAGAGCTCAAACAGCGTTATGAATTCCTTAAAACGCAGAGTGACGACTTAGCGAGCGCCAAGGCCCAATTGCTGAAGGCTATTGATGATATCAATCAGACGTCCCTGGAGCAATTTAAGCTCACCTTTGATCAAATCCGTAAAAATTTCGCGCATACTTTTCAGATTTTATTCGGTGGCGGGCGCGCGGAAATTGAATTAGTGACAGCAGAAGATCCGTTGGAAAGTGGCATTGAGATTGTGGCGCAGCCCCCTGGTACTAAACTTAAGGGCATCACCTTGTTATCGGGCGGCCAGAAGACGCTGACGGCAGTCGCTCTGCTTTTCGCGCTCTACATGGTGAAGCCGTCTCCATTCTGCTTACTCGACGAGTTAGATGCGCCGCTCGACGAATCAAATATTCACCGATTCACGAACTTGCTGAAGCAGTTTGTGAAAGAGTCCCAATTTATCATTATCACCCACAACAAGAGCACCATTGCGGCGGCCGATGCGATCTACGGGGTGACCATGCAAGAGCGGGGCGTCTCGAGGACGCTTTCGATGAAGTTTGATCAATCGAAGGGCGAAGCTGAAGTTTTGCCGGTGACCATTGCTGACGCTGTGCGCAGCGCTGCGCCTAGTGCGCCAACGCAAGCTTAACTCTGCGACGGGGCGCCCCTGTGGGTGCCCCGCGCTCGCATTAGCTAATTAAATCAGGGGGCACGTTGCTGAGAGCGTCTTCCATGGTGGTGAGCCCCATTTTGACTTTCAGCATCGAATCTTGGTGGAGCGTCTTCATGCCATTTTGCATGCAGACGCGCTTGAGGTCGGCGACTTCGACTTCTTTATTAATGGCTTCGACGATGGCTTCGCAATTAACCATGAGCTCATGAATGCCAACGCGGCCCTTATAACCGTTACCGCCACAAATATGGCAGCCGCCGGGGGCTGCTTTGTAAATTTCAAAGGGCCCCGTTTCGCCTAGGGCCTTGGTGAGTAGCGCGAGCTCACGGCCTTCTGGAACATACTTAACTTTGCAATTTTTGCAGACCCGGCGCAAGAGGCGCTGGGCGCACACGGCGACGAGTGCGGCCGAGATGTTAAAAGGTTCGATGCCCATTTCCCCCATGCGGGCAACTGTCGAAGGTGCATCATTGGTGTGGAGGGTAGAGACGAGTAAGTGACCGGTGAGCGCCGCTTCACAGGCGATTTGGGCGGTTTCTTTATCACGAATTTCACCGACCAAGATAATGTCGGGGTCCATGCGAAGGTAGCAGCGCAGGGCGCGCTCAAAGGTTAAGCCGATCTGGCGACTCATCTGCATTTGGTTGATGCCGGCGAGCGTGTACTCGATGGGGTCTTCGGCGGTCTGAATATTTACATCCGGCGTATTTACTTCGCCCAGCGCCGAGTAAAGCGTCATCGACTTGCCAGAGCCAGTTGGGCCGCAGTGCAAAATCATGCCGTAAGGCTGACGGACACACTCGCGGTATTTGGCTAGATTTTCGTCAGAGAACCCGAGAGCCGTGAGTGGCAAGGTGGACTTTTGCTTATCCAGAATACGCATGACCACTTTCTCGCCGTGATTCATTGGTCCGGTGGCGACGCGTAAATCAATGTCGATATTCTTTTTGGTGAATTTCTTGAAAATAATGCGTCCGTCCTGGGGGAGTCGCCGCTCCGAAATGTCCAGGTTGCACATGATTTTCAAGCGAGCGACCATCGCAAAGGCGACTTGCTTCGGGAGGCGCATTTTTTCGATACACATACCGTCGATCCGGTACCGGACCAATAGATCCTTCTCCATTGGCTCAACGTGAATGTCGGAAGCGCCAGAAACGTAGGCATCCTCGATGATGCGATTGGTCAGCTGAATAATTGGCGCAGAATCCTCGCTTTCGAGATCCGCGGCCTTGACCTCCCCGGTGCCACCTTCTGTGTAAGCGCCGGCAATGAGATCTTTGACCTCATCGATATCTACTTCAGTGGCATCAGCTTTTTTGGTGACGCTGGAATCTTTAAAATATTTCTTGAGAAGAACGTCGAGGAGACTAGCCGGAATGACGCTCACTTCATCGATGCTCAGTTCCGTTGCCATCGAGAATGCCTCTCGTTTGGCATAGTCCAGCGGGTTGGTCATCAAGACTGAGCAGGAGTTGCTCCCTGTTTTTTTATAGGGGAAGATACTCTCGCGGCGGATGATAGCATCGCCGGTTATTTCGACGAGTTTCTCATCAATTTCGACTTCATCGGGGGTGGTCACCAAAGGCAGTTCCGTGAACTTGGCGATAAACTTTGCCATGTCCTCGGGCGTTAGCTGGAACTTTGGATCCAGCATGCGCTGGATGAGCGTGGAAGAGTATTCTGCTACCTCGCGAAGCGCGGCGAGGTCTTTGTCGGTAAATTGGCTATCGGTGCCGGCGGCTGGCTCTTTGTTGAGGACTTGGATGGCCCCAATGATGATGTTGGTCTTGAGCGGGACCGTGAGCATTGAGTTAACCTCAAAGCCCACATTGAGATTTTTTAGAGACGCCGCATCAGGTCCTTTGCCGCTGAAGAAAAGAGGTTCACCCGTCGTGATAACTTTGCCGACGTTACCAGTGCCAGCTGGCAATTTAAGGGTGAGCAGTTTTTTGGTGGTATCCCGAAAGTGAACTTCTTTACCGGTGTCGCTGCCCCAGAGGGTAGGCGAATAATAAACATGCTTGAAAGCGATTTCACCATTTTCGACGAGATAGAGCGTCATGGACTGCGCTTGGAGCGATTCCACCACTTTACTCGCGGTCAGTTCAATAACGGTGTTAACATCTTCTCGGCTGGGGGCGGGTTTGGAAATAACCTTGATGAGGAGAGACCGCCGGAGCGTGCCGGTGAGAATGCTAGCGGTTGACATAAGGTAAGGGGAGTAGGCTGGGTAAACGGCGGCGAATAAATTATCGCTGCTCATTAAAAACGCTCTTGCTTGTATGGGCGATTTTTTGCGTGGTCGAGGGAGAATTTATCGATGCTGCACTGGCTCAAAGAAAAATGGGGGAAATTGAGGCGACCAAAAACGCTGACCACACGGGCGGCTGATGGAATAAGGGGCGAGCAGTCGGCGGCGGATTTTTTAAAAAGCCGTCATGGGTTTACGGTTTTGGTACAAAATTGGCGAAATCCACGTGACCTGCGCGATGAGATTGATTTGGTCTGTCGCGATGGGGAGGTCCTGGTGTTCGTCGAAGTAAAGGCTCGAGCCGTCGGGGCGCTCGTTACAGGTTATTATGCGGTTGATGAGCGTAAAAAGCGGGCACTTCGGCGCGCCGTACATGCTTATCTCGCGGCGCTCGCCACCCCGCCACGAACCTTTCGCTTTGATGTGGTAGAGGTTACTCTCAGCGGTCGTTTACCCCCGCAGATCATGCATTATCCCAATGCGCCCCTTTTTCCTGCTGGCTATCATATTGCTCGGCAGAGTACTTCGCTCGGCGAAGGGGCGCTTTAAACACGCAGAGAGTGCGGTTACTTCAGGTCAGCGTTACGCTGCTCTGCTGGGCTCACGAGAGGCTGTCATAGCGGCCTGCTCGACGGGAAAAACCTTGCGGGTGACTCGCATCAGAATGACCTTGCGTGCGCATGGTGGAAGAATCACGGCATCCTTTTTTGCATGGTCTCAGCAAGCACCGCGGCTCGCCACCTACCGTCATTGTTATTTTTGGAGCCTCGGGGGATTTGACTGCACGAAAATTGATCCCCGCAATTTATAATCTCGCGCATGATGGGTTGTTGCCGGCGGATTTTTACTTAATTGGGTTCGGGCGAAAGCCGATTCCGGACACGGAGTTTCAGCAAATCGCAGTGGACGCCATTAAGGAATTTTCGCGCCGCGAGCTGAATTCAGAGGTTTGGGCCCGCTTAGCTCGCCGAACTTTCTATTTGAGCGGCGGCTATGATGAGGCCGCAGCTTATGATCGGCTAACGCAGCGTATTGCCGGGCTCGAAAAAGAAGTCGGTCAGCCCCTGCAGTCTCTGTTCTATATTTCGACGCCGCCGTCAGTTTTTGCGCCAATTCTGAAAAATCTAGGAGCCAGTGGGCTGGCAGCTCGCTACGCGCAGCGGGCGCAACAGTCTAAGGTTATTGTCGAAAAGCCTTTCGGCCGTGACCTAGCCAGTGCCCAGGCGCTTAATCAGGAGCTCACGACGGTATTTGCTGAATCCCAAGTCTTCCGGATTGATCATTACTTGGGTAAGGAAACTGTGCAGGATTTGCTGGTGCAGCGCTTCGCTAATTCAATTTTTGAGCCACTCTGGAATCGTCATTATATTGACTCGGTGCAGATCACCGTCGCCGAAGAGGTGGGGGTTGGTTCCCGTGCTGGGTATTATGAGCAGAGTGGGTGTTTGCGGGATATGATCCAGAATCATACGTTGCAACTCCTCGCCTTAATGGCGATGGAGCCTCCGGTTTCCTTTGATCCAGAATCTATCCGTGATGAAAAAGTAAAATTGCTCGCAGCGATTCAACCTTTGCAGCTTGCGGGTCCAGCGAGCGATGTGGCCCGCGCTCAATATGCAGCAGGAATGATCGCCGGCGAGGCCGTGCCGGGCTATCTCGCTGAGTCTGCCGTCCAACCTAATTCTGCGACGGAAACTTACGCGGCGCTTCGGCTGAATATTAATAACGCTCGCTGGCAGGGGGTGCCCTTTTACCTTCGCTCGGGCAAGCGGTTGGCGCGGCGGGTGAGCGAGATTTCGATTCGCTTCAAACGTGCCTCCGGAAATATTTTTGCTGAAACAGAGCGCTTCAATCTCGCGCCGAATACGCTCTCTTTCCAGATCCAACCGGATGAGGGACTCAGTCTTATTTTAAATGCCAAAGTGCCTGGGTTGGAAACGCGCACGCAACCGGTGAAGATGAATTTTCGCTACGCCACTACTTTCGGATCAAACACGCCTGAGGCTTATGAGCGTCTTGTCCTCGATGCGATGATTGGTGATGGAACTCTCTTCATTCGGGGTGATGAAACTGAGCGTTCGTGGCAGTTGATTACCCCGTTGCTCGATTATTGGGCGGGACAGGGACGCGTGGGTCTTGATACTTATCCCGCCGGTTCATGGGGCCCGGCAAATGCGGCCGCCTTACTGCAGGCTAACGGCCATACATGGAGAGAGCCGTGAGTCAGGATCGAATGCTCGCCACGCTGCTAATCAGGATAAACTTGATTGATGCTTTGGTGAAGCTGTCGAATTTTATTTAATCTAAATATCCGCCAGCCCTCGTTATCATTTTTTCACGATGCCAGCTTGCTTTAATGCCTTGCCGGGAATGGAGGTTCCCGTCGGCGCCATTACCCGGGGATTTGATCGACTCTGGGCTGATACCAACGTCAGTGAGCAAAAAGCCATGCAGCTTAATCTCGTGCTGCATTTGGGGGTAGCCACTCCCCCCGCCGATGCCGTGGAGCAGTTCGCTGTCGCCCAGCGGTTGGCGCAGCGTTATCCCTGCCGAGTCGTGATCTTATGCCCCACTGAGGAGACTGACGGTCCTTTGAAATTTCGGGCTAAAATTTATGGCGAATGTTTTTTTGGAAAATCAAAGGATGATACGCGCTGCGTAGAATTTGTCGCCTTGAGTTACCCGCCTGCCGCCAAGGCGTATTTGCAGGATCAAGTATCGATATGCCTCTCGACAGACCTGCCTCTTTATTATTGGGCCCATCGATTCGTTTCGAGCAAGCGATTGAGCGATTATCACTATTTGCTCACGCGAGCGCAGCGTGTGATGTTTGACAGCGCTATTGTTTCGCCTGACGCCCTGGATTTTGCTTGGCCAAATATTGCGGCGGTTCGAGATCTCGCATACACCCGTACATTGCCGCTGCGACAAAATCTTGGTCAATATCTGAGCCGTTACGCGCCTGCGGCAATCATGAGCGGTTTAAAACAAGTTTTAATCTGTCATCACGCGACGCTGTCCGCTGAGGCAAATTGCTTGTTGAGCTGGGTTAAAAAAGGGCTCGTGCGCTCGGGTAGCAAGGGAGCCGACGGACTGGTTTTCACCGTGAGACCATTGGTCGGAGCAGGATGCTTTTCAATGGAGTTTACATACGCCTCCTCTGAAAAAATATTTCGCTGGACGGCTGATTTGGATGCAAATTGCTCTGAATTTATTGGTGATCTTGGTGCGGGCCGATCCACCCAAGTGATCGGCGCGCACTTATTGGCACCCGAGTTGGCGCTGAGTGAAGCTATGTTTTTTTAAGGCGTCTTTTAAGAATTGGGAACAAGTCAATTTATGATGCGGGCGGCGTAGCTTTTACAGGAACCGCTAATTGAGAGCATGGCCATAGGTCTAGCAAAGTGGAGCCGGTTTCAGGCTTGATGGCGTTGCCTGGAGTTATGGATGCGTTGTCCTCGGCTGCGCGGAAGTTGGATGCCCTGATTAATCCAAAAGGGGGAGGCGAGGCAGCCTGGGCTCTGCTGGTGAATTTACACGAACCGACCTCGCCTAGCCGCGGACACTCAGCACCACGTAGCTCTTCTTGCCTTTGCGTAGCAGGAGATATTTTCCAAATAACAAATCACTGGGAGTGACGTTCTTGGTATGATCAGCGACCCGAATATTATTTAAATAAATGCCGCCAGCTTCGAGGTCCTTGCGGGCAGCACCTTTGGAAGGGGCCAAGCCCGACAAGACGATCAGATCGATCATGGCTGCACCTGGTCCAGCAAGCGTCTCTAGTGCCAAGTCCTTTGTGGGTACTTCGCCGACAATATCTTGAAAAATAGCGGCATTGATCCCCTCGAGCGATCCACCGAAGAGAATTTCTGTCGCCTTGAGCGCCGCGGCAACAGCGTCGTCGCCGTGCACGAGCGTCGTCATCGCTTGCGCTAAGGTTTTTTGCGCAACGCGACCGCCGGGGTTAGCCTTTAGTTCCCCCTCGAGCGTGGTGATTTCAGCCTGCGATAGAAAAGTGAGCGTTTTTAGCAGCTTAATGACATCGGCGTCGTCTGTGTTGACGAAAAACTGGTAGAAGCGATAGGGGCTGGTTTTTTGGGGATCAAGCCAGACAGTCCCGGTGGCCGTTTTCCCATATTTGGAGCCATCGGATTTAGTCAGCAGGGGGAACACGAGGCCCCAGACGGTCGCGCCGAGTTTTTTGCGAGTCAGTTCAGTCCCTACCGTTATGTTGCCCCACTGATCCGTGGCGCCAACTTGTAGCTCACAGTTAAAAACTTTTTTGAGATGCTGAAAATCAAATCCCTGCAGCAGCATATAGCTAAATTCAGTGAAGCTAATGCCGGTGCTCCGATCCTCCATCCGTGACCTGACGGAATCTTTGGCGATCATGGAATTGACCGTGATGTGCTTGCCGATATCGCGAAGAAATTCGAGGAAAGTGACTTGGCCCGTCCAGTCATAGTTATTAACGACGCGGGCCGGATTATTTGCGCCGGTGAAATCCAAGAAGCGCGCTAGCTGTGGCTTAATGCAGCCGAGGTTATGCTCAAGTTGGGCGGGGGTCTGCAGATTGCGCTCATCCGATTTTCCTGAAGGATCGCCGACCATGCCCGTGGCACCACCGGCAAGCGCAATGGGATGATGCCCGTGCTGCTGGAAGCGACGCAACGCAAGGAGGGGCACGAGGTTGCCGACATGGAGTGAATCGGCCGTGGGATCAAAACCGCAGTAGAGCGTGATGGGGCCTTCGGCTAAGCGCTTAGCTAAAGCTTCGCGATCAGTGCAGTCGGCGTAAAGTCCTCGCCATTCGAGTTCGTCCAAAATCGTCATGGAATGATCGCTGTTATCGGCGGCGTTGGTAGGAGTGGCAAGGGGGATTTATTGCAGTTAGCGCTTCGGTGGATTGAGCGGTTATACTAGTAGAACTTATACGCGACCTGCTTGTTTTATTAACTACCTTCATAACTACCTAAAATGGGTTGCCGGCCAGAGGTGGGTGGTAGTAGTACTTTCCCTTTCACGCGACGGGTAGCCGTCGTTCAACCATAATTCACTCATTCGCTTCTCTATGCCTATTGCTATCGGTTCTAAAGCCCCAGATTTCACCCTTAAGTCAAAAGCCGCAGATGGCCTCAAAGACGTCACGCTCAGCGCGAATTTCGGCCAGAAGCAGACGGTTTTGCTTTTTTTCCCCTTGGCCTTTACGGGGGTCTGCACCCAAGAAATGTGCGACATCACCAGTGGCTTATCGGCCTATGCCAGCCTAGGGGCAGAAGTGATTGCGATCAGCGTCGACAGTCCGTTTGCCCAAGAAGCTTGGGCCAAAGCTAATAAAATTACGGTCACGATTGCTAGCGACCTGAATAAAACAGTTACGAAAGCCTATGATGTGTTATTCCCGATGCTCGCTGGAGTAGGTGACACTTCCGCCCGTGCGGCCTTCGTTATTGGGAAAGATGGGTTGGTTAAATATGCTGAGCAGACTGCGACGCCAAAAGATTTACCTAATTTTGACGCCGTTAAAGCAGCACTCGCTAAGTAATTTTAATGGATGAGCCAGCTGGCTCGCGATAATTGAGTTTTTTCTAGCCAGCGGCTCGTCCCTTTTTCAGATTTATTGATCCGTCTACCGCAATTTCCATGAGCAATCTGCCTAATCCGTTTAATACCTTACAAACTTTTGCCAGCGGCAAGCGCTTCTACTCGCTACCGGCGCTCGAGAAAGCGGGTTTTCCGATCGCTCGTTTACCGGTGAGCATTCGCCTGGTTCTCGAGGCGGTGTTGCGCAACTGCGATGGGCAGCGGGTCATGGAGTCAAATATTCGCGAACTCGCAGCGTGGAAACCCACGGAACCGCGGACCGCTGAAATTCCCTTCGTCGTCGCGCGCATTGTACTCCAGGATTTTACCGGAGTGCCGTTGCTCGTTGATCTGGCGGCGATGCGCTCCGCGGTCGCTAAGTTGGGCAAGAATCCTAAGATTATTGAACCACTCGTGCCGGTTGATCTCGTGGTTGACCACTCGGTGCAGGTGGA
>CAIOCT010000004.1 GCA_903856725.1 uncultured Verrucomicrobiota bacterium
AAAGTTTTCCAGCGAGTGTGACGGTGCACCCAATCATTTACCTGACGGTAATACGGCGCGTAGAGTTCATCGAAAGTGGCCGGAGAGCAAAATTGCGAGCTCTGGGTGCCGAAATCAGTGCCGCAGATCATGAGGACATCTATGCTGTCTCCCGCTAAGGCGGCGAACGTCGCAAGATTTTTTAAGGCGATCTCGCATTGGTAGGCGAAGATTTGGTGAACATAATCACGGCGATCGACGAGCGAGACGTACCATTCAGTGATATCGCGAATTCCTTTTGGGTGTTTCAAAAAAGCTGCGGGAACGAGCGCGATATCGCCGAAGCCCGTTCCGCTGATGCCTGAAACTACGGCGCGAGTTTCGCCGCCGATCCGAGTGAATTCACGACGCCAGTGCGCGACGTCCTCGGCGCTAATGAGTTTAAATTCTTCACAATTATCTGCCGCATTCAGGTGATCTTCATCGATGGGTTCTTGGCGAACAATGGCGTCAAAAAAATAGCCGCCCGCGGGCAAATGACCGCTGGGAGCCACAGTGGTATCCCCCTCAGGGAAAAGATAAACATCGCCGGAGGCGTCCTCGCGCGGACGGAAGCCATCGGCGACGAGGACGACTTGGCCCCACGGGGTGCGCCACTCATGCCAGCCTTCGTTAGGAAATCCAAACATGGTGCCGCGACCATTAGCAGCGACGCAATCCGAGCCGAGGGCCCGAGCGAGATCATCCTCCACTTCGCCGAGCATTTGAAATGGTTCCGCGACTTTGACCGGGTGGCAGTCGAGACCATAGTGCGCCCGAAGCGCGGCGACGCAGCTCACATGCAGACTGGTCAGGCCCGTGCTTCCGAAATCAACAGGGACGGGTCCGCTTTGGTGGGCGAGGGCTCGGCGAACTTTTTCGCGAGATGTCATGCTTGGAAGGCAAGTAACGAGCGGGGGAAGGAGAACCCGAGTTCGCTGAAATAGGCGGGAGCCATTCGGAAAAATTCCGTCGAGGAGAGAATTGCCCCCCTTGTAGGAAGGCGTTTAAGCAGCTTCGCCTACCAGTTTCCGCGCGATATCAACGGCGGTACCAGCATCAGCGGCATAACCATCGGCCCCGATATCATCGGCAAAAGCTTGGGTAATCGGCGCACCACCGATCATGATTTTGGTATTGGGGAGACCGGCGGCTTTAAGCAGCCGGACCGTTTCTTTCATGGCGGGCATAGTGGTTGTGAGCAGAGCAGACAGTCCGACAATGTGGGCCTTATGCTCCTGGGCCGCGGTGACGTAACGCTCGGGGCTGACATTGGTGCCCAGATCGACGACGGCAAAACCAGCGCCGCGCCACATCATCGAGATGAGATTTTTCCCGATGTCATGTAAATCTCCCTGTACCGTGCCAATAATTACCGTGTACTTCGGTTTGATGCCGGCTGAGGCCAGAAGGGGCTCGAGCAGTTTGAGCGCTTCTTTCATCGCCCGGGCTGCGACTAGCATTTCGGGGACAAAGATTTCGTTGCGCTTAAATTGTCCACCGACAATCGCCATGCCCGGCACAAGGCCTTGCTCGACAATATCCTGAGGCCGTGCACCAGCCGTGAGGAGTTCTTGAGTGAGCCGGACGGTGTCGACCCGCTTCCCAGCGGCCACGGCGGCGGTAAGATCAGTGAGGAGAGACATGCTTACTTTCTAGAGGCAGGATCACGAAAGTAAAATGGAACCATGCGATTCTCCCGCGGCACGCATAACTATTCCCAGAACTTACATTGCGCATTTATTGTCATTTTCGGCTACAATGATTTTATACTGCTAAATAGAAAGATGCTCACGTAATTTAGCACTTAACCCGTAACCATATCTTTCATGCTCGCCGTCATCGCCTGCAATGTGCTCGAAGCGGAGGTGCGTCACTACGCTGCGGATCTCGCGCAGATCCGGACGTTAATTTTTATGCCGCAAGGTTTGCATAATGAACCGGCACGGCTCCAAAATGAATTGCAGTTAGCGGTTACCGCAGCGGAGGCTGATCCGCTCGTTACCGCGATTGCGCTGGTCTATGGACTCTGTAGCCGCGGGGTAGAAAATCTTCGGCATGACCGTTGTCCGCTGGTAATTGCTCGGGCGCATGACTGTGTCACCCTATTCCTCGGCGACAAAGAGCGCTACGCGACTTATCTGCGCGAGCATCCTGGCACTTATTGGTATAGTCCTGGCTGGATTAAGAGCCACACGCCCCCCGGACCAGAGCGCACGGAAAAATTAAGAGCGCAGTACGCTGAAAAATTTGATGTAGATGACGTCGATTATCTCATGGAGATGGAGGCGCACTGGGTGGCGAATTATAATCGTGCGGCCTATGTGGGCTTAGGCATTGGCGAAACGCAGAAAGATCAGGCTTACACGCAACGTTGTGCCGCTTGTTTAGGGTGGGACTACGATCACGTAAAAGGGGATCCCGCTTTGCTCCGAGCTTTACTCGCTGGTGAATGGGATGAGCAGCGCTTTCTGGTGGTGCCCCCGCGGCATGTCATTCGCCTGACCGCTGATGAAACCATTATCCGCGCCGTACCAGAAGATTCACCCTGATGGCTGCTCCGCTCCAATTAATCTTACCAGACGGCCCCACGGATCTTGCGGTCGGACCAGGTGATGAGCAGCTCACCTTAGCGGAATTACTCTCGCGCCGCGGCCATCCTTTAAACACGCGGTGCGGCGGTCGCGGTTTGTGCGGGGGGTGTGAAGTTGAATGGCAGGGTGGTGCGGTGCGTGCGCATGACCATGAGAGCATCAGCGTCCCCGCACTGGGGACTCGCTTGCGGTCATGTCAGTGGCGGCTAGCTCCAGGAACGGCGGCGTCATGTCGGGTGCCGGCTCGCTCGTTGCTGAAACATGCCCCCGCGGTGGTGGCCTCTTTTAAGCTAAATGTCTCCTCCGCAAGCGATCCCCTTGATCCTACGGTTAGCTATGGGGCGGCGGTTGATTTGGGCACGACGACGGTGGCACTTTTACTCGTCGAGCTCCGCACGGGGAAAATTAAGGCGGAGTCTTCTAGTTTTAACGCTCAAATTAGGATTGGCGAAGATGTGATCACACGGATTCAGCATTGTTATCAAAACAACGCCGGGGTGCGTGAGCTGCAGCTAGCGATCACTCAAGAAACAATCCAGCCCCTGCTCGAGCAGGCCTGCGCGCAAGCGGGTCTCCCGTTGGCCGCCGTGGGCGTCATGACGATAGCAGGTAATACTACCATGCAG
Source organism: uncultured Verrucomicrobiota bacterium (assembly GCA_903856725.1). Lineage (GTDB taxonomy): Bacteria > Verrucomicrobiota > Verrucomicrobiia > Opitutales > Opitutaceae > Lacunisphaera. The sequence goes on from CAIOCT010000004.1 coordinate 3,239, forward strand.
CATTTGCTCGCGGGGGTGGATCCGAGTCCCTTAGGCGTGCATCCCTTTGCGCCTGTGTTCCTCGAGCATCGCACTTATGCGCCGAGCGAGCTCGGACTTGATTTTGGTGGTACGGGCGCGCAGGTCCATTTGCTCCCCAGTCCCGCGGCTTATGTTGGCGCTGATTTAGCTGCGGGTCTCGTCGCCACGGGTATGCTCTATGAGGAAGGGCCTGTGTTACTCGTCGACGTGGGGACTAACGGTGAAATAATTGCGAAGGTCGGTGAGCGTCTGGTCGGTTGTGCTACCGCGGCGGGTCCGGCTTTTGAGGGCGGTGGGTTGACGAGTGGGACTCGCGGGGTGCAGGGTGCCGTGGAACGGATCGCGCTGCAGCGAGCGCCGTGGCAGGCGGAACTCGGGGTGATTGGTGGGGCGGCGCACCCGATAGGGATTTGTGGCTCGGCCTATATCGATTTTTTGTGGGAAGGTCGGCGCTGCGGAATTTTGCAAAGCAGTGGACGTTTTGCCGACGATTTTGTGCAGGAGGCGGGTGCCGCGATTCAGCAAGATGAGTATGGCCGCAAGTTGCAGCTCACCGCGAGCGGGGCTTCGGGTCCGCTCTGGATTTCTGAAGTTGATGTGGCGCGCTTGCTCCAAGCGAAAGCGGCAATTGCGGCGGGCATCAAGACGCTGCTGGGTTTACTGGCAACCGCTCCCGCAGATGTAAAAACAGTGTATCTGGCGGGGGGCTTTGGGATGCATTTGTCACTCGAGCATGCGATCGGCAGCGGTTTGCTTCCGGGTTTTAAACCAGCGCAAATTCAGATTGTGGGCAACACGTCGCTTGGCGGCGCTTACCTCGCATTACACGATCGCAGCTTTCTCGCAGAAATGCAGACCGCCTGCGCGCGGCTGGAGACGATCGAGCTCAATTTGCAGCCCGGCTTTGAAGATACCTATATCGATCAATTAGCGCTGCCATGAACGCCGCGACGCCAATGGCCTTAACTTTCCAACGGTCCAAAATCGCCCGGCTGGTGCTCGCGAGCATAGGCCACCATCGCCCGCAGATTTTCTGGCGGAGTGAGCGGGGAGAGTTCGCAGCCCGCTCCCACAATGAAATCGCGGCCGGAAATGCGGTGGCACCGCTGACACGCCGCGTAGACCATTTCGGGGGTGCCTTGCATCAAGTCGGTGATCGTAGAAACATTGCCAGCCAAGACGCGACGGGCGCCGAGTTGCTGGCGGGCCAGGGTCAAATTTGCGGGAAAATCAATTTCGTAAATATCCACCGGCAAATCCGCCATTTTTGGAAACAGCGCATCGGTTCGACCGCACATATGCAGGCGGCGCAAAACTGTCGGATAGCGCCTCTGCAACGTCGTGACCACGCGGCGTTGTTCGGGCCAGACAAATTCTGCGTACAGCTGGGGGCCGATCAAGCTCGCCGCCGCATCACTCATGCCGATGGTATCAGCCCCCGCTGCAATTTGCGCCGGCGCATAGGCCAAGGCGACATCGGCACAAAAAGCCAGCAGGTCATGGGCAAAAGCGGGGTCGTCAATAAAATCCAGCATGATGGTGTTCACACCGCGCAGCTCAGCCGCCAGCGCGAGGGGGCCTTCGATCCAGCCCACGATAGACATGCCGGCACCAGCGCAACGCCGCATGATTTCAATCGAATTAACCCGATCATGCATGCGTCCGCCGCCGAGCGGATCGGGAAGTTTAAACGTAGCGAGTCGATTTTTATCACTCAAGGCCGCGCGTTCTTCATTAATGGCCGGACCTTGGTCGATGAACCAGTCCACGCTCCCTTCGCCTGCAATATCAATCACCTCGCGGGCGGGATCGGAGCAGGTCAGCAGGCAATCCAAGCCGTAATCAGCGACCAGTTTCAACTGTGCCTCCGCCATGTTGTGGCCATGCTTGGTGTAATCCAAAAAGGACATGCCCGCATTTTTGGCGGCGAACATCATTGCCATAGGTTGAACGGGCAGGCGGTCAACCACCTCGCCGCGAATGAGCCGCTGTACTCGTTCGATCGATGTCATCGTAGGGTGATGCGCGGGGCAGGCGCTAAAATCAATACTCCGCACCAGTCATTACTGCGCATTTTTTGTCATGTCACCACTCACGCCTAAACAACGACTCGTCGCGGCGCTCGATCGCCAGCCGCTGGATCGCTTGCCGGTCACGACGCATCATCTGATGCGTTCGTATCTTGATAAAAATTTCCCGGATCAAACGGAGGCCGATTTTTTTGCGACCTTCGGGTTGGATCCTATTTGTTGGAAGGTAGCGCACCAACCCATGCTCAGTTCCGGCGCCGAGTTTGAGCCCGGTCACGTGCCCGGCTTTCTGGAAGCTCGCCGGCTTACTAGTCCCACTTGGCGTTTTACCCATCGAGAAATTACGGGCCGAGCATTTGCCACAATTCGTCATGAAATCGTGACGCCGCGGGGGACGCTCACCATGGAATTACAGAGCAATGCCTTCACTTCGTGGGTATCGGAGCATCTTCTAAAGGAAAAATCTGACATTGAACTCATCGGCGAATTCGCCCCGCAACCCGTGTGTGATGTCGCGGCGATCAACCGTTGCGTAGACGAGCGGGGCGAGACGGCGCTGATCCGCGGCCATATCAATGGTTTTGATCTCTATGGCCAACCGGGTTGTTGGCAGGATGCCTGCGTACTCTACGGCGTGGAAAATATGATTTTGGCGACCTACGACGATCCCGCGTGGGTGCACGCTTTTCTCGCCATCTTGCGTGATCGCAAAGTGCGCTATGCGGATTCAATGCGGGGGGCGCGCTATGATCTGTTGGAACACGGGGGTGGCGATGCTTCCTCCACAGTGATCTCGCCTAAATTATTTGATGAATTTGTCGCGCCCTATGACCGGGCTGTCATTGCTCATGCGCGCGCGGCGGGGCAACGAGTGGCTTACCATACCTGCGGTGGGATGATGCCGATCCTCGAGCGGTTGGTCGACCTGGGGGCTAATGCCTTGGAAACCTTTACCCCGCCCGCCATGGGGGGA
>CAIOCT010000005.1 GCA_903856725.1 uncultured Verrucomicrobiota bacterium
ATTAGTAGCGCCCATAACCGATCGGGGTGGTTAAAAGTTGGTCAATCTTTCGAGCGCAATCTCATTAAAGAAATCAAAGCTGACCGCATAATAATTGTAACACCGAATAACGATGAGAAGCTCATCTCGCTAGCGGTTGCAAAACCAGGGGTAAGCGTTTCAACGGGAAGCCTAATTTCTATCGAGCAGTTAAATTGGCCATGGATTAATTCTACGGCCAATGTGATGCGCAAGGAGGCGCCTGATTTGCCCTATGAAATTGCGAACGGATGGGGGCAACTATCCGACAGCGAGCGGCTTCGTATCGAGAATTATTATCGAATCCATGGGTGGGGCATCAAGGTTGAGCGCAAGGCGTCACAACTATTGGTCACGAGATACCATCTGAGGGCGCCCGATTATTATAAAAAAATCGACCCAGATAAATTTGTCACCGCCGAAAAGAATTCCTCAGTGATGAAGAAATAAATCAGGCGCGACCAGCTTCAGTCTGAAGCGGCCGCAGAACCAGGGTTGGCCGCGGGCGTCTAAGTAGCTGACATCGCCGAGTCAAATTGTTGGCGGAAAAATAATTTAATAGGCAAGCGCCTCAGCTGCGCAGAGAAAGGAAATTGATCTTTTCTTTTTTTGACGGGACGAGGGCTGGACCAAACTTTGCGCGCATGCCCCTCCGCAGTCTCGCCGTCGATTTCAATGCCTTCTTCGCCTCGTGCGAACAGCAAGAACGTCCAGAATTAAGAGGGCACCCTGTCGCCATCGTCCCCGTGCTAGCGGAGAGCACTTCCTGCATTGCCGCTAGCTATCTCGCCAAGGCCCGCGGCGTGCGAACAGGTACCAGCATCGCCGAAGCCCGCCAATTGTGCCCCGAGATTCGCCTCATCGCGCAACGCCCCAGACTCTATATTGATTATTCGCGCCAACTACGTGCGATCATCGAATCGTGCATTCATATTACGAGCGTTCGCTCGATTGATGAAGTGGAGTGCGATCTCACAGCCACTTTTGCTCCACGTGAAAAAGCCCTAGCGGTAGCCCGAGAAATTAAAACTCGAATTGGCCAGCAAATTGGCCCGTGCCTCACCAGTTCCATTGGCATCGCGCCAAATTGGCTGTTAGCCAAGCTCGCGACTGATTTGCAAAAACCGGATGGCTTAGTCGTCATCGACGACGACGATCTGCCGCAAAAATTGCTCGGTCTAAAGCTGCAGGATTTTCTTGGCGTTGGCCAAGCCATGGAAGCGCGACTCCGCGCCCACGGCATCGATACGACCGAAAAATTGTGCGCCGCCTCGCCCGCCCTGCTGCGCGGCATCTGGGGCGGTGTCGAAGGTGAGCGCTTCCACGCACGCCTTCACGGTGCCGCTATTCCAATGGCGCCGCCAAAAAAACAAACCATCGGCCACTCGCATATCCTCCCCCCCGCATTGCGCACCGTTCCTCAAGCGCATGCCGTGCTGCACCGATTGTTGCAAAAAGCGGCGATGCGTCTGCGCCAAAGCGGACACTACGCCGGCGCGTTAAGCCTAAGCCTCGATTATTATGATGAGGTTAGCTGGAGTGATGAGCTGCGCTGCACAGAAACGCAGGATACGCTTCAACTAACACAGGCGCTCAACCAACTCTGGGACCGCCGCCCAGTCGCGCTGAGAGCCCGTGCGCCTTTCCGCGTCGGTCTAGTCCTCACGCGTCTATTGCCATGGAGCGCACACACCCCGGATCTTTTCCATCAAGCCCGCGATACGGCCCGGGCCCAATTGCATCAGGCAATGGACACCTTGAACCAAACCTTTGGGCACGGCTCAGTTTATTTCGGCGGCGCCCATGGAGTCCAAACTGCAGCGCCCATGCGCATCGCCTTCACCAGCATCCCAGAACCTGAGCTGGAAGAAATCGATCCCCGGAGAGAACGCCGACTGCGGCCGGAAGCGGATGCCTATTGAACGGTGGTCTTAGGCTGGTAGCGCGCGACGCGAACCCGCGCGGTCACGGCGTGCGCGGCCATGCGCTCGACGTCGCACTGGCGAGCCGTGATCTCGCCGATCTGGAGACTGGCTGCCGGGGTCATGCGTTGATACGTGACGGTCTTCAGGAACTTGCCGACCCAGACGCCGCCGGTGTAGCGGGCGGAGCGGCTCGTCGGTAGAATATGATTCGTGCCGATACTCTTGTCGCCGTAGGCCACGGTCGTTTCCTCACCGACGAACAACGAGCCGTAGTTTTTAAGCCGGTCGAAATAAAAGGCTGGATCGGCCACATGCAGCTCGAGGTGCTCTGGCGCGTAATCGTCGCTCAGTGCGACCGCTTCCTCTTGCGATTCGGCGACGTAGACTTTGCTATGCGACGCCCACGATTGCCCGGCGATTTCCCGGGTTGGCAGTAACGGCAATTGGCGCTTCACCTCAGCGAGCACCTCATGGGCAAATTTCTCGCTCAAGCAAACGCAGAGCTGACCGCTCGCGGGATCGTGCTCTGCCTGGCCCAGCAAGTCGCAGGCGACGAGTGACGGATCGGCGGAATCATCGGCGATGATCGCGATCTCGGTCGGGCCGGCTAGCAGGTCGATGCCGCACTGGCCGAAGAGCTGGCGCTTGGCCTCCGCGACAAATTTGTTGCCCGCCCCACAAAGGATGTCGACCGGCACAACCTCGCCCATGCCGAAGGCCATGAGCGCCATCGCCGGCACCCCGCCTAGAACGAAGATGCGGTCTGCGCCCGCCTGCTTCATGGCATTGATCGTGGCCGGGAAGTAGCCTGAACCCTTCACGGGAGGCGTGCAGCCCACGACCGTCTGCACCCCAGCCACTTTCGCCGGGATGATACTCATTTGTGCCGAGCCAAACATGGGATAACGTCCGCCCGGCACATAACTGCCCACCGAGGAAATCGGAATGTGCTTGTGGCCGAGCCAGACGCCTGGGGGACCCTCAATCTCCATCGGACGAAACATCTTAAGCTGCTCCTGTGCAAATCGCCGCACGTTGCCCTGGCAGAATGCCGTGTCCTGCCGCAGTTGGGGCGGACACTGTGCAATCGCCTCCGCAATCTGCGATTCGGACAGTTCGAAATTTTTCGGAGACCAGTCGTCAAACTGGCCGCTCAATGCGCGCACGGCGTCCATGCCGTCGCGACGCAGGCGCGTCAGCAGTTCGGAAACGTACTGCGCGGTTTCGGGATCGTTTTCAAACAGGCGATGGCCGCCTTCCTTGATGACTTTCATGGGTAAATTTCTGGGGATTATCGGTGGGATCTCTTTAGCCGCGATGGCGATTGCTGATAGAAAACTGGATTGGCCTGGGGGATGGGTTTAGCGCTCGAGCCCTGTCCGCAGTCCCTTGATTTGGTCCGGATGAGCGGCGGCCGTCGCCGAGTGTACTGGAGCTTTCATGATAGCACGCCCATCTGTTCTGATTTTGTCATCGTTGGATTATGGTAATCTCAAATAGCATGATAATGAACTAATCACTCATCACATGCCCTGCCTGCTGGATGGCGTTATAGGCATCAGCGAGACGAGCGCTGGGCACGAGAAGGTAGTCGGTGTTGTAGGTCGCTAAGGTGAAAATAGGCACACCAGCCTGTGCCAGTGGGGTCGCCACTTGCGCCATGATGCCGGGCAATGACAAATCAAAGGGCCCGACAAATTGCAGACAACGCCAGCCGTCATTAATCACTGCCCCTGCTGGCGCATGGGATGCTTCACATACTCCTGATAATTCATCGGCGGTGCGAATCACGACGGTCAAAGTACTCGCGTTGATGGTCGGGGTGGGAGCATTACTGGGTAATTGCCACACCACATAGGTTCCGGGGAGTACTTTGAGCGTTAACATATAAATCTCCCTTGGGGTGGTAATAAAAAACAATCGTTGTGCTAGAAATTACAACGAATGCTACGAGAGCTATAAATGAATATTTGGCGTTGAGACGACAAAATTGACTCCACCCCAAGTACCAGTTGAGGGCAGGTGCGACCAGCTTCGGTCAGAGACGGTTAGCGGGAACGAGGGGCGGAAAGCGGAGACGCAGACAGCGGGGAGGTCGCGGGGTGTTGTCGCCCGTCAACGCTGGCGATATTCTTCCCAGTTCGCTAGCCGGTACGTGCCGTCGCCGGTTGCTTCAACCAGCCCCTGGTCAATCAACAGCTGAAACCGATCTTTTCCTTTTTCTGCCGACCAAAAAAATTCTCGGGTCAGCTGGGTGGCGTCCGGCTTGACCTGTAATGGTATCGCGAGGGTGCGCTGACGATTCTGCAGCGATTGCAGCTGACGGTTCGCATCGCGCCACCGCAGCCAGGCTGGCGGCGTTATCACTATGCCATGATTATGAGCAAATTTTGTGAGCATGGCCTCCTGAGTTATCGCCTCCGGCGGACCGAACACCCCGATCCAGGTAGAGTAATCGCGGATCGGATCCCAAATAGCATTGGCGCGGCGGGTCAGCTCGGTCGGCCCCAAGCCGGTTTGCGCTGCGGCTTCTAGCTCAGAAAATTTGATGCGAAAATCCGCAAACGCGCGGATCTGACGTAGGTGCGGGAGGGTCAGCTCGACAAACGTCTCGGGCGGAAACGGCAGCGGGAATTTTGGTACGAAGGACGCGTCGGTTTTCATCGCTGCCAAGCGCGCGATCACCGCCTCCGCGCGGCGCAGATCATGAGCTGGATCAGCCGTGCCGAGTCGGTGCGTTGGCAGCCACATCCAGTATGTATCCCAGGAAGGTCCGGTGCGCACATCCTGAATCAG
>CAIOCT010000006.1 GCA_903856725.1 uncultured Verrucomicrobiota bacterium
GAAAAAAATCGGCCTTGGTTGGCCGCAATCATATTTGCGCTGAGTGGTTTGGGCAAAGAAACCAATCTTCTGGGGTCGTCCGCCTTATTGCCGGCGAAGCCACTCGGGTGGAAAGGGTGGGGCGCGGTGATTTTGCGGGGTAGTCTGACTGCGGCTCCACTATTATTATGGGTCGCCTATCTTTAAGTGCACTTTGGCCCCGTGCTGGCAGTGGGGGCTCGTAATTTTACCCTGCCATTCTCCGCGTATGGACACAAGTGGCAGGAGACCATCGCCGCTCTGCCTAGGACTACGCTTAAATATCTGCATCCCTTGGCTAATCTCAGCATGTTGATAGCCGTGGCGGTGCAATTTATCTATCTGGTGCTCCGGCCGCAGTGGCAGCAGGCGTGGTGGCGTGTCGGGGCAACCTTTGTGGTCCTTTTTATGTTTCTTGGTGAAGCGGTGTGGGAGGGGGAGCCGAGTGCGGCTTCGCGGGTGCTGCTCCCGATGCAATTTGCTTTTAATGTACTCGTGCCGTCGGGCCGCTGGTGGGTGCCGGTATTACTGCTCGGCAATCTCACTTTACTCACGGGCTACATCACGTTGGACCCCATCGCTAATGAAGGTTATGAATTGAAGGGCGACTCGGCCCTGCTGCAAAATTCGGCGGGTCAAATTGCCACCATCGATTTTCCGGCAGCATGGTATGCAATTGAGCATGATGGGGCTCGCTACTGGATGTGGTCTCCGGGGAATAACAAATTTGTGATCCGTAATCCCCATGCGCAATCTCTTCGCGTGCAGATTGCTTTTAACATTTCAGCAGTGGGCGCGCGTCGAGTCGGGGTGCGTTTTAAGGGCAATGAAATCTGGCATGCCGTGCTAGAGGATCAAGGTACGGCATCGGCCAATTTAACGAATCTCGTATTAACCAGCGGCAATAACCAATTTGAGTTTATTACCGATATTCCCAGCGCGATCGTAGGTTCAGACCCTCGCCTGCTCGCTTTTAAGTTGGGTGATTTAAAGGCAACTTTAATGGGTAAAGAGCCTTGATATCATCGCTATGAAATCACGTAACTGCGCGCCGGTGGCGATTTTTTTGCGCGGCCTTGATTTTAATTCCTGCCTCACTGTCTGTATAATTTAATCCCGTTTTATTTTGTCCTCGCTCAAACAATTCTTTGCTCAGCCCATCCGCTGGGTCTTTATTTTGCTCGGGGTCGTCGCGTTTTTTTTAATCTTCAGCGCATATCAGCGGAATTATTCTTCCGCTTTTGGCATTACTAAGCTGCTGCAAGTCGGTTGGGAATTTAATGATCGGGGCTTAGCTATTTACCGGACGACGCCTAAATATATCGACCCGTCCAGTCAGTGGGGTTTTGACGGTCAGTTTTATGCGGAGCTCGCGCTTGATCCGCTGCTGCGTGACCCGCAAATGGCTACCGCTCTCGATAATCCACCCTACCGAGCACGACGGATTTTGCTGCCGTGGTTGGCTTGGGTAGGTGGTTTAGGCCGACCCTTTTGGATTCTTAATGTCTATACCGCCTTGAATCTAATTTTTTGGATTGGCTATGCCTTTTTGCTTGGCCGTCTTTTTCGCCCTTACGGTTGGCGCGGTTTAGCGGGGTGGGCGTCGTTATTAATGACCTGCGGTATCATTGAATCGATGCAAGGCTCGCTGGCCGATTTTCCAGGCTTCGTACTGATGACGGCGGGTCTCATGCTCGAGGGAGTGAGCGGTGCCGGGGTGCTCGCTTTGGCGGCCTTGGCCCGGGAGCCTAATATTATCGGGTTACTTGGTCTTTGGGATTACCGATCGCCGTGGTTAGCTACCGCGAAACGCAATATCCTGCTCGCTTTGATCGCGGGGCTGCCTTGCGCGTTGTGGTTTGTGTATGTGACCATGCGTTTCCCGCCGGTCGACAATACGCTCGCAGGGGGCAATTTCTCGTGGCCGCTCGTTGGCATCATGGCGAAGCTGGGGGAGATTAGTGTTCAGGCCATTAGCGGAGAAATTATTTGGCGCGAATGGTATACCGAGTTTTATACTAATTATGCACTGCACGCTTTGCTCACGATTGTAGCGACGCTAACGCAGTGTATTTATCTGCTGACGCATCGTGAGTGGAACAATCGAATCTGGCGAGTGGGGGCGATTTTTGTCCCCTATTTTCTGTGCATTAATTATTTTGCGTGGGAGGACCATTTTACGGTCACCCGGCATGCGCTCGCGATTACCTTGGCTTTTAATTTAATGCTAGCCCTCAGGCCGCGCCGCTCTTGGTTGGTTTGGTTCCTCCTTGGTAATTGTTTTGTGCCTTATGGGGTCTATCAATTTGGCCTGCGTGATTTGGTAATTATAACTGCAGAGCCGCCGGCAGAATATCGTAGCGTGGGTACAGATGCGGCGGTCCAAGCGGTGAAGTTGAGTTTTACTAGTGGCTGGGGTGATGCCGAGCAAACCCGTCAGCATAAGTGGCGCTGGGCCACAGCACAGCATGCGACGATGACTATTACCAATTCCTCTGCTCAAGCGATGGAGGTGAGGCTTTCTTTTATGTCGAGAAGCCTCACTCCACGGGATTTTAAAATAAGCATGCTGGGTCGCTCGCTCTGGTCATCTCGCAGATTATACGCTCATCGAAAAATTGAGATCGCCCCCTTCTGGGTTCCCCCTGGAGAGACTATCATCGATTTTGATACAACCGGAGCGCCCGCGTCCCCCGGCCTCAATAATGATAAACGGCAGCTCGCTTTTATGGTGGAGGACTTGCAGGTCGCTTTATCTGTTACCGCTAGCAGTCCTTAAGGGCGTTTGTCCTTAAGAGTCGGTGGTTGCTTTTTCCTTTTACGCGTAGCTTAAACCCGTGCTGACTGCGTCCTAGGATATGCCTTACTACTTCATCGCTGCCGGATTAAGCCTGCACATTTATTTTTGGGGAATGGGGGTTGCTGGGTTGATTTTGCCTGCGCGTTGGCGGCGCTGGTGGTGGGCCTTTGCACCGGGCTTGGGGATGGCGCTACAATCTGCCGTGGTGTGGGTTGGTGCCCACACTCCTTTACCGGGCACGGCCAGTTATGCTTGGTGGAGTGAGTTGCTGCCTTTAATTCTGCTCTGGGTAGGTGGCCGTCGGCTTGGTCTGGTGAATATCAGAAGTTTGGCGCGAGATTTTTGTCGGACTCCGGCCGTGCTCCTAGTGGGAATGATAGCGATTGCGGCCTGGTTTTTACTGAGTCCCATGGCGGCGGCAGGTCGCGGGGTGACCTCCAGTTCGCTCGGGAGTTGTGATCACGCTGATTATGCGGCGGGGGCGCGAGTATTGCTGGAGTTTTCCAAAGACGATCGCATCGGCATGTTAGGTTTAACGGAGGTTACCCGTATTGGGTCTGCGAACTATTTTTTTGATTTCTGGCTACGCTTAAATCATTTCACGCCATCTGCTTTAATTGCGCACCAGAGCGCAATTTTCGGGCTAGAGCCTTACCGGCTCATTAGTGTTACGGCGGTCGTGCTACTGTTGCTGAATGTTCCCTTGGCGTTTTTTTTGGCGCGAGTGGCCGCTGGGGTGCGGGTCGGCGTCGCTTTATTTGTGGCCGCACTTTATGCAATCTCTCCCCTGAGTGCCTATGCCGTTCATCAGGGTGCGCTGGGTCAGTTGCTCGCGGCGCAAGGCATCGCGCTCTTGGTGGTGATCACCGCATTGCTTTTGCGCGAGGCGAGGGGGCGGCGCCGGCTGTGGCCTTGGGGGCTCATGTTGTTCGCGGCCTTTTGGCTGCTCGCGGGGAGCTATAATTTTATTCTCATCGTTTGTTTAGCTCAAGTGGTGCCGTGGGTGTTGGGGCGGGCCATAGTTAAGGGTCAAACTCAATCCCTTGGGCGTGTGGCGATAGTTACGGGCGCGGCCTGGTTTTTTTGTATGTTGTTTTTTTGGCCGCGATTTTCCGGTATCGTTGAGCGTTTTCGATTATTTGCCGACTATGATTACGGCTGGAGAGTGCCCCTGTTGGCTTGGGATGGCTGGTTGGGTTTAGTGAGTGATGTCTATCTGGAACCGTTGGGCTCATCTTGGCAGGTCGTGCTTATGCTCGGGCTCGGCGCTGGTTGGTTGGGCTGGCTGTGGCGAGCTTGGCATCATGAACCGCTGCGGTTTGCAGCTGCGGCCGCTCTGGTGCTGCCCATCGTAGGCGGTTGGACAATTCTAGCATGGGAAAGTCTGACTCGGACGAATGCGAGTTATGATGCCTTCAAAGTGATTTCAGTTTTCTATCCCGGTTTATTGGCCGGCCTCTGTGCTGGTTTAGTACTCAGTGGAAGGAATGTTAAATCGGCGTTGTCGATTGCCTTCATCGTTCTGTTGCTTGGTTTCGATCTCCTGCGGGCCAATGAGTATCGTCAGGTGATGACCAATCCGCCGCTTCGCGTAAATAAACACATTGTTGAATTAGGTAAGTTGGAAAGTCATGCTCAAGTGGCGTCTATTAATTTAAAGATTAGCCATTACTGGTCGCGACTTTGGGCCGATGCTTTTTTACTCCGCACCCCCCATTTTTTCGCTGAGCCCACCTACGAGGGTCGCAATGTTACCCCGCTGCGTGGAGAATGGGATTTAATCTATAATCAGCTGCGCATGTTGCGGGTGCTGCCAATAGCCGCGGTTGATCATATTGAGTTAGGTTGTAATTTTCTCATGGTTCGGAAAGGTACGACTAATCACGTGCAGCTTAATTTTGGCTCCGGCTGGCATCCGCAGGAAAATTTTGGAATGGATCTCTGGCGTTGGACACAAGGGGCTGGCCAGATCCTGATGACAAATAGCGCGCTTCGCTCGGTGCAGGTCAGCTTACGCCTCCTCGTCGAGGGGGTGCAGGCCGGTGATGCGATCGAGATAGCCTGCAATGGACAGCATCTGCAGACGGCCTTCATTAGTCCGGATGAGGCTTGGACCAAGCCAGTCGTCTTTACGCTCTCTCCGGGAGCTTCTATTTTATCGCTTAATCCAGCGCCGATGAATCAGCGTAAGACTGGGCATGACCCGCGCAAATTAGGCATTGGGTTACACCAATTAGAGCTGCGCTTGTTGCCGACTCCTTGAACGTCTCGTAATTTTCGATGCAACCCGACGAATATCACAAGATGGCCGCGGTCGAGGATGCCATGTGGTATTATCGGGCTTTGCATCGGCACGTGGCGCGTAGTTTGACTCGTGCGCTGGGGGCTTCGGCTGCGCCGGTCCTGGATGCGGGTTGCGGCACCGGGGGTCTGCTGCGGCATCTGCGAGTGAAGCAGCCGGCGTGGGTCCTAGCGGGTATTGATTTTTCTCCACTGGCCTGCGCCTTGGCGCGCGAGCGCAGCGGAGGCGAAATTGTCGCTGGCAGCATTACGGCTCTGCCGTTTGCTGATGCTCACTTCGAGGCGATCGTTTCCTGCGATGTTGTCTGTCAAGTTGCGTCAGCGGAGCTGGCCCTCCAAGAATTTCACCGCTGTCTCAAGCCGGGCGGCACGCTCGTGCTGACCATGCCGGCGTATCCGTGGATGTTTTCTTACCATGATCGTGCGGTTGGTAATTTACGGCGTTATGATCGGGGCGAAGTGAATGCCCTCTTGCGGGCCGCTGGCTTTACGGTGGTGACCAGCACTTATTGGAACACGCTGTTGTTTCCTTTAGCGTTTGTGCGGAGGAAACTATTGCCGCCCGCTCAGTCCGTGAGCGACGTGCGTAGTTATCCACCGTTACTGGAGGCTTTTTTTAATGGCCTGATGGCCCTTGAGCAGGCCTGGCTCAGTTTGGGTGCGAGCCTACCCTTTGGTAATTCGGTGCTGACTGTCGCCCGAAAGTCGTGACAAACTATCCTCATGACTCCCGCTCTTAGTTTCGTTATCCCTCTTTATTATAGCGCGGATACCATCACCGCCTTGGTGCAGGAGATTGAGCAGCTCACGATCGAAGGTGGGCACGAATTAATTCTCGTGAACGATGGCAGTCGCGATGCGACGGCAGGGATTTGCCGGGAGTTACTGCGCGATGCCCGCATTCCAATTATTTTTATTAACCACGCGCGCAATTTTGGCGAACACAACGCTGTGCTGACGGGTTATCGCCATGCCCGGGGCGCTTACGTGGTTAATTTAGATGATGACGGTCAGAATCCCCCGGCTGAAGCGGTGCGCCTTTGGCAGCAGGCGAAGCGGGAGGGGCTGGATGTCGTCTATGGTCATTACGCGCACAAGGCGCATTCCGCGTGGCGAAATTTAGGCAGTTGGCTGACCAATCGCATGACCGATTGGGTCCTCGATAAACCGCGAGGTTTTTATTTATCGAGCTTTCGTTGTGTGAGCGCATTCGTGGCGAAGGAGGTCACGGCTCATGATGGACCTTACCCGTATATCGATGGCCTGATTTTACAGGTGACTCAAAATGTGGGTTCGCTGGCGGTGCAGCATGCTAACCGAGTGGCGGGAGAAAGTGGTTACACCCTGCGTCGATTGGTGCGGCTTTGGTCCAGCACGCTTGTTAATTTTTCCGTGATGCCGCTGCGGTTGGCTACCTTGCTGGGGTTGCTGATGGCTGCGGGTGGGTTAATCGGATTGGGCTTGGTTTTTTACTGGTGGAGAACCGGGCAGGGGCCCGATTACGGCTGGGGGTCTTTGATGGGGGCGCTCTTAATTTTTTCAGGGACCCAGTTGGTGATGCTCGGGCTGATCGGAGAATATTTAGGCCGAATGTTTCTGACGATTAATCGGCGCCCGCAATCGGTCGTGCGCTCGGTGGAACGGGGAGGTTAAGCTAGCTGAGTGGCTGGCGCTCACTCGCGTGAGCAATTAGCTCGACCGCGAAGGACAAACCCTGCTGCTTATCTCGGCATTATCTTTCACTATTGGATCACATGCTTTCTCCTCAATTGCTAACAAACGACCGATCTTCGAGGCAACTCATCGGCCGATCGATTCGCGGATAATTATGGCCAGCCTGAAAGCCATCAGTGATTTGCCGCTGGAGCAGCATAATATTGAAATCCAGCGTAATCGCCAAGCATGGGCGCAGAAGCCTCAACTGCGGGCCGTCTATTGCGATTTTTATCGGCAAATCGCTGCGCGCATTAATCCCGAGGTGGCTGGCCCGGTCGTTGAACTGGGGTCTGGCATGGGGTGCATCAAGGAGATCATTCCACAATGTGTTACCACCGATCTTTTCCCCAATCCTTGGCTAGATCGTCAGGAAAATTGTTATGAGCTCAAGTTTGCCGATGGCGCGATTTCGCATCTGCTGCTTTTTGATGTTTGGCATCATTTGCGCTATCCCGGAACCGCGTTGCGCGAGTTTCATCGGGTACTGGCGCCTGGTGGTCGTTTAATTCTTTTTGAGCCAGCAGCCAGCTGGATTGGCCGGATGGTTTATCATTTTTTCCATCATGAACCGGTGGCAGTGCGCGATCCGATTACGTGGGAGGCGCCGGTTGGTTTTGTCGCAGCGGATGCAGATTATTATGCGGCGCAAGGCTCAGCGAGTCGGCTCTTCTGGTGGGGCGAGGGTCATAATCGTCTCATGGGGTGGCGACTCCACGAAGTTCGACCACTGGCTTCTTTTGATTATTTTGCCACCGGCGGTTTTTCGGGCCCGCCCTTGGGGGGGCGTTTGTTGCATGGGTTGATGCGCAGCCTCGATATGATCACGCGACC
>CAIOCT010000007.1 GCA_903856725.1 uncultured Verrucomicrobiota bacterium
ACAGTTGGCGCGATGTCGGCTAAGCGACCACCCGAGCGCATCTTGGTCTGACCAGCGACAAATCCTGCACCGACTACGAAAACTTCAACAAGGTTAAGTGTGTGGGCAGTGTGCGGTCCGTTATTAACGGGATCCCACATCTGCTCAGCATTACCGTGGTCGGCCAGTATCACTGCTTTACCATTCATTGTAGCCAATGCGGCAAGCAAGGTTCCCACCCCGCGATCAGTTGCTTCACAGGCCTTAATCGCCGCTGGCAGCGAGCCAGTGTGGCCAACCATGTCGGGATTAGCATAATTCACGACAATGAGACCGTACCGACCAGAAAGGATTGCTGCTCGAGCGGCCGCGGTCACCTCGGCCGCAGACATTTCAGGCTGCAGATCATAAGTCGGTACCTTCGGACTGGCCGGACAAGCGCGATCCTCGCCTGGGAACGGTGTGCCGCGGTAGTTATTAAAGAAAAAAGTGACGTGCGGATTTTTCTCAGTCTCGGCGCAGCGAAATTGCCCGATGCCGGCATCACTCACGACTTGCCCTAAAATATTCTTTAGGGCAGCAGGCTTACCCGAGATCACGTGAACCGGCAGGCCGGCCTCATACTCAGTCATCGTGGCGTAATAGAGATCGAGCTTCTTGCCGCGGGGAAATTCCTTAAAATCATCTAACACCAAAGCCTTCGTGATCTCCCGCGGACGGTCCCCGCGATAATTATAAAAAAGCACGGCATCCCCATCGCCGATGGTCGCGAGCGGTCGGCCCGCGGCATCTACGAGCCATGTCGCTGGCACAAACTCATCGCCTTGTTGCGTCGGACTGAGTGGGTGCGCGTAATAATGAGTGATCGCCGCTTCCGCGCTGAGAGCTGTCGCCATCGCGTGACGCCCCGTCAAGAGATCGTAGGCTTTTTGCACGCGCTCCCAGCGGTTGTCGCGATCCATCGCCCAAAAGCGGCCGCAAACCGTGGCAATCTGCCCGAGCCCGATCTTCCGCAATTCAGCTTCCAGCTGCTGAATATAAGCGAGCCCGCTCTGGGGCGGCGTATCACGGCCATCGGTAAAAGCGTGAATAAACACTTGGGTTGAGGTCAGCCCATCTGCTTTCGCCTGGCGCAAAATTCCATACAGGTGCTCCAACATGCCATGCACGCCCCCGTCGGACACGATGCCCATCAAGTGAAGTTTGGCCGTGGGCGCTGCTTGCAACCGCGCCACGACGCTCCGCCAGACCGGATTGTGCGCGAGCTGTTTCTCTGAAAATAATTTATTTAATCGCACCAATTCCTGATCGACGATGCGCCCAGCTCCAATATTTTCGTGCCCGACTTCTGAATTACCCATCTGGCCGTCAGGCAAGCCTACATCCAGCCCGCTCGCGGCCACCAAGGTACGGGGGGAGTTGGCGTGCAACTGGTCATCGCAAGGTTTCTGAGCCAAATGGACCGCATTAAATTTATTTTGCTCGGGATGAGGATTTTGGCCCCAGCCATCGCGGATAATCAGCAACACGGGAGTAGACAACGCAGTCATGCCGTTGTTGTCCGAGTTACTTTCACTTCGGGCAATCAAAAATGCTACTCCACCGATTGACATTCGGCATGAAAATGACCCTTTAAGAACCATGTTCAAGCAGGCCGTCCTCCTCCTTAACCTCGGCTCACCCGATTCCACCGCCGTCCCCGACGTGAAGCGCTATCTCCGGGAGTTCCTGGGCGATGAGCGCGTCATTGATCGCCCTCCCCAGCCCGGGCGCTGGTTACTGGTCAATGGCATCATTATTCCGTTTCGTGCTAAAAAATCGGCGCATGCCTATGAACAAGTCTGGACCAAGGAAGGTTCCCCTTTGGTGGTTACCAGTCAGCAGGCGCAGAAAAAACTTCAGGCTCGGGTCGACCTACCGATCGAATTAGCCATGAACTACGCCCGCCCCACAATAGCGGATGCGCTGACTCGGCTAGCTGCACAAGGCGTGAATCAGCTCCTCCTTTTTCCTCAGTACCCGCATTATGCGATGTCGAGCTGGGAAACGGTCGTCGCCAAAGTATACCGCGAGGCAGCGAAAATCGCCCCCGCCATGAAAATTGAGTCCGTGCTCCCCTACTACGCAGACGAAGATTATATTCACGCGCTGGTCGAAAGCGCTCGACCCTATTTTAGCCAGCCGCACGACCATCTCCTTTTTAGTTATCACGGAATTCCTGTCCGTCACCTGACGAAGGCCGACTCCTCACACGCCCACTGTCAGATCGTGCCCGACTGTTGCACCACCTGCAGTCCCGCCCACGCCACCTGCTACAAAGCCCAAGTCACCCGTACTACTCACGAATTCGTCCGCCGCGCCGGACTTGATGCCAAAAAATGGTCGATCTCCTTTCAATCACGCATCGCCGGCGAGCCATGGATTTCCCCTTACACTGATTTTGAATTCGAGCGACTCCCCCGCGAAGGGAAAAAACGCCTGATTGTTATAACCCCAGCGTTTGTCACTGACTGCTTGGAGACCCTTGAAGAAATTCGCATGGAAGGCGCCGATGATTTCAAAGCGGCCGGCGGTGAATCTTTTCAGCATATTCCCTGCCTCAACGACCAGGCCGTCTGGATCGATTTTCTTGAACAACGCGTCCGCCGCTGGGCCCAAGGCCAACCCCTGACCGCCCCGCAGCCCGCGCCACCCTTGGCCTAAAGCCACGACCAGTCCATGCTCCCGCCCCGTTCCACGACCGCTGTACCAGCCCCTGCCGTGCTGGTGCTCTCGGCTGATGGGCGCGTGGAAATTGCCAATGCTGCCGCGCGCCAACTCTGGGCAGGCATGGCCACCCCGCTAGACAATGCGTTCCTCCCTACTCTCTTCAGCTTTGAAATAACCTCCCAGGAAGCAGACTGGATCGCCTTGCAGTGGGATGTTGTCTTAGCCGCCGCGCAGGCTCAAGCGCTGGAACTGAAACTCCAGCCGACACATGCGCCCGCCTTTGCAGTATGGCTGCGATTAGAAAAAATCAGCGACGAACCCACCCGCTATCTCGCCTCTATCAGTCGTCCCGCCATCACCGCTCCCCCGCTACCGGCGGTTGCGCCGCCGGCCCCAGTGCCTGATAATTTTCTCGCGCAACTCAACGACCGCAGCCCGCTGGGATTCTTTGATCTTAATTTTCTAAAGCAGGAGGTTTATTATTCGCCCACGTGGAAACGTCTACTGGGATACACTGAAGCCGCGCTGCCCAATACCTACGAAACGTGGTTAACCCTCATTCACCCCGATGACTCCGCTGCCGCACCCGACCGGCAAGGTCGCGGCGGGGCCACCGGCTCGCGGCAATTCTCTCTCGAATTTCGCATGAAGCATGCGTCGGGTTACTATGTGTGGCTGCAAAGTGTCGGCATGCAAATTTACGGACCTAACGGCGCGTTGCAGCGAGTGATCGGCGCGCACCTTGATATCAGCGAACGCAAGGAAGTGGAAGAAACGACCCTGCGTGCGGAAGAACGGTTGCTAGAAATCGCCGACCGCGGACGACTCGGCGTATTTGATCTTAATTTCTCCCGAGGCTTGGCCTGGCTTTCCGCCGGCTTTCGGGCTCACCTCGGTTATTCAGAGAATGAGCTACCCGACACGCTCGACTCTTTTTTACGCGTGCTCCCGATGGATGAAACCACCGGGGGGCTGCCCGCCTACTTTCTCGCCCAGCATCCTAATCAAATATCCTATTTTGATAATTTGCGTCTCCGCCACCACGATGGGCGCGAGAGCTTAGTCCACGCCGGCATCGTTCGACACATCTCACGCCGCAAGGAACTCCAACGCGTACTGGGCTTTATTACGCCTCTGCCGGAAGGGTCCACCACGACCGCGCGGTCCACAGAGCTCAGTCAAGAACTGCCCGCCGCCCATCTCGCCGCCCTCTTAGGGGAGATGCAAGAAGCGGTGCTGCTGACTGATGCCACCGGACGAGTTATCTTCATCAACCCCCAAGCCGAAACATTGCTCGGCGGTACGGCTGAAGAAATCATCGGACAGCCCTCGGGAGAATTTTTTCGCCTGACCCATCGCCTGAGCGGGCAACCGGGAGAAAGCCCTATTGCGAAAGCGCTAACCTCGGGCCAGCCCACCACGCTTAACACCGAATTTTCTATCGAACACGGAACAGCCCCCGCCATCCCGATCGCGTTCAGTACACGGGCAGTACTGAACGAAGCAGGCCGCGCGATCGGGACGGTCGTCGTTTTCCGTAACCCGCACGAAATGACGCTGACCCCGGAAGAACTTGTGCGCGCCAACCGCTTTGAATCACTGGGTCAACTCGCAGGGGGCATCGCTCACGATTTTAATAATTTGCTCACCACTATTCTCGGCGGAATTTCGATGGCCAAGGACGCCCGCGACCCCGCCGGCTTGGAAAATAGCGAACGGGCTTGCCTAGCGGCAAAAAGCCTCAGCAAGCAGCTCCTCACCTTTGCCAAAGGCGGGACCACGGTGCGCCAAGTAATCAAACCGGCCGATCTTCTGCAGGATAGCATCCGCCTCGCCGCCGCCGGTTCGACCGTGAATATTGATCTGCAAATCGACCCCGACCTCAGCGCTATTTGTGTTGATCGCGGCCAAATTCTGCAGGTTTTTCAAAATTTAATTATCAACGCGATCCAGGCCATGACCACGGGACGCGGCGGCATTTGGATCAGTGCAAAAAATGTCAGGCTGGCGGAAGGCCAACTGCCGCCGCTGCCAGCCGATACCTATGTGGCGATAGAAGTGCGAGACAACGGCGGCGGCATCAAGCCCGAGCATCTTGCTAATATTTACGATGCTTTTTTCACGACCAAAAAAACGGGCACGGGCCTTGGGCTCGCGACGGTTTCGGCCAATATCAAGCAGCACAATGGGCAAATTAGCGTCCAATCAGAAGTGGGCGTAGGCACGGCCTTCACCGTCTACCTGCCCCAAGCTGATAAACCAGAGGAAATCGAAGCACGCCGCGCACCGAGTCTGCGCTTCGGCACAGGACGCATTTTGTTCATGGATGACGACCCCCAGATTTGTGAACTTACCAGTGGGATGCTCGCGAGTCTCGGCTACAAGACCGACTTGGCCAAAAATGGTGAGGAAGCCATACAATTTTATAAGCGCTACCTCAATATTGGTCGACCCTACGACACCGTCATCATGGACCTTACGATTATCGGCGGAATGGGTGGAGAGGAAACCTTCAAAGTACTACGTGAACTCGACCCCCAAGTGTGCGCGATCGTGACTAGCGGCTACGACGACGACGACATGCGCCGCCAGTACCTCGATTTAGGCTTCTGCGACTATTTAACCAAACCGTATCGAGTTGGCGACCTCGGGAAAAGTCTCCGCTCCGTTCTAGGCAAGTGACGCGAAGCGCCTAGCACTGAGCTTAAGCTAAGACAAAGGCCAGCGCGCCGCTTGCTGACCTCAGCATAAAATTGCTTAAGTAGACTATGCAGCTGGTGATTGATTATAGAAAGCATTCAGCCTAGATTGCAAAAACAGTTCCCCATGCCCCACCTGTTATGAAATTTGCTGAGCCCTTGAAGCCTAGGCTAAGCACGGGCTTAAAATTCAAAACCCGCCCGTTGACCCTCTGGCGGCAACCTGGCAGCCGAAAGCAAACCAAGACAGACTCTGCATAGACCATGCTTCGCGCGCAGACGACTCCCATTTGGGTTTATCTCGGAGGATTCACCCTCACCTTGACAGCCGGCATCATCAACACGGTGGGGTTTCTCGGGCTGCAGCATCAGGCGCTTAGCCATGTAACCGGAACGGTCACCGTGCTCGGCATGGAACTCGGGCGCGCTCATTACGGGGTAGCTTTCCATGCACTCGCAATTTTAACGGCATTTTTTCTCGGTTGTGTACTCAGCGGCGCGATTATCAGCCAAGGTCGCCTCCGGCTTGGTCGACGTTACGGGGTGACACTCTCGCTGGAATCACTAGCGCTATTTACCGCTGTTTATTTTCTGAAAAATAACATCAGCGCGGGCGATTATTTTGCCGCACTCGCCTGTGGACTCCAAAATGCAATGGTCTCCAACTACAGCGGCTCGACGATGCGCACCACCCACATGACCGGCATGGTAACAGATCTCGGCATAGCCTGCGGTCATTTTTTCCGAGGCGCGATCGTGGATTGGTTCAACTTCCGCCTCTATGGCGTACTTTTTATCGGATTCTTTATCGGCGGAGTTGGTGGCGCCATCAGCTATGAGCATTACGGTTATAATACCTTACTCTTTCCCGCGAGCTTGAGCGGCATCACCGGAGTAGGTTATACCATCATCAAACACTTCAAGCGCCGCGGGAAACTAGCCGCCGCGTAAAGCGGTGCGTTAAGCCCGCCAAGTAAACGCGTGACACAAGGCCACGCCGGCCGCATCGGCTTCATCGAAAGCGAGCGTGCGACCATGCCCCAGCATCGCCATCACTGTTCGTGCCATTTGCTCTTTACTCGCGCGGCCCATTCCGGTGACGGCCTGTTTAACGCGCAAAGGAGCATATTCAAAAATTTCTTTCTCGCGCAACGCCGCCGCCGAAATTGCCGCCCCCCGCGCGGCTCCCAGAATTTGCGCAGTCTGAAAATTCTGCACATAGATCGTCTGCTCGAGCGCCACGTGCATGGGATCAAAGTCAGCTACAAAAAGAGCCACGGCGCGGTGAATCTCACCCAAACACTGAGCCATCGAGAGCTTCGCGGGGACCTTAACCGTTTGGCAGCGCAACATCACCGGGGCGCGACCCGGACTAAACTCAAGCAAAGCTAACCCCGTACCTCGCAAGCTCGGATCTATACCGAGGACGCGCCCATGAAAAGCGGAGCGGGTCAGCGTTGGCGCCACAGGCCAAGCAGCAGGGGCAAGGCTCCCTTCGAGTTTGGCCTTCCACAACTGCCTGACTGATGTTCGCGCCATAGGGGAAGCTCAAGCTATACACGAAAGCACCCGCAACCAAAACCATTTATGAAGTTCACTGCGCAGCGATGGCCATTTCTAACCGCAGCACACTGAACAGCGCCCCTGGCTCGCCAGTGATCTCGATGACCTGCGCCTCATCCTGCATCGCCGTGCTCGGGATCACGTAGGTATATTCTAAACCAGCGGGGCTAGGCTGCGCGGTAAATTTAACGCTATTCACGTAGACATTTAATTTTTCCGGTGCAGTGGTGCCTGGAGCAAATTCAATCATCAATTTAACTGCGCGCCCAACTGGCTGCGGTCCGGTGGGTAAGCGAATAGCACAGCCAGAAGGCCAGGGCATATCTTTGCGTGGATCTGTGCCGGGCAACGTATATTCAGTCGGATCACCCGGGGCACGAATATCGCGATAGGTCACGGCATGTGTGCGCGCAAGGGGTTCTATTTTTTTGGTGGTACTCAACGCCTGCATGAATGCGCGGTAACGCTCCGCACCCCAAGTCCGATACAAATCGCCCGACCAGACTTTATTGGAGCCAGGCCGACCCGGAAAATAGTTAAATAAATAAACGTAATCTGCACCTTGGTGCAACAACGCCATCGCCGCGCCGGCCGCTAATTCTGGCGTCATGCTAGTGGCTTTGCCATTGGGGACTGGTTGGTAGCGAATCTCCAAACCGCCGGCTATCGACACCGCCGTGCCTGCGAGCAAACGTTTCCACTCGAGCATCGGGAGGTCAAATTCTGCCGTCGCCCAAAAAGGCGTCGCTACAATTAAATCAATCAGGCCAGCCTGCGCCCAGGCCACGGCATCGAGACCACACCGCCGCGCCGTCTCAGGCCGCGAGGGTACGCGCACACTCAGCCGCACCGGATGCCCGAGTCGCGCCGCAGCACGTACGCACTCCGCGCGCACCCGCTGCAACCAAGCTGTGACGCTGCGGCCGCCGGCTAATTCATGCCCTGGGCGGAAATGATAAACAAAGCGCATCCAATCTAATTCGAGCCCATCCAGATCGAGGGTTTCTAATTGTTCACAGACTAACTTAAAATAATGTTCCTGGACTTCCGGTCGCTCCCAATCAAGCGCGCGATCAGTCCATGACGCGTTGCGATGTGGCGCTCGCAACTGACCGGCGGCTCGTTGCGCTTTAAAGAAACCGCTGAGGAGCGGAGCATCTTCCAACGTACAGTCATGGACGTCGTTCATTCGCACGCTGACCCAAGCCCCCACTCCTAATTGGCGACACCGAGCCAAGGCCCGTTGATGAAAATTTACGCCCAAATCTGCTAGGCGCTTCGCAGAGTCTAAGCGTCGCCGCGTTGGGACAATCGCCCCCGGTGCTAAGAAACGCAAAATAGGTTGATTGTCGGGACCGGCCTCATCGTATCCGGTCCAATCGGACTCCCACACTCGGCTGGCGTAATTCGTACGCATGGCATTGACGCATGACACAAAGGTCCGCACCCCATCCTGCGCGAGTTGATCGATGTAAGCATCCACCAACTCTCCGCTCATCTCATCGCGCGACCGCTCAAAAAAGAAATCGGTGCTATCTTGATTAAAGATCGGCCCAACCAAACCAGCAGCAGGAGGTGTGTTTGTGGCGGCCGGTAGAGTAAAATTAAGCCCCCCGCTCAGCATGGCGAAAAGCAAGACCCGCCGCCAAGTGGGGCGGTGAGGACAATGCCGAGAATAACTTGAGCCGCTGAGCAGTAAGGAGGGGTAGGACATAATTTTCTTCCTCTTTACTGAGTGACCATCCGCGATTTCTGCAAGCCGACAAATTAATTATTCAGGCTGAAATCACTGGTGAGGCTTTGTCACCACCTGTCTCAAGAAGGTACCCCGCGCGCTATTAACGCAGCGCAGGCCTGCTAATTTAAAGCGCTAGGCGGCCTACCAGCCTTAGCATCAGTAAGCATAAATGTTATAAAATATCTCTGATAAGCCTCAGGAGCTCATTTTTCTGACCGATATAACCTATCGGCCATGCCGCCAAAAAAATCAAATAGCTCCGTCCCGGCGGATCGAAGTCAGGCCCCCTTTCCTACTCGATGGCAGCGGTGGCGGGAGCAGGCGTCTCTATTTCATTGGCGCGACCATTGGTGGAATTTTCTCGATCGCTGGGAGTCCAATCAATCGTTCCGTCGCTGGAGCTACAGCGGGTTGGCTACTATTCTAGTGTTAGCGAGCTTAGCACATTGGGCCTACCCTTGGTGGACGCAGCGCAACTCGGTGCGACTGGCGCAGCAATGGCTTATCACTGGTCACTACCAGTACGCGGCTGAAGCGATCCGCGAAGCGATGTTCATCGCACCTGAAAATCCTCAAACGTGGCGCATCGCTGCTGAGCTCGCGGAAATCGGCGGTAAAAAAAGCCTCGCGGTTGAATATGCACGGCGCGCCGCTAACCTACCCCCAAAAAATCTCGAACGATCCCTCGCCTGGTCCGCCGCGGCTTTGCGCGCTGACCAAGTAAGCACGGCGGAACTAGCGCTGAGTACAATTTCGATTGAGAAATTAAATGCCTCGGCCCACGCCCAGCGTCTGCTCGGAGAGATTGCGCGGCGCCAAGTTCGCCTCACTGCTGCTAAAAATCACTTTGCCGCCGCCCGCGCCATCGATGGCCCAGTCGCCATCAATGAAGTACCGCTTGGGGTCATTTTACTTAACGCAGTGGCTCCGGCGGAACGGCAACAAGGATTCCACTTATTAACCAAATGGATTTCCAACCGCGAATGGGGCGCCGTGGCTTTGCGCGGCTTGCTGAAGGATGCCCTCGATCACAACGAGCTCGCGCCGCTGCGCCAATGGGCTGATGCCTTACGGGTTCACCCCAACTGTACTCTCAGCGATATGCCTGATTGTCTGCGGGCGCTAGCGCGGGCTGATCAGCAACATTACGCCCAAGTGCTTGCCGCGATGGAAAAAGATCATGCCGCGACACCCGAAGCTGCGACCCAATTACTCAGTTGGCTTAACCAGATCGGGCGCAGCGCTGACGCAGTTAAATGGATGCAAACCTTGCCTCCTGCGGCCATGCAGCGCCCGCCCCTTGCCGTAGCCGCAGCCGAAGCCCTGCGTCAAACGGGTGACTGGCCTGCGCTGCAAGCGTGGACTCATCAAAAAAATTGGGGCCCCGAAGCAGATTTTTTACGCTGGGCGTACGGCCTGCAGGCTGCTCATCAGCTCAATGATAACAAGATTGCAGAGGAATTATGGCGAACGCTGGAAAGTCACGCGCAGATCAATAGCACCCATGCTCTTTTTGCAGCTGCCACGATCTATAGTTGGGGCCGCACAACCGAAGCCGAGGCCCTCTGGTGGCAAGCAGCTACTCACGATGGCCAAATCGCCATCGATGCACTGGGCTCATTGGCGCGCCATTATCAAACGCAACGGGATGCCGATGGCCAATACCGCGTATTCCGACAACTGCACGCGTTGCGGCCCCATGACGCCGATATCGGTAATAATTTTGCTTTTTTTGCAACTCTCACTGGACGCGAGCAACGCCAAACCCAACAAATCATCCAAGCCAATCTCGCCCTTGCTCCCCAACAGCCGACTTATTTGGCGACAGCCGCATTCATGCTTTTCATGCAAAATCGCTCGGCCGAATCGCTGGCACTATTGCAACCTCACGTGGCCGAAGTGCCCACGTCTCTCCCCTTAAAGTTTGCTTATGGACTCGCCCTTGCAGGGACCGGCGAAAAAATAACCGCGCGAACCTTCTTAGATACGCTACCGCCAGCCTCATTAACTGAGCGCGAGGTGGAAATAATTAAGGCCGCCTTAGCACCGCGCTGAGAACGGCGACGATCTTGCCTAGGCGGAGCACGATTCCCCCCCGTGCTAACTAAGCCGCCGCAGGGGGACGGCGGCGAAAATGCCGCCAACCGAATAAGCCAAGCGCTCCCAGCACGGGCAAGATCGCGCCTACTTCGGGAATCACTTGTCCGTTAATCGTGGTAGCTCCGCCGAGTTGATAAACAAGTAGCCCGCTCGCATTCAGAGCCGTGGAGCCAGAACTGCCGGTGACACTACTGGTGTTCGTCACGACGACGTAGATATAATTTGTGCCGATCACAAAACTGGCATTGGTCGAACCATTCGCGTCTGTAAAATTTTGCAAATAAAGAGCCGAGGTATTAGTCCACGCGGCAGTGCGCGAGCCCCCGAGCGTGCTGCTGGCGGCATTCACGCTCCCGTTAGTATTTAAGGCAGGATTAACATAAACAGAGTATTGATCGTCGGCCGCAAGTGTCAGGGCGATCGAAACGTTATTCGTTGCGGCGCCGGTTCCCGTGCCGACGATGGTGAAAGCGAGCCGATACACATACGTCGCGCTATTATTACCAGTCGTCCCATTGCCCGGTAAATAATCCCCGCCTGCGTTAATCGTACCACCCGTGGCCGCAGTTCTCGCACCTGGAGCTGTGATCCACTGCGCACTCGAACTATTGGCTACATAGCCTGGATCAATAAACCCCGGAGCTAAAACGTAAGAAGCGCCAGCGTAAGTGCTGTTGCCAGTATAATTCGTTCCATTAACCCTTGCGTAGGTAACGGTCCAGTGTGCGTCCGTGGTCCCGCCCGCCAGCAAACCGCCTGCGTTATTAGTCCCCGTATAATAGAGTCCGGTAATATCCGTGGCCGTTCCGGCCCAGGC
The DNA here is from genome assembly GCA_903856725.1 of uncultured Verrucomicrobiota bacterium. Taxonomy (GTDB): domain Bacteria; phylum Verrucomicrobiota; class Verrucomicrobiia; order Opitutales; family Opitutaceae; genus Lacunisphaera. The sequence goes on from CAIOCT010000007.1 coordinate 11,606, forward strand.
CTGAGCGCCCAACCACAAGAAAACGGCAGCAATGAAATAAAACCGCATGATGATGAATTTGGAGGCTACAATTAAAACTAGGTATTAATACCTAGTTTTCAATCATTAAGCGCCAAAGCACTCGCTCCGCCGCACGTACTGATTCATTCGACTCTAAATGCTAAAAAATTAGCAATTTAACCGCCGCTAGGCCGGTTAAGAGCAAAGCGGTCAGCTCGAACACCTGCTGGTTCATTCTGGCAGCCGCATAACGACCAATGAGGCAACCCACGATGACAGCAGGAGCCAGCTTAAGATTTAAGGCTAAGCTATCGTGGTTAATGAGCCCTAAATTAACCATGAAGGGCACTTTGAACCAATTGAGTAATAGAAAGAAAACTGCATTGGTACCGAGAAAGCCCATCTTGGGCAGGCGCATGGCCAGCAGGTAAATAGTCATCACTGATCCAGCCGCATTTGCCACCAAAGTAGTAAAACCCGCCAACAAGCCGGTGCCAGCCGCCACCCAGAGCGGAGCCTGTGCCACCAAGGTATCGTCGGGAGCTGGGCGAAATTTTCGCCAATAATGTAGGATCAACATCACGGCGAGGATGGCCCCGAGCAATCGCCTTGTCTGCCCATCGTCAATATGGCCAAGAGCTAACCAACCGGCTGCTACCCCGGCCATAGTCCAGGGAAACAATTTCCACAAATGCCGCCACTCCGTATGCCGCCGATAAAGCAGCACCCCAAAAACATCCCCTAAAATGAGGAGGGGCAAAATAACGCCCGTCGCCTGTCGGGCCGGCATCGCGTTAGCGAGCAGGCCCACAAACAAAATGCTGACCCCAGGGATACCCGTCTTCGCCAATCCCACGACGAGGGCCCCGAGAAATAACAACACCCATTGCCACAGATCAAAGGTCATCGGTTTACGCTCCGCTTGGCGCGCGACGGCAAGATCATGAGTTCTATCAGTAATTTGCTCATATTAAAATAGACCCCTCGGAAACGGTGAGCACCTGCCAACCGACCGTTTCTGCCGGTAGACTTGTTCCCGTCGCAATAACTTGTGGCTCGCCCTCCAACGAAGCCCAGAAGCGCGCTCGCCGTTCGGGGTCGAGCTCGCCCAATACATCATCGCAGAGTAACACCGGCGTGACGCCGCTCTTGGCTTTAAAATAAGCCGCCTGCGCCAGCCGCAATGCGATGACGAGGCAACGCTGCTGCCCCTCTGAAGCAAATTGCTTCGCGGGTCGCCCGTTCAGCAATAAATCCAGATCATCGCGATGCGGACCATGCTCCGTAGATTTCAACAAGCCATCCCGCGGGCGACTCTTCAGGAGCAGAGCCGCAAATTCCTCGCGTGTGCTCGGAGCAGCATCCGGAGCATAGATCAAACCGGCCGTCTCCCCCGCTGGGCCCAGCTTGGCATGAGCGATCTGAAACTGTCGGCTCAATTCAGTGACCCCCACCGCTCGTTGCGCAAACAAAGTGAGCGCGTGCACGGACAGCTCATGCTCAAACGCGTCAAGGGCACCCAGATCACGCCCGCCCTGCTTCAATAGCATATTCCTTTCGGCCAAGGCTCGCGTGTAAGCTTGCAGCGCGATAAGATAGCTCGGGTTCATCGCCGCCAAAGTAAGGTCCAACCAACGGCGGCGCAGCGCGGGAGAACCGCGGAGAAATTGATTATCGTGCGAAGAAAAAACTACGGTAGGGAATTTTCCTATAAAATCAGCCAGCCGCGTGACGCGACCCTGCTCCCACTGCACTTCGCGATTCTGAGCCGTCAAAGTAACGGTGATCCGGCTTACGCCGAATTGCTCATGTTCGAGTAAAAAAGCTAATCCCGCTTGAGCCTGGTTAAGGCCAATCAGCGCCCGCGTCTCCGCCCCCCGAAAGGACCGCAATGCAGTTACATAACCGGCCGCTTCTAAAAAATTCGTCTTTCCCTGCGCATTGGCCCCACACAAAAATGTGCGCTGTCCCTGCAACTCAACCGAGACGAGCGGCAGATTGCGAAAACCTTGCAAAGTGATCTGGGTGAAACGCACAAGTAAGTCAGGCAAGCGCAGTCGCTGCTGTCCATTTGGTTCTTGCGGAATGGCTGACCCCAAGGCTTTTATCCGCCCTTATGAGCAAAGCCTCCCCCTCCACCACTGAAGTTGCCGTGCTGAAAACTAGCTACGGCGAAATGACCCTCGCTTTCTGGACCGACGTCGCCCCCGCGACCGTCGAGAATTTCAAAAAGCTCGCCCGGGCCGGCTATTACAACGGCACGGCCTTTCACCGCATCATCAAGGGCTTTATGATTCAAGGCGGTTGCCCCAACACTAAGGTAGGCCAGACCGGCATGCCCGGCACCGGTGACCCAGGCTACAAGATCAAAGCTGAGTTTAATAAAAAATCTCACGTCCGCGGCGTCATCTCCATGGCGCGCTCCTCGCACCCTGACTCAGCGGGTTCACAATTTTTCCTCTGCCACGGGGACGCTAAATTTCTAGATAATCAATACACCGGCTTCGGCCAACTCATCGCGGGTGATGACGTGCTTGAACAACTCGCAAATGTTCCCACCAAATCAGGTGGTGGCGGCGAAAAGAGCACGCCGATCGATCGGGTCGCTCTCGAAAGCGTCACGATCATCACCCAGCCATAAGCTGGTACAGCGCTGAACTCACTCAGCCAATTCCTTATAACGAAAACCCGGTGGCTCGTGCCGCCGGGTTTTTTTGCGACTCGCTTGATCGCTTACGAATCAAAACCTACCGCCTTGGCCACCGCATCATAAGTGATGCGCCCGTTGCGCGTGTTTACTCCGCGCGCGAGCCCTTTGTGCTCACTCAGCGCCCGCTCCACGCCTTTTTGCACCATCATCGCGACGAAGGGCTCGGTGGCCTGCGTCAGGCCCATGGTAGACGTACGCCCCACGAGCGCAGGCATATTAGGCACTGCATAATGGATTACCCCATGCTCCTGATAAGTGGGCTTCTGATGCGAAGTGGCATGGATCGTTTCAATGCAGCCGCCTTGGTCGATCGCGATATCGCAGATCACACTGCCGGGCCGCATTTGCGCTACCATTTTTCGGGAAACCACGATCGGCGCCTTGGCGGCAGGAATCAGGACCGCGCCGATGAGGAGATCAGCATCCGCCACGGCTTGTTCAATATTGGCCGGATTGGACATGAGCGTGACAATGCGGCCGCGATACTCGGTATCGAGCGCCTCTAGTTTACGCGTATCCAGATCGAGGACTGTCACGCGCGCCCCCATACCCGCCGCCATTTGCACGGCGTGCGCACCGGAATTACCCGCCCCCACCACCACGACATGACCCGGCATAGTACCCGGGATTCCTCCCAGCAAAACGCCCGAACCACCGTGCTGGGATTGCAAAAAATAAGCCCCGATCTGAATCGAAAGCCGACCAGCGATCTGCGACATGGGCTTGAGCAAAGGAAACGCCCCATCAGAGCCCTCCACCGTTTCGTAGGCTATCCCCAGAATACTTTTTCGGCATAATTCCTTGGCCAGCGCGGGGCCTGCCGCGAGGTGCAAATACGTGAAGAGGGTTTGGCCCTGCTGGAGCAAATTATATTCGGCGGCGAGCGGCTCCTTAACTTTGAGAATCACATCCGCACCTTTCCAAACCTTCGCCGCCGTCGCCACGAGCGTAGCGCCAGCTGATTTATATTCCCCATCGGTAAAGCCAGCACTGTCGCCAGCTGATTTTTCGATGAGCACCTTGCCACCGAGCGCCGTCACGCGGCGACAAAGACTAGGCGTCATCGAAACGCGAGTTTCACCAATTTTAATTTCTTTGGGAACGCCGATAATCATAGCGTTATGCCTAGCAGCCACAGCGGGAAACACAAGGAACCTCCCTTAGTCCATTCAGCCTAATCCTCTTTTTCAAACCCAGCACTTGGTAATTATACTTGCCGGTTGTCCCGAGCGTTCTGTTAGTTGCCTAACCCACGGATGACCAAGCCCCTTACTTTAATTGTCGCCTGCTCGGAAAATCGCGTCATCGGGCGTGACGGAAAACTCCCTTTTCACATTCCCGAAGACCAGCAGTGGTTTCATGAAAAAACCGCCCACCAGACTGTCGTGCTGGGCCGAATTTGTTTCGAAACGTGGCCCCGAGTGCTCACCAATGGGCGCGAGCCCGTGGTCATTACGTCACAACCAGAACGCATTCATAAACAGATCGCTCACTTGCAGCGGGCGCCGCAAGGCTATGGCGCGAAGCCGGTCCACATTGCGGCGCAGGTCACGGCGGCCTTAGCATTGGCCCAAAAATTACCTGGAGATATCATGATCTGCGGTGGTCAGCGCATCTACGAAGAGACCCTCCCCCTCGCTCAGCGCATTTTACTGACCCTCGTCCATACCGAGGTGCCCGGCGATACCTACTTCCCAGAATGGCGGCAATCAAACTGGCGCGAGACCTGGCGCCGCGAAAGCCGCGATGCGCATTATCGCTACACTTTTTTGAATCTCGAGAGATAGAGGCGGCCTTTACGGTCGCGCTGCATGCGCCCGCGCCGTGGTCACATATTTCTCCGCCCAGCCACGCAGGCTATTTTTCTCTAATTCAGTCAGTGGACGCACCACCTTCGCCGGGGCCCCGAGAATCATAGAACCGGGCGGCGCCACAAAGCGCTGAGTGACGAGTGCGTTAGCACCCACAATGCAGCGATCCCCAATTTTAGCCCCATCCAGAATGGTAGCCCCCATCCCAATGAGGCATTCGTCGCCAATATCACAGGCATGAATAATCGCGCTGTGACCAATCGTCGTGTAGCGACCAATCGTAACCCCATAATTATCGGCCAAATGAATGACGGCTAGGTCCTGAACGTTAGTCCCCTCGCCAATCACGATTGAATTTATATCGCCGCGCAGCACCGCTCCGTACCAGACGCTACTCTGCGCGCCAAGGGTCACATCACCCAGCACCGTGGCGTTGGGAGCGACAAAGGCCGCGGGCGCAGTCTGCGGCGTTTTACCGAGGTGACGTTCAAGCTGTCGTGGGAGATCCATATGATTAGACGACTAATCCCGCGATCGTGGCGGACAAGTAAGAGGCTAGCGTGCCGCAAAATAATGCTTTCATGCCCAAATTAGCCAAGTCCGCCCGGCGTTCTGGCACCAGTGCGCCGATGCCGCCGATTTGCATGCCGACACTGCTGAAATTTGCAAAGCCGCAGATCGCGATACTCACAATCAGCAGCCCTTTCTCCGTGATTACTGGAACCGCTTTATCGGTCAGGCTCTTGAACGCTACGAATTCATTAATCGTCAATTTCTGCCCAAGGAGCGTCGCCACATTATTAAGGTCAGGGCTGGGCACGCCCATCGCCCAAGCCATTGGGTAAAATAATTTCCCGAAAATCCAATTTAGGGTAAGATCAAACTGCAGATTAAAAAGGTGGCCGATCGATACCATCACCCAATCAATACAGGCGATGACGGCAATGAATCCGATGAGCATAGCGATCACGTTCATGGCAATTTTAAACCCATCGCCAGCACCGTGGGAAATAGCATCGATCACATTTGTATAATCACTTTTAACGGCGAGCTTTACCTGCCCCATCGTCTGGCTCTCTTCCGTCTCTGGGAAAACAATCTTTGCGATCACCAGCGCGCCGGGCGCTGCCATTAAGCTAGCGGTAATTAATTTAGGCGCTAAATCCAAACCGGCTTGTGCGCCCATATTGACGTAGACGACGAGGATTCCACCCGCAATACAGGCGAGACTACCGCTCATGGAGGCGAGTAATTCGCTCTTCGTCATACCCGCGAGATAAGGTCGAATCATCACCTGCGCTTCCACTTGCCCAACCAAAGCGCTCGCCACGTTGCTGAGCGCCTCAGCACCGCTGACCCGCATGACAAAATTCATGGCCTGCGCCACAAGCGCCACGATCCGCTGCATAATACCAAAGTGGTAGAGTACCGCGACCAAGGCGCAGACTAAGATAATGGTGGCGGTAACATTGAAAGCGAAGACGAACCCACCCCCCATATAATTGGCGATATGCCCCGGGCCCTGCTCGACGGCAATGCCGCCGTAAACAAAAGCGGCACCAGTACGGGCAAAACCCTCCAGTTTGCCAATGCCTTGGCCCACGAGTTGAAAAAATCGCGCCACGGGACCGACATGGAAAATCAGAACGGCAATAAGCACTTGCAGGGCAATTCCACTCAGCACAAGGCGGCGATTAATTCGGCGGCGATTGTTGGAAAAAAGTACGGCGAGGCCTAAAATGAGGGCGATGCCAATCAAGCCTTGGAGACGATTCATAAGATTAATTCAGGGGGAGATGAAATTGACTAAACACAAAAGCCGCTGGTCACCTTGCGGCAAGCCCAGCGGCAATTCAATCATGGTTTCCACTTCAACGAGCAATTTAAACCAGCGCCCCTTACCCAAACAACCGCGCGGCCTCAGACTTTCACCGGCTGGAGATGCCAAATATCATTCGCATATTCCCGAATAGTCCGATCGCTTGAAAATTTCCCTAATCGAGCCGTGTTCAAAATCGCCCGACGCGCCCACTGCGCCGGATTGCGATAAGCCTGATCGGCGCAAGCCTGCGCGGTGCAATAGCTGCGATAATCAGCGAGCAGCAAAAATGGATCGCCCCCCGCCAGCAGGCTAGCATGCAACAAACTAAAAGTCCCCTGCTCGCCCGGCGTAAAATAATCACTCCCGAGCCAATCAATGATCGCGCGCAATTCTTCATCCGCCCGGTAATAATCCTGCGAACAGTAGCCTTTAGCCGTGAGCGCGACAACCTCTTCCACCGTAAGGCCAAAGATAAAAATATTATCTGCGCCCACTTCGTCGCGGATCTCAACATTAGCCCCATCGAGCGTGCCGATCGTCAGGGCTCCATTGAGCGAGAGCTTCATATTGCCAGTACCCGAGGCTTCTTTGCCCGCGGTTGAAATCTGCTCAGAAAGATCGGCGGCTGGAATAATTTTCTCAGCGAGTGACACGCGATAATTGGGCAAGAACGCTACCTTCAGTTTACCGCCGATGCGTTCGTCGGCATTGATGTGGGCCCCAATTACATTGATGGCTCGAATAATATTTTTAGCCAAGTCATAGCCCGGCGCAGCTTTTGCCCCAAAAATAAAGACCCGAGGCACCAAATCGAGAGAGGGATTCTGCAACAAGCGACGATACAGCGTCATGATATGCAGCAGATTTAAATGCTGCCGCTTGTATTCATGTAGTCGCTTGATCTGCACATCAAAAATAGCATCAGGGGAAACCACCAGGCCACACTCCGTTTTGATGACCGCAGCTAAATCGACCTTATTAGCCCGCTTGATCGCCATGAACTCACGTTGAAAAGCCGGCTCATTTGCAAATTCCTCCAGGCCCCGCAGCAAATCAAGATTACGCACCCAATCCGCCCGCCCCAATTTCTTCGTCAGCAGTGCTGCTAAGCGCGGGTTGCTCTTCAACAGCCAGCGACGCGGCGTGATGCCATTAGTTTTATTTTGAAATTTACCGGGATAAAGTTCGTTAAATTCCGGGAAAAGATTCTGTTTTAACAACGCGGTGTGGATCTCGGCCACGCCGTTGACGGCATGTGAACCAACGACAGAGAGATTCGCCATGCGGACCTGCTTATGGCCATTCTCTTCAATCAGGGAGCAAACAGTTTTCTTCCAATTATCACCGGGCCATTGCCGCTCGACCGCCACGAGGAGTTGTTCATTCAGCACATAGATTATCTGCAGATGACGGGGTAAAAGTCGCTCAAAGAGTCCCACGGTCCATTTCTCCAGTGCCTCCGGCAAAAGGGTGTGGTTCGTGTACGCAAAGGTCCGGCTCGTAATGCCCCAAGCGGCGTCCCACGCCATATTTTCCTCATCCAATAAAATACGCAGTAACTCCACAATCGCGATGGCGGGATGAGTGTCGTTGAGCTGAACGGCCACCTTGTCAGAAAAATTTTCCCATGAGTTAGCCGGCTGGCGAAAATGACGGCGAATGATATCGCGCAACGAACACGCCACAAAAAAATACTGCTGCATTAACCGCAGTTCTTTGCCGTTTTCAGTTTTATCGTTAGGGTAAAGCACCTTCGAGACCGTTTCGCCGATCGCCTTCTCCCGCACCGCCTCGACGTAACCACCCCGATTAAAAGCCTCGAGATCGAAATCTTCTGTTGATTTGGAAGCCCAAAGCCGCAGCAAATTAACTGTCGTCGTGCCGTAACCAGCGATGGGAATATCGTGAGGCACCCCCAAGATTGTCTTGGTATCCACCCAGCGCGGACGGGAATTACCGCGGTCATCAAAAACATTTTCGACGCGGCCAAACAGACGTACTTCTTGCGCATACTCGGGCCGCACCACTTCCCAAGGACTGCCAAAAATTATCCAATTATCAGGATGCTCCACCTGATGGCCGTGTTGAAAGGCCTGCTTAAAGAGGCCGAATTCGTAATAAATCCCGTAGCCGAGTGCCGGATAATCGAGCGTCGCGAGTGAATCGAGAAAACAGGCCGCCAAGCGACCCAGCCCACCATTCCCTAAACCCATATCAGCCTCGGCCTCGCGAATTTTATCAAAATCCTGCCCTAAGGCTTCGAGGGCAACGCGGGCCGCATCCATCAGCCCCGTCGCCAGCAAATTATTCCCAAATAATCGGCCCAGCAAATATTCGAGCGAAAAATAATAAAGCCGGCGGACATTTTCTTCATTATGCCGCCGCTGCGTCGCGATCATCCGCTCATGAATCGTATCCCGCACCGCGAGCGCCGTAGCGACCCACCAATCGCGCGGAGTGGCCGAACCCGGATGCCGTGCCAAGGTAGACACCAAATGCCGTTCAATGAGCGGTCGCAGGTCCACTTCAGCCGATTTCGCCGCTGGGTGCGGAGCTCGACTAGCCGACTTACTCGCTGGGCTTTTAACAGGCATAGAAGAAATAGATCACAAATCGTGCCGCGCAGGCAGGCAAGTTAGGAATATCTACTAAAGTTACATTTCAGTGAAAAAACCTTCCCTGGTTCACCGCTGAAATCGCCGCAGCAATTCACCGCGACTCAATTCAAAATGGGTCGGCCGGCCAGCCGGACTGGCATGAGGCTGGGTGCAGGCGAAAAGTTGGCTCACCAGAGCCAGCGCATCGGTTTCGTTGAGGCTAGTCGGCAGCCGCACTGCTTGCTGGGCAGCGAGTTGAGCTAAGGCCGTGCGCGCCAAATCCAGATTTTTCCCATCGAGCTGTCCTTCGCGAATCAAACCAATGATGTCGCGTAGAAAAGTGACTGCGTCGCTTGATTCCAACCAAACGGGGACGGCCTCAATGCGGAAAAAATTGCGGCCAAACTCCCCGATCTCAAACCCATGGCGTTGCAAAAAAGCGAGCTGGTCAATCAACAAGGAACTCGCAATCGCATCGAATTCTACGGGGATCGCAAAAAGTAAACGCTGACTCCCCACGGCTCCTTGCTGAAACTGCATTTGCAAACGCTCAAACCAGATGCGTTCGTGCGCCGCTCGTCGATCCAAGACCATCAGACCACTGGGCGTTTCAAATAAAGCGTAGTCGCCATGCGCAGTCCCAATAAAGCGCCAGCCCATCAGCGCCGGAGAAGCAGTCGGCGCGCTCGCCGCAGAAGGCGCGTCAACCATTTTGGTGATAGCCGGCGCAGGGCTTGGCGCTGGTGGCGGTTGCATCGCGACCGAGGTTGGCGGCCAGCTCACGGCTGGCCGAGCTGTCGGGCTCAGGGGATCCCCCGGCATTATCTCAGATGAAACAGATCGACCGAGCTCCGAGTTAGCGGGCTCTAATCGGGGTGCCGGCGCGCCCCACTCGCGCAACCGCTGCAATACGGCCCGGATCACAAAACCGCGAACCGCGCCCTCACTCCGAAAGCGCACCTCCCGCTTGGCCGGATGCACATTCACATCAACTGCCGCCGGATCAAGTTCGAGAAATAATACCGCAACGGGATAACGCCCTTTAGCGAGAGTCGTCGCATAGGATTCGATTAAAGCGTAATTTAGCGTCCGACTGTCCACTGGCCGCCGGTTTACGAACATCAGCAATTCGTGACGCGTGGACCGATTAACGCCGGGTTTACCAATCAGCCCACTTAATTTTAAACCCGTCTCCGCCATCGCCACGGGCAGTAAATCGACCACTAATTGTCGGCCAAAAATCTCCCCGACGCGCTCCCCCAACGTGGCACATACGGGAGATTGGAAAAGCACGCGGCCGTCTTCAATCAATACAAAGGCAGTCGCCGGACAAGCCAGCGCATACAACCGGACAGTCTGAATAATGTGCGCCGATTCGGTGGCGTCGGTTTTTAAAAACTTCCGCCGCGCCGGCACGGAGTTAAACAAGTGCGAAACGGTAATTCGCGTGCCTGGGGCAATACCGCATTCACGCACGTGCACAAATTTTCCGCCATTAATCACAATCTCGGTGCCGGCCGCGGCACTCCCCACGCGCGTCTGTAGTTCAAAATGGGAGACACTCGCAATTGAGGGCACCGCTTCGCCTCGAAATCCAAAAGTACCGAGGCGATCCAAGTCAGCGGTCTCAACTAACTTGCTGGTTGCGTGTCGCTCGAGCGAAAGCAAGGCGTCTTCTTGGGTCATCCCGCAGCCATTATCAACGACGCGGATCAGCGCCCGCCCCCCTGAGCGAAATTCTACTTCCACGCGCGTGGCCCCAGCATCCAAAGAATTTTCAACCAACTCCTTCACCACCGCCGCGGGCCGCTCAATCACTTCGCCCGCAGCGATCTGATTAGCGACTCGATCAGTAAGAATACGAATAACAGACATGGCGGTTACAACGCGCGGCCGCGATCCCTTCCGCTCACCCCAAGAGTTTCTGCCAGCGTTTGAACTGCCGGGCGATCTGCGGCGGACTCGGCATGCCGGTGCCCTTGCGCCGCGCCATTGCGGCCGTAAGATCAAAGGCACTTGTCCAGTCTGAACCCAAAGCAGGATGGATGCCTTTCACCTCAGCGTTAGTCAGTCGATTAAGGGGCACCCCTTGCTTTTCTGCTAATTTGACCACCGCTCCGACGGCATGATGAGCAGCGCGGAAGGCTACGCCACGCCGCACGAGATAATCAGCTAAATCTGTCGCCAACAACGCAGGGTCCGCGACCGCCGCCGCACACTTAGCCCGATGCATTTTCAAACCAGTCACCGTTCCGGCGAGCACCGCCAGGCAGAGCACCGTTTGATCATGACTATCAAACACCGGCGGTTTGTCCTCCTGCAAATCGCGATTATAGGTCAACGGGAGCCCTTTAACCAAGGTCAGCAGAGTGTGCAGATTGCCCTGCAACCGCGCTGATTTCCCCCGCAGCAATTCAAGCGAGTCAGGATTTTTCTTCTGCGGCATCAGACTCGAGCCCGTGCAGAAAGCATCGGGTAGCTCGATAAATTTAAATTCCTGGCTAGACCACAAGATCAAGTCCTCGGCGAGTCGCGAAAAATGCACCCCCACGAGGGCGCAAGCTGAGGCAAATTCGATATAGAGATCCCGGTCACTGACCGCATCCATGCTATTTTGGGTTACCCGCGGCCGACCTTGAGCGTCCACAAAACTGAGCAACTCAGCCGTATATTCCCGATCGATGGGCAGCGTCGTTCCCGCAATCGCGCCGGAGCCGAGTGGACACCAATTAGCGTGGTCAGCCACCACGGCGAAACGGGCAGCATCCCGCTCAAACATTTCTAAATAAGCAAAAAAATGATGTGCCAGATATACCGGCTGCGCCCGCTGCAAATGAGTGTAGCCCGGCAGCAACACACTGCCGTCTTTTTTAACGACGGCGAGGATGGCCCGTTGTGCCGCCTGCAGGCTGGCGATAATCTCGGCACAGGCGGCTTTGAAATAGAGTCGCATATCCGTCGCCACTTGGTCGTTGCGGCTCCGCGCCGTGTGCAGCTTCGCAGCGGCCGGCACCCGCTTGGTCAGAGCCTGTTCGATGTTCATATGCACATCTTCCAGCTGCTGGGACCATTTAAATTTCCCCTTTCTGACTTCACCGAGAATGGCTTCCAGCCCACGGTGAATGGCTTCACGTTCGCGCCGCGTGATCAAACCCACGTGCGCCAACATGGCAGCGTGCGCCTGACTTCCTTGGATATCAAACAGGGCGAGGCGATGGTCAAAACTGACCGATTCGCTAAAACGCAGCATCAACTCGGCTGTCCCTGCCGAGAAGCGCCCACCCCAACTAACTTGTGACTGCTTTCCCATAGGGAGAAGCAACGGCCACGCCCTCGTTCTTGGCAACGCGGAAATAGATGCCTCACGTTCACCCACCCCGCTGGGGTGAGTTAAAGGCCACGGATTACAAACCACTTAACTCAGGTGCCTCGATGAGGTGATCCGGTCAAATTCCCTCCTATACAGGCCACTCGACAGGCCTAAGGCCAAGGCCCGCACGGGAGAGCTCATTCAGGCGGGATGCAATGCGCCTCAGAACAATAATTTACCTACAGAAACACTGCCGGTGAGCCGAATAACAGGAATGTTAGCGCGAATCTTAACGATCCAACACCATGGAACGTAGTTTTAGTTATGTCTTTTCCTTTCGTCATCACTTCTCAAAGGGACCTATGGGCTATGGTCCGGCTGTTTTGTGCGCTGCTGATCCAGATGATTCTGGTGACGCAGAGCGCCGTTGGACGCTCGCGCCTACCGACTAAGCCGGGGGACCCTTTCGCGCCGGAGCCTGAGTCCATTCCCTATTTAAAGATGATCGATGCGCCGCCACTGCGCTTCCAAGTAGTACCGCCAGTGGCCGCCTTCATTGTACCTACACTTCCCGCAGCCGCAGTGGTCTCGGTCGAGGTCGCGAGTGAACTCATGCCCAAAGCTCTCGCCGTAATCGTTGGCCCAGTACCCTCCCCTCGGGTGACTCCCGTGGACCCGCCGGCGGCACCAATGGCAACAGCAGCCCCTGTAAAAATTTTATCTGACGATACGCCCGCCGCTTCACGCGTTGAAGATTTATTGCCGTTCTTCCGCCCGCCTACTCCCGGCTCTTTGCCGCCTAGCGCTGCCACCTATCAGCAAAAATGATTTCGTCCCGCCCGCCGCAACTCACGCTCAGTATTTTACGGGTGCTCTTAGTGAGCGCGGTGGTGGGCCACGCTGAACTCAGCTCAGAGAAAGCTCCCAGCACCGCGACTGGTAATAAGCCCGCCCAGCACGACAGCGAAGCCCCCCGAGCAGAGAATGGACGCGCAGAAATTATTGGTCTGCAAAAATTAGGTCTCAGTTTGACTGAACGCAGCGATTGGGCCGCAGCGGAAATTGCCTTTCGTGAAATCCTGGTCTCGCGGCGCGCGGAAGCCGAAGACGTCGCCAGCGCACTGCTCGGGCTGGCGCGTGTCTACCGCCGCGCGGGCTCACTCATCAAGGCCGCCGCCAGTTACGAACGCTACCTAAAGGATTATCCCGCCAACGAACATGTGCCCGAAGCCCTCCTGGAATTGGGCCGGACGCAACGCACCCTCGGCGCTCACCAATTGGCGATCGCTCGCTTTTACAGTGTTATTAACTCAACCCTCAAACTATCGGAGGGCGGTTTTACCAATTATCAAGTACTCGCTAAGACGGCCCAATTCGAAATTGCGGAAACGCATTTTCAGCAGGGCAATTATACCGAGGCCAATAAATTTTTTACCCGACTGCGTTTGCTCGATCTCGCCCCAGCTGATCGAGCCCGCGCTCATTTCAAATCAGCTTACGCCCTTTACCTTGGGGCTGATCCCCAAGGAGCGGTCCAAACCCTTCGCTCCTACCTCGAGCAATGGCCGCAGGATGAAAATGGCCCAGAAGCGCGCTATTTACTCTCCCTCTCCCTCCGCGCGCTTGGTCAGAAACAAGCCGCGCTCGATGCCACGCTCGAGTTGCTTCGTACGCAACAAGCCAGCGGCGACGCCAAACTCTGGTCTTACTGGCAGCGGCGGACCGGCAATCAGCTAGCCAATGACTTTTTTCAAAGTGGCGATACGCAAAATGCACTCATGATTTACCAAAGTCTGGCCGCGCTTTCCGCCGAGCCAGCGTGGCATCTGCCTATTATCTACCAAATTGGTTTATGCTATGAACGCCTCCGGATGGTTAAAAACGCCATTACGGCCTACCAAAGCATTTTAGATTATACCACGCCAGGGATGAGCGCTGCAGGCGACAACCCGACTGAAACCAATCGCGTCGTCGTTCCCGAACTCAGCGAACTAGCCCGCATGGCCACGTGGCGCTTGAGCCAGTTAAATTGGCAAAATCATATCGAGAATCAATTAACCGATATTTTCACCGTACTCCCGGCGGTCCCTACGCTAACCAGCCCGCCGAAACAACCAAGTAACTCCACCGCCGCGCCAACCACTTCACGTCCATGACCAATCAAGAAACCCTTTTAGGACATCTCCAAGTCTGCGATGAACTCTATCAGCTCGCGCACGAAGAGAATCGACACCTGAAGGAGCAGCAGACCCTGCCCCCAGCCGGTTTGCTTGAGCGCAAACGTGATCTCCTGCAGCGGCTCGACCAGAGTCTCACTTCCCTCCGAGCTGATCACCCTGGATCAGCCACCGGCCGCGAGCAATTGCAACTCGGTGAAAAAATTCGTGGGCGCATTCTCCAAATTCTTCAATTGGATAAGGAGAATGAACAATTGCTCCTGCGCGTTAGTCTGAGCCGCGGCCCCGCGGCCACCGCCCCGCTGGCACCGGTACCTTCACCTGCGATGCTCCAGAAAATTTACGCGCGCACCAGCGTTTAAATAGCCCCGAACACGGCTTCTCTGCAGTTTTTTTGGCTGACGGAACGAGCGCTCAAAAATCGCCGCGTTGTGGTCATTGCGTAAACACGCGAATGAAGCAACCGCCGCCCTATCCTCGCAGAATTGAGTTCGTTACGATACCGCTCGCAATGCGGACTACTGACTTAGAAACTGCCGCGTGCAATCGCAGGACTGACGCTACGATCCAAAGTGATCGGCTGGACCCGAGCCAAGGCAGCAACCAATTGTACCGGCTGGATTGGCTTAGTCAGATAGTCATCCATGCCACAGGCGAGGCAGCGCTCACGATTACCAGACATCGCATGGGCCGTGAGGGCGATAATACGCATCGTCTGATGGACAGCTCCGGCCGCCCCAGCGCGAATGCGCGCTGTTGCATCATAGCCATCCAACTCGGGCATTTGGCAGTCCATGAGAACAACATCGTAGGTCCCTTGATTAAGCACCTGCAGACATTCTAACCCGTTGCTCACAAAATCTGCGGTGTAATTCATCCGGGTTAGAATATGCTGCATCAGTTTTCTATTCACCGCGTTATCTTCCGCTACCAAGATATGCAGAGGAGGTAAATGTGCTCCTAGGCGCTGCAAAGGCAGGCGGTCGGCGGCTTTAACGGGGAGCGGATGCCGACTCGTCTCTGCACGAATTGCCCGGGGTCCCGCTGGCTCCAGCGCGCACGGCACACAGCTAATCGTAAAATAAAATGTCGTACCCGCAGGGGAACTCTCCTGCACCACAATCGCGCCGCCCAATAAATTGACGATACTCCGGCAAATCGCGAGTCCCAGCCCCGTGCCGCCATATTTTCGCGTCGTAGATGAATCCACCTGACTGAAAGGCTTAAAGAGCCGATCCATCAACTCCGGAGGAATCCCCGGCCCCGTATCGCGCACTCGAAATCCAAGCAAGGCTTCGCCCGCTGGCCCGCTCTCGCGGGTCACGCGGACTTGCACTTCCCCACGTCCGGTAAACTTAATGGCGTTACCAATTAAGTTGAGCAGCACCTGCCGCACGCGGGCTCCATCCGTCTCAATAAAATCAGGCACGTCAGTCGCCACGTGCAATTCGAGCTTCAACGCTTTGCGTCGCGCTGACTCGCCTAAAAGATCGACGGTTTCCCCGAGACACTCCCGCAACTCTACCGCTTGGTATTCGAGTTCTAATTTGCCGGACTCGATTTTAGAAAAATCCAAAATATCATTAATAATAGCCAGCAACGCTTCGCTGCTGCCGCGCACGGTGCGCAACCAATCGCGCTGTTCCGTCGTTAAAGGAGTTTCTAACAACAAACTGGTAAAGCCGATTACCGCATTCATTGGGGTGCGAATCTCATGGCTCATGACCGCTAAAAATTCACTCTTCGCCTGACTGCCAAGATTCGCTTCCAAGGCAGACTGCTGCGCTGAGGCAATGGCTGCCTCCAACTGGCCATTTAATTGTTCGGACTGTTCGTGCGCAGCCCGAAGCGCCGCTTCATTTTCGCGCCACGGGGTAATATCAACATGGGTACCGCTCATCCGCAGCGGGCGACCGGCTCGACTAAAACGAGCCTTACCCCGCGCCAAGATCCAACGCCAGGTACCATCTTTGTGGTGCATGCGATATTCTACCGAATAAGTTTCGCTACGCCGCGCTAAACAGGCGTCCAACGCCGCCTTCACCCACGCCCAATCTTCGGGATGAACCGTCTGCTGCCAAGCTTGGTGCGTCGGCACAAACGTCTCCGTCGCCGCATAACCCATCAAAGCTTTATAGCGCGGCGAAACCCACAACGTATCAGCTAACAGGTCCCAGTCCCAGACCCCATCATCACTACCCAACAGAGCGAGCGCACAGCGTTCTTCATGTAAGCGTAATTCAGCAGCGGCACTTTCCTCAGCGGTCAAACCCGGTGGCACGGCACTCAAATAACGCCCCAGCCCTTCGCTAGGTCGCGCGGCCAGCAACGCTACGACCAGCAACTGCAGCGCCCAGGCCGTGTTGAACGGTAAACTAGACACGCCCGATAGCGTCGGCAGCATCACCAAGGCGAGCACGGTCAGCGCACCCCATTGATGCCACGTACGTCGCGGCCGGGGTGAGCGTGCTAGGGACCCAACCGCAATGGCCACGATCAATAGACTAACGCTTGAAAGAAAACTTGGGCTTAATTCGGCAACCGTTGCACCGCCGGTAATCGCACTAATCAGAAAATGATGGCCGACTAAATCCAGCGGAACGAGGCGCACAATCAGCAACCCCAGACTCAGCGCACCCACCAGTCCTGCTAGTCCAGTGGCCACCCGACGCCACCCCGCTTTTCGGTCAGTTTCCCATAACAATAAAATAGCTACGCCCAACAGTCCGATCCCCAATGCGATCGCAGGCGGCATCGCCGGCAAACCTGGCAAGAGGGTGCGCAGAATCGGCAGGTGAGCCCACCAACCGACCAGCGCCGCTGTGGCCAGGGCGAGGGCTCCACCCAGACAGCATAAACCTACCCGACGAACGAATTCAGTGGGACTGGCAGAGCGTGAAAAAATGGAGGCTAGCACGGTTTTTTATTATCGGCACGAAACACAGCTCAATTGAGCTGAAGTGCATTATTTATAAAAAATCTGAGCAGTCCCTGCAGGAACCGGCGTCCGCCGACAGCCAACGGCGTCCATCTGCCTCAGAATTGAAGCAAAAGTTTCTAAAATTTGCGTCGTTAATGAGCTGCCCCTATGTCGACCGCTGCCGCCACTTCGTTAACTGCTCTCACCCCCGATCAAGTCGTGCGTGAGCTACAGCACCTTCCGTCAGCCCCCAAGATTCTGCCGCTGCTGAAACGTCTTCTTTCGAATGGCAACTCCGCCATGCACGAAATTGTGGCACTCATTCGTCTTGATCCCGGCATTGCCGCCCGCGTGCTGCAGACCGCCAACAGCGCTTATTACAGCAAAGGCGTTCGCTGTTTTAACGTCGATGAGGCCGTAAACCGAGTGGGTTACGATCAAATCTACGAACTCGTCACGCATGCTGTTGCTTCGCAAGTGCTCGTCCGACCACTCAAAGCCTATGGCCTGGAACCCGATGAATTATGGCGATCGTCCGTAGCCTGCGCCTTGGCTGCTGATTTACTGGCCGGCTTAACAGGTGAAGAACGGGATATCGCTTATACTGTTGGGCTACTCCACTGCGTCGGCTTGCTCGCCATCGATGAGTGGGTGCTGCGCAATCATCCCCTATGCCAATTAGTCAATCATGGCTACCCGCGCGAGGCCTGTGAGCATGAACGCGCTTTACTGGGCTTTACCCAAGCCGAGGCCGGCGCGTCCTTGCTCCGGCACTGGGATTTCCCCCTCGCGATGTCTGAGCCCGTGCGCTGGCAATATTTCCCGCGCAGCACCGCAGGCCATCAACGGATGGCGTGCCTCTTGCATGCCGCCAAATGGGTTCGGTCGATCGTTCTGCTGCCCTCCGGCATGCCGAGTCCCGCGCCGCCTTCGGCTTGGTTACTCGAACCGTTGCGCCTCAATGTGCCGCAACTCGAACGCTGCACCGGGGAAGTCCAGGAACAACTCTCCGCCGTCGGTCGGTTGCTCAACCCGCCTTCCGCGCCCAAAGAAGAAATCGTCTTTCCCGGTGGCCCGCGGGAATTTGTGTCCAGCCAACCGCCCACCGAGTCTTGAGCTGACCGTGTAAAAGCGCGCAGCGCTTACACGAGGCTCATGGGATCAACGTCAAGCACTTGGCTCACATCATCCGGCCATTTGACGGTTCCCTGCAAACGCACTAAGGCCGGAACCACCGCAGTGGTGCGGGCGCAAAAATACCAAATCTGGTAACGGTACTCATCTTTTACTTTTTCAATGGGTGCCGGAGCTGGTCCGCGTATTTCCACCAAGCTACCCAAGGCTTGCTCCACTTGCTTGACCCAATGTTCGGCAAAAAATTTTATCTTTTCCTGATTAGGACCCCGAAAAATATGGTGAATGAGATGCCGATAAGGCGGATAATTAAACTGTTTGCGCATCGCGAGTTCGCCCTCAGCGAATCCATTATAATCAGCGTGGCGGGCAAACTGAATTGCCTCTGACTTAGGTGTAAACGACTGCACCACCACTTCCCCCGCCCGATCGCCCCGACCCGCCCGCCCCGCGACTTGCACCAGCAATTGAAAGGTCCGCTCATTCGCGCGAAAATCTGGCACGTGCATCGAAAGATCCGCATCGACTAAACCGACGAGGGTAACGTTTGGAAAATCCAGCCCCTTGCCGATCATTTGCGTACCGATGAGAATATCAATTTTACCGGCGCGGAAATCGCCGAGAATTTGCCGGAAGAGATGCTTTTTTGACATGGTATCTGCATCCATTCGCTCCAGCCGCGCTCGCGGCAATACCCGCCGGACCGCCTCCTCCACCCGCTGGGTGCCGAGTCCGCGCCAACGGATATCGGGCGCGGCGCAGGCCGGACAAACGGCCGGCGCTCCGCGGGTATGAGCGCAGAGATGACATTTTAGCGTCTCATCCGAGCGATGATAAGTCATCGACACACTGCAATGCGGACACTGTTCCACATGTCCACATTTCCGGCACTGCATGCTGGAGGAATAGCCGCGGCGGTTAATAAAAAGAATGATCTGCTCCTTTCGCTCAAAACGGCGGTGCATGTGATCAACAAGTAAGCGCGAGAGCGTCACCATCCCACGTTGCCGCACTATCTCGATCCGCATATCCACCACGTGGATATCAGGTAATTTTTTGTCATCGACCCGCTTCGTCAGGATATCGAGCTGGTATTTTCCCGCCCGGACATTCGCCCAAGATTCTAATGAGGGGGTGGCCGAACCGAGTAAGCAAACACAGCCCGCTAATTTTGCTCGGTAGACGGCGACATCGCGACCGTGATAGCGCGGCGTCTCATCTTGTTTGTAGGCGGGCTCATGTTCTTCATCGACCACGATCAGTTGTAAATCTTGCACCGGAGCAAACACGGCTGAACGCGCTCCCACTACCACCCGCGCCTGCCCAGAGGCCAATGCAGTCCAGCCATCGAGGCGCTCGCCCTCACCGAGGTGACTATGCCAAACCACCGTTTTGTGCCCAGCCGATTCAAAGCGCCCGCGCAAACGCGCGACGGTCTGCGGCGTGAGCGCCACCTCAGGAACAAGATAAATGGCGCTGCCCCCGGCAGCGAGCACCTGCTCAACCGCGCGGAGGTAAACTTCGGTTTTACCCGAACCCGTGACGCCATGGAGTAAATGAACGGCAAATTTCCCAACTGTCAGACTAGCGCTGAGCGCATCCACCACGGTGGCCTGTTCGGAGTTAAGTTTGGGCGGCAAGCCCGTCACCACTTCGCCCCCAGTCCAATTATCAGCGTAGGCAACGCGCTCCACCGAACGCGTTTCTTCCCGAACTAAACCCCGCTTGAGCAACGCCGTCACAACCGCCGCGGTGAGCTCAAGCCGCGTGAGCACGAGCGATTTTTTGACGGGTTGGATTTGACCTTGGAGGAATTCGCTCAACCGCGCCTGCTGCGGAGCCTTCTTCCGGAGCAGACCTAACTCTTCGGCGGTTAGACCGCGAGCGAGGCTGAGATATTTTTCTGTTTTCAACCGCGCCCCATCGCGAACGGCGGCGGGAATCATCGCCTCCAACACGGTCTCCATTCGGGCGGCATAGTAGGTGTGCATCCACCGAGCGAGCCCTAGGAGGTCAGGAGTTAAGGCAGGATAATCATGCAGGATGTCACTGATGAGCTTTAATTTCTCCGGCGCACAATCGGGCTGGGCATTAAGCGCCATCACTAAACCAAGATGGAGGCGCGAACCAATCGGGACGCGCACCAGCGAGCCCGCCCGTATTTCCGCGCGCAATGCTTCCGGCACTTTATAGTGCAGAAGTTTGTCGAAACCTGCCATGGGCTGAACTCCCACAATCATCCTGCAAGTGAATGTTCGACCACGAGACTGAGTCAATGCACGGTCGTGATTTTCTGCAGCCAAGCGGAGCCGACCCTCATCCAGCCGAACCGAACGCCCGACTCGACGATATCGCCCAACGTCGCCCCAATCCAACATACCGCACGGCGATCATCAGACTGAGCAGGTAGCGGCATGCACAACGCTCTTGCCGGTCATGATATTTTCCCGCACGCCTTTACCTGCTACCCCCCACTGTGCAGACCTCCCCTTGATCAATTTCTGCAGAGCAGCATCTGCCGAGTAATATCACCCGACCCCATTTCCCGGATTTGGCCTCATCCATGACCCCATTGCCTTCGTCACCTTCCGGTTACCAAAAAACCTGGTCAGTCGGAACCTTGACCTACACGGCAGCCGGCCTCGGGCTTTTGTTCACTTGGCTGCTATTCGGTGATTTCGCCTATATGATGCGCGAAAGATCAGCGGTCCCCGTCACGCAGCTGATGCTCAAAAAACATCAAGCCAGTGATCTCTTTACCGGAATTTTTCTTCTCACCATCCCGCAAGCAATTATTTTTCTCGTTGGCCCGATCGTGAGTTATTGGAGTGATCGTCACCGCAGTCGCCGAGGACGGCGTCTGCCGTTTCTTTTATGGCCCACGCCTTTTGTGACGCTCGCCATGTTAGGCTTGGCCTACAGCCCCGCGATCGGACGAGCCCTTCACCAGTGGGGCGGCGGCGACTCCGCCAACGTTAACCGCACCATCCTCTTAACGATGGGGGCCTGCTGGGTCGTTTTTGAAATCGGGGTAGTCATCTCTAACGCACTCTTCAATGGACTGATCAACGATGTCGTACCGCGCGCGTGGCTCGGTCGTTTTTACGGCCTCTTCCGCGCAGTGGGGCTCGGGGCAGGCATTTTCTTTAACTGGAAAATAATTGGCCAAGCTGAAACCAACTACTCGATTATTTTAGCCACCGTGGGCCTCATTTATGGAGTGGGCTTTTCCGTAATGTGTTTGCGCATCAAGGAAGGCGACTACCCGCCGCCTCCCTCCAAAAATCAGGAACGCCATCTCGTGGTCGAGGCGATGGGCGCTTACTTCCGCGATTGCTTATCCAAACCTTATTACCTGTGGGTTTTTTCTTTCATCGCCTTAGCCAACGCAGCTTTTCTTCCGGTCAACACGTTCGCCATTTACACCGCGAAAAGCTATGGAATGACGATGGAGATTTACGGTAAATTCCTCGCGATCACTTTCCTGACCTCATTCGGATTATCCTTTCCACTGGGCTGGCTAGCGGATCGCTATCACCCGCTTCGCGTCGGGCAAGGGGCTCTTTTAATTTACGCAGGGCTCATGCTCGCTGGATTCATTTGGGTGCATGACCAGCCGTCCTATGGCATTGTGCTCCTCGCGCATGGGATTGTTTCTGGAATTTTCTTCACCGGCACCGCCGCCATCGGGCAAATGCTCTATCCCAAATTAAAATTCGCCCAATTTGCCGCCGCTGGCAGCCTGATCGCCGCAATTTTTAACATGGGACTGGGCCCGCTGCTTGGAGCGATTCTCGACCGACTGGATAGTGATTATCGCTACACTTTTCTGGCGAGTAGCCTACTAGCGGCTCTGGCGCTGGGCCTCAGTCGCAGCGTCGCTCGGCGCTGGCAACAGTGCGGCGGCAATACCAGTTACACCGCTCCAGAGTAAATCCCGGGTCCCGCGTTTTTCGCCAGCATCCCAGAGCTGCGACTCAGCGGCAGGCACGGAACTGATAGCCCACCGCCCCATCATCTCGCCCAGCACTCCTTCCGGGTTGACAGCGCGAAAGCCGCGCTCCGACATTTGTGTCGTGAGTCACGTTATTGCCCGAGAAAAATTTCAAGCCTATCTGGCTAGCCAAGGGCTCCGCGTAACTAAACAGCGCCTGGCCATTTTTTCGGCAGCCATAGCCCAGATCGAACATTTCACGGCGGAACAACTGCTTGATCAAGCGCGCGCGCTCGATGATTCCGTCTCGCGCGCCACTGTCTATCGCACGCTACCGCTCATGACGGCGTGCCTCCTTTTGCGGGAGGTTGATATTGGATCGGGTGAGAAATTCTATTTTGCGACTAGCAGTGGCGCGACGGAAGTAGCCCAAGTCGTATGTGTTGATTGTCACAGAATTTCTGAAATTAGTGCCCCTTTCATGGAATGGTATGGGAGCACCGTCGCCTTGAAACTCGGTCTTAAACCCATTGCCCAACGCCTGCAAGTAAGCGCCCAGTGCATCGCCTTTCAATCGAACGGTCGCTGCCCACACCGTCGTAAAAAATAACATGCTCCGTCCCTCCAAACACGATTCGCAATTTGAAATTCAGTTCTTCGAAGCCGTCCATCAACGGTGCCCCGGCTATACCGAGGTCGTTGGTCTGCTCGGCGGACTCTACACGAAGGCTGGCCGCATCGTCGACGGCTTGCGCATGGACCGCAAACTCGTGCGCCTCGACCCCGCCAATCCAACCGCTCACTACAATTTAGCCTGCAGCTTAGCCCTATGCAAAAAACGGCCTGATGCCCTCCGGTCGTTGCGCACTGCGATTTCTTTAGGCTACGATGATCTCGACTGGATGCAGCAAGACCCCGACCTCGAAGGACTGAAATCCAATCCGGAATTCCAGAAATTGATTCATCAAC
Source organism: uncultured Verrucomicrobiota bacterium (assembly GCA_903856725.1). GTDB lineage: Bacteria > Verrucomicrobiota > Verrucomicrobiia > Opitutales > Opitutaceae > Lacunisphaera. The sequence goes on from CAIOCT010000007.1 coordinate 34,990, forward strand.
TCAAGCCGCAGAGCTGAAGCCCCTGCTCTGCGCCTCACCGCAGTCCAAAGATCAGCTGCAGCATAGTCTGCAAATCCCCGCCGGGCACGTAGCTCGATCCGCGCTGCTTGACTAACGATTTGCAATGATAGGCCCGCACGCTCGCCGCTTCGACCGACATGATGTGCACCGATTCTGACCGTAACCCCGCAACCTCCGCGGGGCCGAGCGGCGTCCAAGCGAACGGGAGGCCCGTTGCATTGCATTCAATTTCCCAGCCAGAAACAAATCCCATGGGGAGCGGTTTGCGGAGTAAAGCAGGGTAACGCTGGATAAAATCGGGCGTTCGGCTGGTCACGATGCGCACACGCACGACGCCACGTAGATTATCAAAATATTGCTGAAAATTATCTACCCGGCGCTCTCGCCATTGCCGGAGAAAATCGAGCGGATCGATGCCCATTAAATTCATACCGTTCCACAACCCATGCTCGTTGGTGCTGCCAAATTTCTTCCATGCATACCAAGACGAGAAACGAGTCGTCGCCATCAGTCCGATCTCAAAATGCAGATGCGCCCGCTCCGCTGGAATGCCACCACCGCCGGCACTGTGCCCCATCGTCGCAATCACCTGCCCCAACTGGACGTTACTCCCCACGCCAATTCCCGGCTCAATTTTAGCTAGGTGGGCATAAAGCGTGAAAACCGCCGGCGTTATTCCCGGATGCTCGATCACAATATAACGACCGTAATTACTTTCCCCTGGCTTGGTGCTGATATAACGCACCACCCCGGGCAGCGCGGCAAAAATCTTATCCGTAGGCTCCCCGCGCGCATCACGGCCTACTGGCTTAATATCTAGTCCTTCGTGAAATTGCCCGCCAGCACTGCGCACACAGCCAAAAAGACCAGACTCCGGATCGCCCGATACCGTGGGCTGCGCCCAAGCGGCGATGCCGCGACCTTGCTCCCAAGCTCGATTCGGAGTCGGCCAATTCAGCTCCAACCGTTGCGCGAAACCAAAGGGCACCACTAACAAACTGAGCCCGAGCAACCAGCGGCGGCTGGCAGCGGCAGGCTTCAACCACTCGGCTGCGGCGGCTCTGAATTTAGCACTGAATAATGGCGCAATCATAGCTTAAGGAGTGGCTCGAGCTGCCGCGGCGATCGCAGCAGCGGTACGTTTGAGCCGAGCAACCTGCGCGTCCAAATCAGTTGCCGGCGTCTCAATAAAGATCAATACGCCAGCTGCAGCCATCGCTGGCTCGAGCCGCCGCGCCCCGACAGGCGCATCATTCAATACCAACACGAGACGCTGCCCGTGCTGGGTGACGGCTAAGCGATACAGATCGCGGCCCGCCGCCGGTGTAAATTGAAGCAGTAAACAAGGCCCGAGATCCACCTGCGCGTGCTCCGCGTTAATGATATCATTTTCTACGATTACCGGTTTCGGATTAACGGTGATCGTAACACCACTCACGGGTAGTGTCAGCGGCAGCCCCGCCTCACCCGGCCGAACCTCGAGAAAAAAACGCGCTATCAATGGCCGGGCGATTGGCTCTGGCGACTGACAACCAACGCACCCCACCACCAGTAGCAGCGCCATACTTAAAAATCGGGAATGCCGGGAAGTCATGGCGATGATGTTTTTACGGAGCGGCAAAAGCTTCAAGAATTTCCGATCCCATCGCATCAGCAAGCAAGCGCCCACGATCGGTCAGACTAATTTGTCCAGCCACCGTTGCTTCCAGTAATCCCGCCGCCATAAATTTGGGTAACTCATCGTGCAACTGCGACCACGGCGCCGTCGGAAAGCGGCGTTGCAAACGAGGCAGCGAAACTCCGGCATTCATCCGCAGACCAAAAATAACCGCATCCGCGGCCAGCAAATCAGGCGTCAAAGCGACCCGATCACTAGTCGCCCGTTGCCCTCCCGCAACGTCAGCCAACCACTGGCCCAGATCGGCCGGATTACTGCTCCGCCACCCCGTATCCTGCGAAGCAGCCGAAGGCCCCAGACCGACCCACTCATACATATTCCACGTATTAAGATTGTGCTGACAGACCTGCCCTGGTCGCGAAAAATTAGACACCTCGTACTGTGCATAGCCCGCGGCCCGCAGATAATCCCACGTGTGTTGATAAAACGCGGCTTCCTTTTCGACATCCAACTTCACCTTCCCCTGTGATAATTTAACCCAGAGCGCGGTATCTTCCTCGAAGGTTAAACAATAGGTAGACAGATGATCGGGCGCGAGTCGGAGCGCTTCATCGAGATCGGCCCGCCATTGCGTTTCTGTCTGACCCGGCAGCGCAAACATCAGGTCAAGATTAACGCTGGCAAAACCCCGCGCACGGATCAGGTCGTAAGCGCGGTAAACTTGCGCCGGCGTGTGCTGCCGTCCCAAAGCATCAAGCAAATCAGGCCGGAAACTTTGTACTCCTAGCGAAATTCGCGTAACGCCGAGTGCATGCAACACCGCGAGCCGGTCCTCCGTCACGGTCGCGGGAGCAAGTTCCACCGACCACTCGGCGGGGGCCTCACCGCCCTGCAACATCGCGCGGCCTAATTGCTCGAGCTCTGCCGGGCGCAGTAAGCCAGGCGTGCCCCCGCCCCAAAAAGCGGTGCTGATGCGTCGCCCCTGCCACGCCACGAGGCCTGCTTCCGTCTCTACCCCATCGAGATATCGGCGCACCGCATCACCTTTAGGCACCGTCTGATAAAATGCACAAAAGTCGCAGGTAGTCGCACAAAACGGGACATGGATATAGACGCCCAGCGGTGACGGGGATGGGGCCGGCGATATCGGCTGCGCTTTTTCTTGCCCTGAGGGGAACTCGACCATTATGAAAGTTGTCAATTTACGACCTGCCAACAGCCTACGTGGCCTCGGCTATCTTTAAAACAAATGCACAAGACTCCCTTCCTTCACGCGAGCAGAATTTTTTCCGCCATCGCCGCCGCCCTCGGGCTGCTGGTGTTGACCGGCTGCAATCTCACGATCACGAACCTGACGCCCGAAACCGTCCCACAGAATCCGTCCCAGATCTATACGATCACCGCGAGCTTCCGGCCTGATTCTAAGCGCATCGATCGCGCCAGTATCGCCCCGCGCATTATCATCGATAGCACCAGCTACCCGATGACCAAAAATTCGGTCGGAACCGATATTTGGGAATTTGATTATCAAATCCCAGCTGGTCGCGCCGGAGCCTCCTATTATTTTATCTGTGATTACATGATCGAGCACCAGACCAGCGCACAGGCTAATGAGGTCTACACCGCGCTCCAGACACTGAAGATCATGAACCGTTATATTATTCGCTCTGAAGCGACCCGCGCCCCCGTCGGTTCACGCGTCAGCGTACTCGGCGCCGGGTTTACTCCACAGGATGTCGTCTATTTTGACCAAGTCCCCACTCGCACCGTCTTCGAGTCGCCAAGCGCGCTTAGCTTTTTCGTCCCTGCTGTTAACGCCGGTCGCAGCTACAAGCTGAACGTCATTGGCTCTGGGGCCAATCTCGATGCGGGCAGCTTCCGCGTCGACGCCATTAATTTCCAAGTATCCCCTTCGGCCATCGTGCTGCGCTCCGGTGAACAACAAGCCCTCACTTTCACCATTCCCACCCCCGCTCCTGGTGGTGGCATGCTGATCGAGGTAACCACCGACGTCCCCGCCAGTGTCGTCATGCCTGAAGTCATGGTCGCCGCCGGGCAGACAAATGTTACCGTCATGATCCAAGGTGGCAATCCGGGCAGCGGCTCGCTCTTCTTCAAGAGCAGCGCCGGCGAAAGTGCCATTACTGTTAACGTTACGGCCAAATAAAACCACGCTTCAGTTCAGCATTTCGCTGACGCCCCTTTCAAAGCGCACCTTTATCGGTGCGCTTTTTTTATCACAATTTTTAACCGCCACGTCGGCTTGGTTCGTTCCTGAGGGGATCGTTACGAACAGGCTCGAGTTTGAGTTGCACGAGGACTGGCCGATGATCGCTCGCCCCAACCACCCCTAAGCCATCCCCGATTATCGCTGCGCTGCCGTTAACAAAAGGCCGCAGTGCTGGGGAGACGAGCAAGTAGTCGATGCGACTGTAGCTATCCTCACGCCGATAATAATGGGTCCACGTTTCCCCACGCGAATCAGTCGCGCGCAGGAGCTCGCCGATCACTGTATTTCCCCGTTTCTGTAAAGCGCGCAAGGGACGACTATCGCGAGTGTCATTCCAATCTCCGCATATCAGAAATTTGCTCTCCGCGGGATGCGGATAACGCGCCAACACCAAATCTCGCACAGCCTCCGCTTCAGCCGCCCGTAGCAACGCACTCTGCGGGTCATCCGGGCGATCCGTGTAGCGACTTTTTAAGTGCATAATAAAAATCGAAACATCGCCTGCGTCAGTCGCGATTACCACCTCGAGCACACCACGCTTCACCCGATCAGACTGTTTAAAATAGGTCAGGGGAACGACGCCATAGCGGTGAACCTCCTTAAAAGGCACTTTAGATAAAATCGCCACATGCCGATCAGGATCCGCGGCTGTCACCATCGCAGAATAAGGATAATTTTGACCGACCTGTTTTAGTTCGCGTTGAAAATCCGCCAAGAAGGGCGCGCTCCCCATCTCGGCGAGCGCGAGGATATCGGGAGCAAGCTCCGCGATTACCTGACCCAACGCTCTTTTTTCTTTTTCCGGCTTGGGGTACGCGGAACGGTAAACTCCATCCACCAAACGATCGGTAATTAAATAATTCTCTACATTATAAGTAGCGACCGTCAGAGCGGCTGCCCCCGGCACCCCCGTGCCCAGCCAAATTAAATTGAGCGCGACTCCCACTACCCAACCTCGCGAATGCCGGACGATCGCAGAGGCTCCTGCCTCACAAAAAACCGTTAAAGAGATGCGCGGGGCCATTTTTAGTTTTTGATGGCCCCATCATTATTTTAGCTCTGCAGCGCACGTTCTCGCTCCACCAAGGTGGGATGCGAATAATACACGGCGCTGTAGAGCGGGTGCGGCGTGAGGTTAGAAAGATTTTTTTGCGACATCTTACGCAGAGCCCCAACAAGGGGCGCGGAGTCGCCCATGGCATCTTTAGCAAAAGCATCCGCCTCATATTCATGCTGGCGAGAAACCCAGTGACTGATCGGCGAAAACCAAAACGTCACTAACCCACTCAGTAAGCTAAAAAGTAAAAAGGTGGGGGCCAGTACACCCGCAGGGAGATTAAAAGCCGTATTAAACCACGCCGCGTTGGCGAGCCCAGCAATCGCCGCGAATGCTGCCAATTGCATCAGCGCCATGGTTACCAAGCGCTTGGGAATATGACCGCGCTTGTAGTGACCAATCTCATGCGCCAACACGGCCTCAATCTCCGCCTGCCCGAGTTGCGCCATCAGCGTATCGAACAATACAATGCGGCGGAAACGGCCAAAGCCGGTAAAAAAAGCATTAGAATGGGCTGAACGTTTAGAACCATCCATGACCTCAATCGTCTGGCAAAGAAAACCGGTCCGGTTAGCCAGCGCCATCAACCGCGTGCGCGCTTCACCTTCCGGCAAGGGGGTCAGCTTATTAAAAAGCGGCATAATCAACTTCGGGTAGAGCACGAACATGAGGAGCTGAAAACTAAACAGGAGCGCAAAGCCCCAGATCCACCAAGTCGCGCCGACCCAACCAACCAAGGCGAGCAAAGCCCACAGCAACGGAAACCCGATGGCTAAACCCAAGAGCCAAGATTTAAGTTGATCCATTACCCAGAGACGAAGGGTGCTTTGGTTGAAACCAAATTTTTCTTCGAGCCGAAACTGCGACCACCACTCAAGCGGCAGACCCGGCAGACCGAGTAGCAACATTGTTCCAATGAGAAAAAGTGCGCCACTCCACGCAGCCCCCGGCGCGAGGGCATTCAATTTCGCCCACCACCACGGCAAGACCCCGCTCACTAAAATCAGCAAGAGTATCAGGCTATCATAAACGGTCTCAACGGAACTAAAGTTGCTTTTGGCGAGCGTATATTCGACAGATTTAGCATAAGTTGCGGTATCCATCACCGCGGCCAGGGCGGGGGGGCACTGCTGGGCGTGGCGCTGCGCTTCCGCGCGATTCATCGCCTCTAGCACCAATTGTGCGCCTAGTCGTAAAATGATGAGGGCCCCCACTAACCAAAATAACCAAGTCATGCCTTATGGAGAACAGCTTTCTGAGGCCGCGCCAGCCTTAAGCAACGGCCACCCACGCCGACCCACCACCTGATTTTAGCGACACAAAGATTGGTTGAAATCACCCATACCCCGCGCATCTTGACGACGTGGATTCCGACAAAACCGCTAAACTCAGTTTCGAAACTGCTCTCACCAAGCTTGAAGCCATCGTTGATGCGATGGAACAGGGCGAGGTGCCCTTGGCTGAATTATTGGCCCAATATGAAGAAGGTAGCAGGTTGCTCAAGGTATGCGAAAGCCGGTTGAAGGATGCCGAGCTGAAAATTGAAAAATTGAAAAAGCAGAAGGATGGCTCGGCTGTCTTCGAACCATTGGCCGCAAGCACAACGGAATAAGGTCACTGGACCTCCGCTGATCTGATGAGCTCTTCTCCGACTGTTCCCACCCTTCTTTCACACATCGCCGGACCGGCCGATGTCAAAGCGCTCAGCGCTGAGCAACTGCCCCAGCTGGCGCAAGAAATTCGCGCTGAGTTGATTGCCGTCACTGCCAAAAATGGCGGCCACATCGGCCCTAACCTCGGCGTCGTGGAACTCACCATTGCGCTCCATCGCGTCTTTGAGACCCCCACCGATCAATTCGTCTTTGATGTCGCTCACCAAGGCTACGTGCACAAATTACTCACGGGCCGCCAAGGAGAGTTTTTTCACCAACTCCGCAAAAGTGGCGGGGCCTCAGGGTTTCTATCCCGAGCCGAAAGCCCTCATGATGCCTTTGGCGCTGGTCATGCGGGCACGGCTCTTTCGGCCGCCCTTGGCATGGCGACCGCGCGAGATTTACGCGGTTCGCCAGAGCACGTCGTCGCCGTCTGTGGAGACGCCGCCTTCACTTGTGGCATCACCCTCGAGGCGCTGAATAACGTCGTCAGCTCAACCCAGCGCTTAATTGTCATTCTCAACGATAACGAATGGGCCATCGCCAAAAATGTCGGCGCTATTTCCAGCTACCTGAACGTCATCAGCACCAATCCCACGTACAATAAGTTGCACCACGACGTGGAGGCCTTCTTCAAAAGCTTCCCCGCCGGCGCGGAAATGAATCGTGTCTACACCAAATGGAAACGCGAAACTAAGGACTTTTTTGTTGAGTCATCACTTTTTGAAAAGTTCGGCCTCCGCTACCTCGGCCCCGTCGACGGACACGACCTCGACGCATTGATCAAGAATCTCGAATTCGCCAAACACTGCGATGTGCCGGTGCTCATTCATGTATTGACGAAGAAAGGCAAGGGACTCGATGCGGCCATCGAATATCCCGAGAAATTCCACGGGGCGGCTCCCTATCATCCCGTGACGGGACAAAGCGTACCCACTGCGGTTGGCACACCACTCAATTACCAAGATGTTTTTGGCGCGGCCCTCACGCGCTTCGCCCAGGCCGACCCCAAAATATTAGGCATTACGGGCGCGATGCCAAGCGGCACAGGATTATCCCGGCTTGCCGAAGAAGTGCCGGCGCAGTTTTTTGATGTCGGGATCGCCGAAGAACACGCCGTGCTTTTTGCCGCCGGCCTCGCCACCAAGGGCTTTCGCCCCGTCTGCGCAATTTATTCTACATTTCTGCAACGGGCCTACGACCAGGTCATCCACGATGTTTGCCTGCAAAATTTGCCGGTTACTTTTTGTCTCGATCGGGCCGGACTCTCGCCCAATGACGGCCCCACCCACCACGGTCTATTCGACCTCGCCTACTTGCGCTGCGTCCCCAACGCCACGGTCATGCAGCCGAAGGATGAAGATGAATTTGTGGATATGCTGCACACCGCGTTGCACCTGCCGGGACCGGGTTTCATCCGCTACCCCCGCGGCGCCGGCCCCGGGGCGACCATCAAAGCAACCCCCGCTCAACTTACGATCGGCCAGGCGGAAATTTTACGCGAAGGCACGCAACTCATTATCTGGGCCCTTGGCTCCATGGTACCCGATGCCCTTCAACTCGCCGACCAGCTCGCACACGATGAGGGTTGGTCGGTTGGCGTAGTGAACGCCCGCTTTATCAAACCACTCGACCGCACGCTCCTGCTGAAGCAGGCCGCCACAGCCTCCCTGATTGTGACGATGGAAGACCATGTGCTCGCTGGTGGTTTTGGCAGCGCCGTACTCGAAGCACTCCAGGAAGCGGATTACTTAACCCCCGTCGAGCGGATCGGGTGGCCCGATAAATTCGTGGAGCACGGCAGTAACGTCGCCATCCTCCGCGCCGCCTACAACCTGGCGCCCGCTGACATAGCACGCCGAGTCAAAGATCGCTACCGGCGCGTACAAGTCTCGGCGAGTGGGCCACGCTAATCCTTGAGGCTAAGAACGACAACCCGTAGCCGATCCGGTTGAAATAACCGGTGACACGGTTAGGTCGCCTTGGACTTTGGACATAAAAAAGCCGCGACCTTTACCGGACGCGGCTCGTGAAGTGACTGTTTACCAGAACTTACTTCTTAGCTGCAGCGACATTGGTGCCGCCGCATTTTTCGCAATTCTTTCCATCCTTAGCTGCCGCGACGCAGCAGGCGTGATCACAGGTCTTACCGGCTTTTTCAGCCTTGAGATCACATTTTGATTTCTGGGAAACAGCAGCGTCTGCAGCGGAGGCAAAGCTAGCGCTGACCAGCGCTGCGATAATCAACAGGATTTTAGAGGACTTCATATGGATTTTGGGGTTGGATTGGTGCGGGCGGAGGGAGTCGAACCCTCCTCTCATGCTTGGGAAGCACGCATAATACCGATATACTACGCCCGCAACTTGCGGCCGCGACCAGAAGCGGAAAAAAGCCTGACGGCAATCACGAATAATCCCGCCGCCCATCGAGGGCACTTTTCAGCGTTACCGCGTCGGCGTAGAGCACCCCACTCCCACTTGGCAGCCCGAATCCAATTCGCGTCACCTTCACTCCAGCCGCTGGTAACCGCGCCAAAAGGTAGTGGCAGGTGGCTTCGCCTTCGACGTCGTTGGACAAAGCTAAAATAACTTCACTCACCTCCCCCGCGGCGATTCGTGCAAATAGAGCAGCAAAATTCAAATCGTCGGGCGCCACGCCGCGAATGGGCGAAAGCTTTCCGTGCAAAATATGATAGCGCCCCCGGTAAGCCCCCGAGCGCTCAATCGCCGCGAGATCCTGCACATATTCCACAACGCACACCTGGCCATTACCGCGCTGAGCATGGGCGCAAATGGGGCACAACTCTTCTTCGGAAAGATTACCGCAGAGCGTGCAACGACGGACATTTTTAGCGGCAACTTCAAGCGCGGCCACCAACTCCGGCAAACGGGCTGGCTTTTCAACCAGCAAGTGTAACGCAATCCGCTCGGCCGAACGAAAACCGATACCAGGCAATTGTTTCAATTGCTTCTGCAAAATCTCGAGCGCGGGGGTCATGCGGTGCTCAAAGCTCGATTGGGTATTTAATGACGATAATTAAATTAAGCAGGCTGCTGAGCAGTTCGCCGGCTTAAATTAAAATACACCGGGCATTTGAAAACCCGATGAAATTTTCTGCATCTCCGCATCATTTTTTTCCTTAGATTTAAGCGCGGCTTCCTGCACCGCCTGCAGAATAGTTTCCTCAATAAATTTTTTATCCTCTTTCAGGAAGTCGGCTCCCAGCGTGAGCGCTTGAAATTTTCCAGCCCCATTAATCTTGATCTGCACCGCCCCGCCACCGCTGGAAACATCGATGATTTGCGCTTCGAGTGATGCTTGCAGCAACTCGATCTGTTTTTGCATTTTCTGAGCTTGTTTAAGGAGAGTGCCTACGCCGGCCATAGTATAAGGGGGTTGAATTAAGTGAGGCCAACTAATGAAGACTAATAGGCACTAATCACGCAAAATTTCCTAAAAAAATCGACTGCACCGCCCCGCCCCAGAGACCCACCATAAAAATCGCGTCAGCTTTGCTCAAAAATAGCACGGTACCCAGCCCGGTAGTCAGGAAATTGCGGCTCCCAGCCGAGCATCTGCTGAATTTTTTGGCTGCTAATTTGCCGATCAAGGGTCAATCCGCCCCCGCGCAGTGCTTTCAAAGTGCTATCAAACACTGGCGCAGCTACCCCCAGTTGTGTGGCTAGCCACGACCCCACCTCGGCCCGGCGAGCGGAATGGTCATCGGTGACATTGAAAATTTCATTACCAAAAGCAGCCGGCGCCGTGAGGCCCGCCATGATGGCTGACACGATATCATCACGGTGAATCAAATTCGAATACGGCACTCCTGAGCCGCTCAATACCGTCGCGCCAGCTCGCAGTTGGTCGAGCAAGTGATGCCGACTCGGACCGTAAATCCCCGCGAGGCGGAGTATAAACCACCGACGACACGCCAAGGCTGAGGCCCGCTCCAAAATAATTTCTGATTCCCTGATGATCGCCCCAGTCGGTGATGCCCCGACAGTTACGGCTGTTTCATCCACGACGGCGCCGTTGCCTTGCGGATAAACGGAAGTGCTGCTGGTATAAATGAATGTACCCACGGGAACTCGTCCCGTCTGTGCCCAAGCGACGATGGACTCTTGGCCTGCGACATAAGATTGCCGATAGCCCTCGATCCCAGGCGCACTCGCGCTTACGCAGTTGACCACATAATCTGCCCCAGGAGCGATCTGACGATACCAGTCTGCTGAAGCCAATTCAGCTACGACAACCGAGGTTAAACCCTCTGCGCGCAAGGCGACTGCTTTCTCAGCATTGCGCGTGAGAGCCTCAACCTGGGCTCCCGCCGCTAGCGCGGTTCGCGCCAGCGCTGAACCTACGTAACCGCAACCGAAGATAACCAGTCGCTTTCCTGCCAGATTCATAAGCGCTAAAGTGCAACCGAATCGAAGCAACCCAACATAATTCGGTTATGCAAAACAGCAGCAACAATGAAGCCCCTGCAACCAGTGCCTGCTGCACTTCCGTGAATTTTAGAGCAAAGCAATTTGATTAATACAACGCCCCGCCATCATCCCAACAGGCGATTCAAGCACAGATCGTCACGGATTAGATCCGGATTTTAAAATCAAGCCACCCCCCTTGACTCTACCCTGATCCCTTCATCCCCCATCGGTAGCTAAAAATTTAGGGGGTCGATTCTACCCCCTATTGTGCCGGCAAATTAAGAATTATTTTATCTTTTTTCGCTCCTTAGATCTGGGGTAAATGCCTTAATCGCTCAGGTCAGGTCTAAGCAGTTCCCAGCATTTCCCGGTAAACGATGAAGGACTGGCAGTTAGCACCCATTAGCTGGCGGCAGCCTAGGCGAATTTATCGATCTTTCACTGCGGCAGGACGGGCGAAGAATTTATCCCCTCTTTAATTAGTTTACTCATCTCTCCAGAGAAACGTGACGATAGCAGTAAATCCATTTGTACGGAGTGGTTTGCAAATAATTGAAGATTGTCAGTGGCAAGTCATTTAGTGCAAATCATTGGCTATATAAAAAGGGAATTTTGTGCGAGTGCCTGAGCATCATTTAAACTGCGTTGCTCCCTCGTTTGGGAAGCGATGGGGCGAAGCTTTAAATAGTGGTAAAACCCTATGTGCGGGATAGCAGGAATTATTTCGCCTAAGTGGGATCGTCGCGCTCGCGAGGATGCGGTTGCGCGCATGGTGAATCGCCAACAACCCCGCGGGCCTGATGCTCGTGGGTTCCACAATCAGGGGCCAACCACTTTGGGGATGTGCCGTTTGGCCATTATTGATCCGGCCCAAGGACATCAACCGATGGTGAGTAGCGACGAGCGCTTCAGCCTAATTTTCAACGGCACCATCTATAATTACCAGGAACTGCAGGCGGAACTCGCGGCGCGCGGTTGGATTTTCAAAACCAAAAGCGACACCGAGGTTTTGCTGGCAGCGTACGCCCTGGATGGGGCGGCGTGCTTAGGCACCTTGCGCGGGATGTATGCGTTCGCGATTTGGGATGCCCAAGCGCAAACTCTTTTTGCCGCTCGTGATTCTTTCGGGATTAAGCCGCTCTATTATGCACAACTCCCTGATGGAGGGCTCGCTTTTGCTTCAGAGCTCAATGCCCTACTCGCTAGCGGCCATGTTTCGCGAGAGATCGATCCCCTGTCGGTCAGTGAATATCTCGCGTGGTTCAGTGTGCCCGCCCCGCGCACTATTTATCGCGGCATCGCCAATTTACCACCGGGCCACTGGCTGAAAGTCAATGCCGAGGGACGCTGCCAAACGGCGGCGTGGGATCAACTCCCCGCGCCCACTGGTTCCGCGCTCATTACCACTAACTATCATGACTTTGTTCACGGCTTACGCCACCAGTTAGATGATACCATCCGGGCGCACCGCGTGGCTGATGTACCGGTCGGAGCTTTTTTATCCGGCGGGCTCGACTCAACCGCGATTGTCGGCCTGATGGTCAAAAGTGGCGCCACTCAACTGAAAACTTTTTCGCTTATTTTTAATGAAGCGGAATTTTCTGAGCAAACCAGTGCGCGGTTAGCCGCTGCAGCCTTCGGCACCGAGCACCATGAAGAACTAATCACGGGCGCGCGCGTCGCGACCGATCTTCCCCGAATTCTCGCCAGCTTTGATCAACCCACCGGCGATGGCATCAACACTTACTACGCTAGCCAAATGGCCCGCCAAGGCGGCGTCACGGTAGCGCTATCGGGTCTGGGCGGCGACGAATTATTCGGTGGCTATCCCTCCTTCCGCGATTTGCCGCGCTTGCATCGGCTGCTACCCGCGTGGCGGCGCGTGCCGCGTAAATTGCGGGCCGCCCTGGTTAATCAACTCCGCGCGCGCCCCAGCACACGCGCGCGCAAGTTAGCCGATTTTCTCGCGCACGCCCGCGATCTGCATGAACTGGCTTCGCTGCAACGTCGCGTACTACCCGAGACTGCCCGGCTTGCCCTCCTGGCACCTGAGGCGCGGGCCCAAGCGCGCCGGCTGGGACCTAATCATCCCATGCTCGACGACTTCACGTCTGAATTAATGGGCGCTGATCCTTTTCAAATCATCAGCGCTTGGGAGCTCCGCACTTACTTGGCCAATGTGCTGCTCCGGGATAGCGATGTTTTCAGCATGACCCACTCGCTGGAATTGCGTGTGCCCTTCGTCGATCGAAAATTACTCGCCTGGTTGTGGGCCCAGCCAACGCATTTCAAATATAATGCTCGCTCGCCGAAAAAAGCGCTCGCCGATGCCACGGCCGACCTCGTACCGAGCGCCATTCGCGCGCGCCATAAACAAGGATTTACTCTGCCTTTTAGTCGCTGGCTGCGCGCCGAACTTCGGCCGTTCCTTCACGAAACTTTTAACTCAGCCTCGCTGGCGGCCTGTCCGTGGCTCGATCCCATCACGACCGCCCAAGTCTGGACCGATTATCAAAAACAAAAAGATGATCGGGCGTGGTCGCGAGTATGGACGCTCGCGGTGTTGATCAACTTTGCCAATCGGCGCAGCACGCCATGAGAGCTCTGCTCCTTTCACCCGAACTCTTCCTCGCCGAGGGCGGCATTGCGCGAATCATGCGGCTTTATCTCAAGGCGCTGAGCACAATTATTGGTTCAACCGGACGCATCGATTCTATCGTGCTGAATGATAATCCCGGTTACGATCAACGTCTCGCCCGCTACACGAGCGAACCTTTAGGTGAGCACATCGGCTGCGCCCGACGCAAAGTACGCTTCATGGCCGCGACTTTCCGCTTAGCTCGGTCTGCCGATATTTTAATCTGCGGTCATCTGCATCACCTCGCGCTCGCTTGGGTCGCAAAAATTTTTAATCCCCGAATTAAATACTACCTGGTGGCCCACGGGATTGAAGTTTGGCGCCCCTATACTTGGTTGGAGCAGCGCGCGTTGCTGGGAGCGCAGCGAATTTTCTGCGTGAGTGAATACACTCGGCGCCAGCTTCTCCGCTTTCATCCGGCGCTGGCGCCTACGCGCCTCGTGGTGGTGCCCAACACCCTTGATCCTTATCTCGTGCCCAACCGCGCAGCAGCCATACCCGCGACCCCATTGATTGGCCCGCGCATCCTCACCGTCTCACGCTTACTCTCCACCGATACCTACAAAGGAGTGGATACTCTGATTGAGGCGATGCCGCTCGTGCTGCGCACGTTACCCTTAGCGCGATTGCGCATCGTCGGTACAGGAGATGATTTACCCCGGCTGCAAAAAATTGTGCAGCAACTCGGATTAGCCAACGCCGTTCATTTTACGGGAGCGATCACGGATGAAGCGCTGCAAATGGAATACGCCAACTGCGAGCTCTTCGCTCTACCAAGCCGGAAAGAAGGCTTTGGCCTCGTTTTTCTGGAGGCGATGACGTACGGCAAACCCTGTCTCGGTGCCCGGGCTGGGGGCGTCGCGGAGGTCATTCATGATTCCGTCGGTCAGCTGGTCGCGTATGGAGATATTCCCAATTTAGCGGCCGGCGTAATTGACCTGATTCGACACCCGCGTGATCCGGTGGCTATCCGCCATCACGTAGACACCTTTGCATTTCCCATTTTCACGCAGCGCCTCGCCGCCGCACTTGCTTAGCATGGAGCCAAATTCTCCACCCGAAATCATCCTCGAGGCCGGCCGGGCGAATCGAAATTACTGGCACGACCTCTGGCGCTTCCGCGAGTTACTTGGGTTCCTCGCGTGGCGTGATATCAAGGTTCGCTACAAGCAAACTACGCTCGGCGTACTGTGGGCGCTGATCCAGCCCGCAGTCACGCTCGCGGTGTTCACATTCATTTTTGGTAAACTCGCCGGCATGCCCTCCGGCAACGCCCCCTACCCGCTGCTCGTGCTGTGTGGCCTACTGCCGTGGCAGCTATTTTCCGCGGCCTTCTCTAATGCCAGCGGGAGTCTCGTGGCCAACACACACCTGATCTCGAAGGTTTATTTTCCGCGCCTGATCGTGCCACTCAGCTCCGTCGCGGTGGCGCTGATCGATTTCGCCGTCGTCCTTGTACTACTGGCGGTGATGTGCCTGTGGTGGCAGTTCACCCCCGACTGGCGAATCATCGTCTTGCCGCTCTTCATCGTGCTGACCCTGCTCACGGCGATTGGCACCGGCCTCTGGTTGACTGCACTCACGGTAAAATATCGCGACTTTCGCTTCGTGGTGCCCTTCCTACTGCAAGTCGGTTTATTTTTATCTCCGGTCGGCTTTAGTTCAACAAACCTGCCCAACTGGCGATTCATCTATTCGCTTAACCCGATGGTCGGCGCCATTGATGGTTTCCGCTGGTGTCTACTACGCGGCGAGCCGGCCCTCGATCCGCTGAACCTGGCCATCTCAATCGGCATGGCCGCGCTGCTGCTTGCTTCCGGCATATGGTATTTCCGCCGCACCGAACGCACCTTCGCCGATCTGATCTGAACATGAGCAAACCCGTCATCAGTGTGGAAGGACTAGGTAAACGCTACCGACTGTCTCATGAGAAACCGCATGATAATTTACGTGACTCGCTGACCCACGGTGTGCGCGGGTTAATGCGCCGCCTAACCGCACCAGGGGCAAACGCCCGGGATAGCGAAGAATTTTGGGCATTGCAGGATGTCTCCTTCGACGTAGCCCAAGGCGACGTAGTCGGGATCATCGGCCGGAACGGAGCCGGCAAATCCACGCTCTTAAAAATTTTATCCCGCATCACTGAGCCCACCCGGGGACGCGCTACAATTCGAGGACGCGTCGCGAGTTTACTAGAAGTGGGGACTGGTTTTCATCCAGAATTATCTGGCCGAGAAAATATTTATCTCAACGGCGCTATTCTCGGTATGGCTCGGGTAGAAATTACCCGTAAATTTGATGAGATCGTCGCCTTCGCCGAAGTCGAACGCTTCCTCGACACGCAAGTAAAGCACTACTCCAGCGGCATGTATGTACGCCTCGCCTTCGCCGTCGCTGCGCATTTAGAGCCGGAGATTCTCATTCTAGACGAGGTGCTCGCCGTCGGCGATGCCGACTTCCAGCGTAAGTGCTTGCACAAAATGAACGATGTCACGCGCCGACAGGGCCGGACAATTTTGTTCGTCAGCCATCAATTGGCATCCGTTCAACAACTCTGCAACCGAGTAATCATACTGAACCGCGGCGCAATCAGCCACAACACCACCACGGCCGCTGGTATCGCCCTGTACTCGAAACAACAGGACAAAATAGAAGGCGCTGCCAAGACGATACACTACGGCCGCGAGCTTACGCTCCTGTCCCTGCAGTTCACCTCCGACCCGGTGCAGGTCTTTGCTGATCTGCACTTCAATTTTCAAATGAAGGCCAATGAAGGATGCCGTATTCACGACCTGTGCTTCCTAATTCATAACGAGCAAAACCAACGTGTCGCCGTTGCTGATTTCCGCCAACCGGCCAAATCCTATGAACTCGCCGCTGGCCAGATTCTCTCGCTTAACGGCACCCTGCGTCGCATCGCCCTCCTGCCTGGCAGTTATCAGGTGAGCTTTTATGTTCGCACCAGCCTCCATGGAGAGGATCACCAAATTATCCAATCGTTCGAAGTGATCCAAGATGCGACCGCTGGGCTGATGGCGTATCCCCGCTGGGACCTTGGAACTGTCGCCATGGATGCAACGTTCGCCGCTACCGTGGCGCAGGGCTCGGCATAATACTGTAGACCAACGCTACAGCAAAACGGTCGTCCACCCATGAACAGTGCCCTGCGACACCTTCTTCCATTCGGTCTAGTTCGAGCATCGCAATTTGCTAGCAAGCTCAAGCGGATGGGGCTCCCAGCCTCGCAGGCGTGGCTATTGACGCTCAAACCATCCTCGCGACTGCGAATCCAGGAACTGAACCTGAATTTACTACCGGACGGGGCACTGAGCGACATCGACTGCATTGTTGATCTCGGGGCCAACAGGGGTGATTGGACTGCGGGAATACTCAATTTCTGCACGCCAAAACGGATAATTTGCGTCGAACCGGAACCCGCCCTCGCCGCCGGACTACACGAGCGCTTCTCGGGACAGGATAACATCTCAATCAAGCAGACTGCGATAGGGGCCGCGCCCGGTATTGCCGACTTCACGCTCATGAAAGAGTCGGTATTCAATTCTTTCAGGCGTCCGACACAAAGTATGGCTAGCAGCTACCAAGATGTCGGCGCACGAAAAATTATCAAGGTAGACGTTCGCACGCTCGACTCGGTTATTCCAACCGATGCCCGCATTCGCTTACTAAAAATTGATGTACAGGGATTCGAGCGCGAAGTTCTCACTGGCGCAGCGGAGACCCTACGCCGAACCGACTACGTGCTGTTGGAGGTGAATTTTCAAACACACTATGAAGGTGAGGCGGGTTTCTTCGAACTCGATACTCTCATGCAACAGCATGGTTTTTTTATCGGCAATTACTCCCAGCCCAAGGGGGGCCGCCGCCAAGCGCTTTACGCCGATGTGCTCTACCTGCGCAAGGACTGCTGAGCTGTTCCTTGTTTCGTATCTCTTTTTTTCATGGCTTTACGATTGTCTGCTCAATCCTTTTGGCGCCGCTGGCGACCAGTGATAGTAGATCTATTCAATCAGTGGCCGTGGATTTATCCGCGGGGAATCGAACCCTCAGCCCGGCAATGGGTCGAGCGCGCACGAGCCAAGGTCGGCTGGTATCGTAGCCTGCGCAGTGACTGGCTCACAGAAATTTACCTGGGCAACGTCGAGATTCATTCACCACCGGAAGATTTGCCGGCCGCTGCGCGTAGAGCTTTTAGTGCTGTTGGCTCCCGTAGCTATCCGGATGCATCCGTCAGCTTTTTGCACGGTGCTAACCTTTTTTCTAACGAAGGCCTCGTTCTTACGCGCGACAATCATGTTCTCTCTCAATATTATCACCAATTTGGCACCAAGCTGCTCTGGCATCGGTTCCTACGCCACCCCTTTAGTCTGACCCGCACCCAGGTGACGCGTGTAGACGATGTGCTTGCTCTACTGGCTGCCCCGCAAGGCTGGAATTATTATCACTGGCTTTTTGATGTACTGCCTCGGCTACACCTACTGACCCGCTGGAGGAGTGTAATCGAAAAATATGCCGTGCCTGAAAACGTAAACGCCGTGCAGCTAGAAACCCTTCAATTGCTAGGACTAGCAACCGAACAACTCCACTTCCTTAAAGCAGGTCAGCGCCTACGCTGCCAGAGCCTCTATGTTCCGTCCCTGCCCGGCAGCGAAAGCTGTTATCCACCGTGGAGTCTGGAATTTTTGCGCTCCTCTTTTCTTCCTATCTCCGCGTCCATCGCCGGTCAGGGACCGCGGATTTACATCCAGCGCGGAGCGTCGGCACAGCGGCCTATCCTCAATGAATCCGAACTGATTGCGGTGCTAGAAAAGCGCGGGTTCACCGTAGTGGCCTTAGAAAGGCACAGTTTTCGCGAGCAGGTGGCAATTTTTCGCGATGCGAGACTCGTCGTCGCGGCGCATGGTGCTGGGCTTGCTAATTTAATTTTTTCCGGGAACCAGGCTGCGTTATTGGAGCTTTTCTCCAGCGACTACATGCGGCCTGATTGTTATTTCACCCTAGCCCGCCGCATAGGCGTCGCCTACGATTGCTGGCTGGACGATGTACCGGCAGGCACACGACAACCGTGGGGTGCTATCCTTGCAGACCTGCCAGTGATCACGCAAAAGCTCGACCAACTGGAAAAGCTATGACGCCCCCTTCCACCGCGGGCGAATCTTCCCGCGCCGTGCTCACGCTGGCTTTGGGACCAACTCTATATCTGGATCTC
>CAIOCT010000008.1 GCA_903856725.1 uncultured Verrucomicrobiota bacterium
ACAAGCCAGGATAGCTGTGCTCACCGCATGGAACCGCGCCTGCGCATTTTTATTTTTAGTCTCGGGGCTGCGGCCTTAGCCGCTTGGGTGGGTTTTTCAGTGGCGAATGAGGAATACTTGATGGCGACCCTAGCGGCGGGCAGCGCGCTGTGGATTATTTTTGCCTGGTCTAGAGGACCGTTCGCCGAAACTTGGTTACTCAGCTTTCTGTTCTTTGGTTACATCATCGGCAATCGCGGCTTCGCCCAAATAACCCCGCTGCCGAGCCTACCGCTGTTCTTCAGTGAACTGAGCTTGGTCTGCTTACTTGCGGTGACCGCTCTGCGCGGCGCCCTGCAGCGTCAACTCCCCCTCCGCCGCGATTGGTTAAATGGTCTGTTGCTTTTCTGGTTTGCCCTTGGGGCCGGACGGCTCGGATGGGATATCAAACGCTACAGCTTTTTCGCTCTGCGCGACTTCGCCATGGTTTATTATCTCATTTATTTTTTCGTGACCCAATTCCTGGCGAACCATGCGCCATCCCGTCGATTACTCTACACGGCCGTCATCCTGACGTTGGCCGTACTGCCGCTGACGGGAATATTAAGTACATTATTTTCTGAATTTTTGCTCTCCAATCTAACCCTCGGAGGCGTGCCGTTGATTTTTTATAAGGGCGATCTGCTGGCGACATTTCTGTTCACAGGCTTCATCATCCTCCTGCCAATCGGGCGATTTCACTGGCAAGAGAATGGGTGGCGCTGGCTCACCGCTCTGGCTTCGCTGGCTTCAGGGCTAACCTTAACCTCACGCTCCAGTATGGTCGGCCTGATGGTCGCCATCGGCTGGCTCGCCTGGGCCGGTCGCTGGCGACCGCTGCGCGTGCTCCTCATAGTCAGCGCTGCGGGCCTGCTCACGATAACTGCCTATTCGCTTTTACAAAAAAAAGACTTCAACCAGAGCAAGGCCTACGCGGTATATGAGGCGGTCGTCTCAATTGCTGATTACAGCGGGACGCGCAATTACCAGAATGACCTGACCAGCGACAAAGGTGATAATAATCGGTTCCGCCTGGTTTGGTGGAAGAATGTCGCGGAAGAAACCTTGCAGACGGCACCCGCACTCGGCCAGGGCTTTGGGGCCGATTTAACTCATGGATTTTTGCGGGAATATTATGCGACCTCCAATGAAGATTTCACCGCGCGCAGCCCGCATAATATTTTTATGACTACCCTCGGCCGAATGGGCTTGGTGGGCTTGACCATCTTATTGGGCATTTATTTTGTGCAGGCGCACTCGACTGCACGAGTCGCGCGCGCCGCGCGCGCTGATCCAAGACGCGCTGATGCCATGACGCTTCAGGCGGCTGTCTGGGTGGTAATGATTAGCGCCTGCCTCGGAGTAGTGCTCGAAGGCCCCATGGGGGCCATTCCCTTTTGGATTATGCTAGGATTAGCGCATCATGCCGCCACTGCGCCGTTGCCAGCAGACACCGCGCATGTTTAGCTACGGACCTATTTTATGGTGAAAGCCTCGCGCAACATTGATCTGAGCCATTTATTCAAGGTCACCACGCGGGAGCGCTTCGACTGGATGACGCCCGTTTGCCTAGTGCTGCTAGCCACCTTTGGGGTGTTTTTCATCTATAGCGCCCAAATGGCTAGCGGGCGCGAGCAATGGGAACAGCAAATCGTATGGCTGGTCGCTGGGGCAATTTTATATCTCGCCGTGGCCTTACTCGATTACCGCCTGTGGCTACGCTGGTCGCATTGGGTTTATCTTTTCAGCCTCGTTTTGTTATTGTTGGTCCTCGTTCCAGGAATTGGCGAAACCCGCGGCATGGGGGCCCGACGCTGGCTAGGGATTGGTGCCTTTTCTTTTCAACCTTCAGAAAGTGCCAAGCTGGCAGTGCTCATCATGACCGCCGCCACTTTGACCGGGGCTAAAATTGGCACGGTGCGTGACTCCATTCAGACACTGATAAAATTGGCTCTTGCGGCAGGTATTCCCATGGTGTTGATACTCGCCGAACCTGACCTCGGAACCGCCTTGGTCCTCGCCCCGATGGTCTTCGCCATGCTTTACATTTCCAATCTCTCGGCGCGGTTTTTTACCGCGGCGGTTGGAGTGTTTGCCCTGCTCGTGGGCTTAGTAGCACTCGATACGTGGCGCTACGCTACATTCTTGGAGGACAATAACTTTCTGAAGCCCCAAGAAGCCCGCGGCCAATATGAAGCCCGCTCTTGGCTGCCGCTTCATGATTATCAACGCGAACGTGTTTTAGCCTTCATCGCCCCCGACAAGATTGACCCCACGGGCATTGGCTGGAATCAGCACCAATCACTCATCTCGGTCGGCTCTGGCGGGCTCACTGGCAAAGGCTGGACCGAGGGCACGCAAGCCAAACTCGGCTATCTGCCGCGCGGCATTGCGCATAACGATTTCATTTTCTCCGTGATTGCGGAGGAGAAAGGATTTTTGGGAAGCATCACCGTCATTGGACTCTTTGGCGTGGTGTTGTGGAACGGAATACGGATCGCAGGCCTCGCCCGCGACCGTTTCGGCGCACTTTTAGCGCTGGGCGTCACGGTGCTCATTGCCGTGCACGTTTTCGTTAACATCGCCATGACCATCGGCCTAGTGCCGGTAACAGGTATACCGCTTCCCTTCATTAGCTACGGCGGCACCTTTGTGCTCAGCTGCTGCTTGCTGCAAGGACTGGTTCAAAGCGTCTATCGTTTCCGGAGGGACTTTTAACATGAGCTCCCTCCCTCCCGATATGGACCGCTCTGCCGGAATCTCCTGCACTCAGCCTGCTGCTCACGGATGCTCCGTTACAACCACCCGGGATCAACCCCACCATGAACAACGATCAGCCCACCAACTCCAGCTCCCCCCAGGATGCCGCCTCACGTTATGAAGAAGAACTCGCTAACCCCCCGCCGCAGAAGCACAGCGAGCCTCTCACGACTGAACAACTCCGCAATGAATCGAAGGAACGCGCCGCTAACCGGCCTATTCTCCAAAAAATTCTGAGTGTCTTCCGCAAGGAAAAAGGCTCGTTCCGCGAGCTCGTCATTAATTCAGAGCCTCTCGAGAAGCGTGTCGCGCTCCTCATTGACGGCACCCTCGACCGCTTCGAAATTGAGCGTGAATCTGATAGTCGCATGGTTGGCGGGATCTACAAAGGCCGCATCAAGAACCTCGACCCAGGTCTGAAAGCCGCCTTCGTCGACATTGGTTATAACAAGAATGCTTTCCTCCATTATTGGGATATGCTCCCCGCCGCCACCGACTCGTCGGTTGAGGTCGTCCGCGTTAATAAAAAGAAAGATACTGGTGGCCAGCGCCCCGCGCTCCCCACGGTCAAGGACATCCCGAGCATGTACCCACCAGGCACAGATATCGTCATTCAGGTCACCAAAGGCCCCATTGGCACGAAGGGTCCACGGACCACGACCAATCTCTCCCTGCCTGGTCGCTACCTAATCCTCACGCCGTTTTCTGACGGCTGCGGGATTTCGCGTAAAATTGAGGACCCCCAAGAGCGCAAGCGCCTTAAAACTCTTATCAATGAATTGACCATCCCAGAGGGCATGGGGGTCATCGTCCGCACAGCTGGCGAAGGCAAGAAGCCTCGTTATTTTGTCCGCGACCTTCATCTGCTTCTCACCAAATGGCAGGAGATCATGCAGAAAATGGAAAATGATCGCGCGCCTACCTGCCTTTATCAGGAGCCGGATATTGTTGAGCGCACCGTGCGCGATTTCCTCACGGAGGATATCGATCGCGTGTTAATTGACAACGAAGCCGACTACAAACGCACCCAGGAACTCGTTGCGCAGATCTCCTCCCGCTCCCGCGGCAAGATTGCCTATTATAAAGAGGCCATCCCCGTCTTCGAACGCTACAACATCGAGCGCCAGATCGAGCAAACCTTCCAGCGCCGTGTGCCCCTCCCTTCGGGCGGTGAAATCGTCATCGATGAAACGGAGGCCCTGATCTCCATCGACGTTAACACGGGCTCCCATAAATCACGTTTCGGTGATGAAAAAAATACCATCTTCCAAGTAAACATGGAAGCGGCCGTAGAAATTTCTCGGCAAATCCGGCTTCGCAATATCGGCGGCTTAGTGATCATGGATTACATCGACATGAAGGAGCGCCGCCACCGGAATTCCGTTTATGATAAGATGGTCGAGCTTATGTCAGAGGACAAAGCAAAGACTCACATCTTACCGATCTCTACGCTCGGCATCATGCAAATGACCCGCCAGCGCCAGCAAGAATCGCTGTCCGCTAACATCTATACGAGCTGCCCTTATTGCCGCGGTCGCGGGATCGTGAAATCAGCCACGACGATGTCAGTCGAACTGCAACGCAAACTCTCCGCGGTCGCCCGTCGACTCCAGACCCGTAATGACGGCAAGGAATATGCGCTGCGCGTTCATGTACACCCCTCCATCCTGGAACGTCTCCGCGTAGAGGATTCAGAACTGCTTGTTCGCGTTGAAAAAGCTCACGGCGTGAAATTAGCCTTCCGGGCTGACCCCAACTACCACGTGGAGAATTTCAAAATCATCAACGCGCTCACCAACGAAGAATATCGGTAAGCGTCCCTCATTCAGTCAAAAGAATCTTCGATCAAAGGCCGTCGCTCACTGCGACGGCCTTTTTTTATACCTATTTTTAAACTGCAGGACGCGTCACTAAGCAGGGGATGCGTCCGCAGCGACACTGCGGGCGCTGGCCGCCCCTGATTCGCTGCATCGCCAATGAATAGGCCACCTAAAAGTTTAGCTCTTTTTATCTACGATAGCGGCGGCAATTGCCTCACTAAGCTCGCCGACAGCGGCGCGCAATAGTCCCACTAAGACTCCAAAATCTTTTCCCTCCCATACGCGGGCTGTAGCCGTAAAGCTGCCGCGTTGGGCAATCGCAGCGCTCCCGTCAGCGGGTAAGATCGCATAAGTCGCCGCCAGTTGCACCGTATTACCATTCGCACGGTCGAGTTCGCACCGTTGCACTTCTACAGTCACAGTCGCGCCGCTGCCAATCGCGCCGAGACGGGCGCGCAGCAATTGCGTGATAGCCTCATCGAGTGACTCAGCCCAGCGGACATCGGCTAAATAGATGACTTCATGTTCAGCTACCCGCACGGCCATCTGCCGGCCATGAAGATGGCCAGCCAAGAGCACCGGCCGCACCAAGGTCCCCTGTCGCACCGGGGCAATGCTCGCAGGAGCGCTCAGCGTGAAATGCCGCACGGGGT
Organism: uncultured Verrucomicrobiota bacterium; assembly: GCA_903856725.1. Classification (GTDB taxonomy): domain Bacteria; phylum Verrucomicrobiota; class Verrucomicrobiia; order Opitutales; family Opitutaceae; genus Lacunisphaera. The sequence continues at coordinate 5,252 of CAIOCT010000008.1, forward strand.
CAGCCCGGGGCACGAGTAAATTGCACGAGGTTAAGGTGGCCGCGAGGGCGGTCAAACCGAGGGAGCGAAGCAAAGATTTCATAACTATTCGAGCGAAGCTTTCTTTTTACCCACCAAGAGTGAATTGGGATTCCGATCAATCGTGTCGGCTAAGCGCTCTAAAGCGGCTGCCGCGTCAGCAACTTGACGCAAGGCCAGCGCAACATCATCACCCACCGAACCTTGATCGCGCACAAAATTCCTGGTCGTGGTCGCGGCGGCATTGAGGGACTGCAAGGCTCCCTGCGCATCCGCCAGTGTTTTCTTTAACTCATCACTCACGGGGCCGACTTGATGATCTAGCTTTGTCATCACGGCGCGCGTTTCCGTCAAAGCGCTATTAAGATTTGCAAAAGCTTTTTGCGCATCGGGCGTGCTCACAAAATTATTAACCGCATCAGCTGATCGACCTAAGCGTTCCGCCAAGGCCTTAAGATCCAGGTCCTGCACTTTCTGATTGGTGGTCACCAGCAACGTCTTCAGCTCTTTTGAGAGCGTCGCGAAATCGACCTTCTTAATATTAGCTACAATTTCGACAATACTCTGCTGCACCTCCGAGATCGGCGAAGCAATGGAAGGCACGACGGGGTATTGATCGGCAAGGAAACGCCGGTCAGGCGGAAATAGACGGGCATCCTCAAATCGCAGTTCAACAAACAGCAAGCCCGTGATACCCGTAAGGCTCAAGCGCGCGCGTAAGCCGCGATCAATTAACCCTTGGAGTTCGGCGACAATCGTTAAATCAATCGGCACGCCAGCGCTGTTAGTCAAAATGTTGCGATCGATTTCGCAAATTACTCGGGTAAGCGCTTCTTTGCTCGGCTGGTCATAGCGGACGCTGATTGCGGCGACCCGGCCGATCCGGACGCCGTTAATTTTGACGGAGGCGCCGGGATCGAGACCACTGACGGATTCATCAAAATAAATAATAAAGCGAGTTGGCTTCGAAAAAATATTGGTCCCGCCAAACGAAAGGAAAGAAATTACCCCCAACAGCAATGCGCCAAGGACGAATAAACCAACGGTGACTGGACTGGGTTTCATTTTCACGGGTGAAGGGACTCCTGTTGTTGCTGAACCACGGCCACACGTCTATTCAAAAACTCCCGCACCCGTTGATCCGGACTCGTCTCCCGCAACTGATTTGGCTCACCCTCAGCGATCACGCCGCGCGCGCCGGAGTCGATCATAACCACACGGTCGGCAATATCAAAAATACTGGGTAGCTCATGAGAAACGATGACGATGGTCGTACCGAGGGTATCGCGGATTTGCCGAATCAATTCGTCGAGCTTAAGCGAGGTAATGGGATCAAGCCCAGCAGAGGGTTCATCAAAAAACACAATGGCCGGATCCAAGGCCAGTGCGCGCGCGAGACCAGCCCGCCGCTTCATCCCCCCGCTTAGCTCGACCGGGTAATAATCCTCTAAACCCGCCAGACCGACTTGCGCTAGCTTAAGAGAAACGATGCGGGCCCGTTCGCGGCGATCGAGCTTGGTGTAAAGCTCAAGCGGTAGCGCCACATTCTCTGCCAACGTCATCGAACTCCATAAGGCTCCATTTTGGTACAAAACACCAAAGGTACGCAGCAGTTCCTGCCGGCCGGCACGATCAGCATGAGTAAAATCGCGGCCAAAATACTTCACCCGACCCTGACCCGGCTGCTTTAAACCAATGAGGTGCCGAAGCAGCGTGCTTTTGCCGCAGCCATTACCGCCAATAATAAAAAATATCTCACTCGGTTTAACTGCGAACGAAACATCAGCGAGCACCACTCGCTCGCCGTAGCGGCATTCGAGACCGGCAACCTCAATCGCAAATTTACTATTTCTGCCGATGACGTTCATGCAAATCGCCCTGCCGTAGCGGGCGGGTTAGCTAAGACGGTTGCTGAGCAGGCGTGGAACATGAGCAATAATTTCACCAGCCGAGAATGTTGAAAATGACTGCAAAAATTGAATCCGAGACGATAATGAGCAAGGTGCTTGTCACCACAGCAGCGGTAGCTGCTCGACCCGCGCCGACCGCACTGCGCTCTGCCTGCAAGCCGCGCAAACAAGCGCAGAGGCCGATGATAAGCCCAAAGGTGGCGGCCTTGATTAAGCCGGTGCTTAAATCGGATAAGTCGATGATCGATTTTGTTTCGATCCAGTAAAGACTTGAGGGAATGTCCAGAATTGAGGCGGTAACGACTAACCCACCCATGATACCGAGGAAATTCGCATAGAGCGCCAGTAAGGGCATCATGAGAAAAAGCGCCATAATTCGCGGCATGACCAAAAAATCGATCGGGGAAACCCCCAGCGTTTCCAGAGCATCAATTTCTTCATTAGCCTGCATATTACCCAGCGTTGCGGCAAAAGCCGCGCCGGTGCGACCGGCTAATACAATCGCGGCCATCATCGGCCCCATCTCACGCACAACCGACAGACCAACCAAATCGGCGACATAAATGTCTGCCCCAAACTGCCGCAGCTGAACGGCACCTTGATAGGCCATGATCACGCCGACTAAAAAACTAATGAGCCCAACAATCGGTAACGCTAGCGCTCCGCACTGCTGCATCTCGGTAAAGCAATCGCGCCAACGAAATTGAGCCTGGCCCCGCATAAAACGCCCCGAGCTGTAGAAACACTCACCCAGCAACTGGGCCAAATCTTTGGTTTCCTGCCAGACTTTGTGCGTTGCTTCCCCCACGACGGCGACGAAATCAGCCAATCGAGGATTTTGCGCGGCGACCTGGGGCTTTGTAACTAGTAATGCCGCCAGCCGGCCCACTTCTGGTGGAAAACCCTGTTCCACTAATTCTACCTCTTGCGCGGCACTCCATAGACGTGCTGCGCTGAGAAAAAGGGCCAGCGAACTATCCCACCCCCCGAGCGCTTCAGCTTGCAGCACCACGCGCCGTGGCCGATGGGCAGCCAGAATCTGGCTCCACTTGGGCGGTGATTCGGTAATCTGCCAATCGCCGGTTAAGCGCACCACCAACGCCTCATCTTCCAGCGACGTCGTGGCGCAGGCGGGGCTAGTGGTTATTAAAGGCGTCATGATGAGTGGAGTGTGCGCAGTCGTGTCCTCTGCGCCAGACTGATTTTATCCGTGCAATTAAGTCCGTGCCCGCGGCAACATGTTCCCCGCATGCGCTTCCCCACCCTCCTCTTTGATCTTGATGGCACGCTCCTTGATCATTTTCAGGCGATCCAGCGCTGCCATACTTACACCATGCAAAAACTCGGCTTACCCCCGCCGACTCGGGCCCAGGTGCGGGCGGCCATCGGCGGCGGGCTAGAAGTTGCCATCACTCGACTCGTCGGAGCCGACCGCTTGCCTGAGGCATTAGCAATTTATCGTCCCTACTGGAATGCCACCATGTTGGATGACGTCGCGCTGCTTCCAGGGGCCCGAGAACTTCTGACAGCCATCAAACAAATAGGCGGGCAGGCGGCCATCTTCACTAATAAACATGGTCCCTCTTCACGCCGTATCTGCCAACATTTAGGCATCAGCGAACTGTTGGCGGGCAATTTCGGAGCCACGGATACGCCTTGGCTGAAACCGACCCTCGCTTTCACGCAGCACGCCCTCAAAATAATGGGAGCTACAGCCGCACAGACTGCCCTCGTGGGTGACTCACCCTACGATCTAGCAGCCGCCAACCATGCCGGCTGCACTTTCTATGGCGTAACCACCGGCACCCATTCTGCCGAAGAACTTCAGAGCGCTGGGGCGGTTAATATTTTCCCAGACCTATTCAGCCTCTCCCCCATTTTGTTACAACGAAACTCGGCCCGCCATTAGCGCGCCCGACGCAGCACACCGAGTTTGGTTTCTAGCACTTCAAAAACAAGACCCTGCGCAGCACTGAATTCCTGCAAAGCCTGCCGGGAGCCGTCGTAAACGTGCTCGGGCTGGCAATCATCAATCACGATGATACCGCCAGGACTGAGACGCGGCCACAATTTCTCGAGCGCGGCCTTGGTGGGCAGGTAAAGATCGACATCGAGCAGCACAAAGCAGAATGCGGTTTCCTCAGGAAAATCAAAATCTTGGATCGCCGCTGCTTGGGCGGTGACGCGCCTAATGCCGTTAAAGTTCAAAGTGCGCTCAAACCAGTGCCGCGAGTTGATCGTAAATTTATCTAACGCCCGCCGATCAGCCGCAGTCTGCTTACCGCGAATCTGTAATTCATGCGCCACATCATTGGCTACAAACCCGCCAAAGGTATCGATCGCCCAGTAACGCTTGGTCGGCGCAATCATATCCAGATGCTTATTTAAAAAAACAGTCGTATACCCGCGATAACACCCAATCTCACCACAATCGCCGGGCACCCCCGCGGCTTCCGTCAGTAATGTAGTCAGACGGGCGAGCTGCGCCGGCGTAAAAGCGTAACGATATTTGTAGAGCAGATAGGATCGAAACGGCGACCAAAACAGCGCCCGCTTCACCAGTCCATCCAACCAAATTTCCCAACGCGAATTAATCATGACTACACGCGCTGAGCGCCCCGCGCTCGGTCAACTTCTAGGCGCAACGCGCGTAAAGAGACATGAATATCCCGCAAAAAAGCGGCGAGAGCGGCAATCAATAGCAGTACGCTAGAAATAAATACCGCCACAAGCTCTAGGGCGAATTCGCGGTGCATCGTAGCATCGAGAAAAATCACTACCACCAAGACACAAGACAGGAGCATACTCGAACCAGCGAGGGTCACCGCTAAGCGCAACAATTTCGCCCGCTGCCACATAATCTCGAGCTGACGTTCAATATGCGCCCGCCCCTCCCCCATGGCACCTTGAGAATCTCGCGCCAAGGCTCGCGTGCGATCCACAATTCGACCCAAGCGATTTGTCAGGGTGATTAATAAGCCACTCACTCCGGAAAGTAAAATCACCGGGGTGATCGAGAGCTGAATGACTGGCAAAAATGAACTAGGGAGGACCGTTTCCATGGCCACGAGCATTAAGCCAGCGCAGCCGGAGGGCAATCTTAGTCGCGCAAAAGGCCGGCCATCATGCCACTGGCCGCCGGGCGATTAACAGCGTCGCGGTCATGTCCTGCACCAATTTGCCCGCTTGATTATAGGTCCGACACTGGAGCTGCAATAACCCGTAAGCTGGACGCGAAGGCGCCGGCTTCAGCCCGAGAACTTCAGTCACCACTCGCAAGCGATCGCCAGGCAAGACTGGCCGGGGCCAGCGTAGATTTTCCATGCCTTGGCCAACGACCCCGCCATCGAGCGCCATTTCCCCTTGAACCATCAAACGCATACTTACGGCCGCCGTATGCCAGCCACTAGCGACCAATTGCCCAAAAAAAGTCGCTCGGGCCGCAACTGCATCCGTGTGAAAAGGCTGCGGATCATACTGCTGGGCAAAAGCAGCGATCTCTGCCGCCGTCATAACGTAATCAGCAGTGTTGAATTTGTCCCCGAGCTGCAAATCCTCGTAATAGCGCATGTCTCTCGGATAACTCATTTGGCTGGAAAGTCCAACCCGCCAAGAGTTGCCTCGCCGCGAAACTGCGTGCATCTAATCAGTATCCGTGGCCACTTCTGCCTCCAGTTCTCTGACCGGCGTTCTCGAACGCATCATTTTCTTTAATGAAGAGAATCATTACACGATCGCTGAATTGCGCCCCGACGCGCTTTCCCCTAAAGCCGTGCAAGCCACTGCGGGCACCGAGGACAGTAGCACCGATCGTGTAACCGTGGTCGGCGCTCTGCCCGGCGTGCAATGCGGCGAAACGCTCCAACTGACCGGCGAATGGACGCGGCATGCACAGCACGGCGCCCAATTTAAAATTGCCGCCTTCAAATCGGAACTGCCCTCCTCCGTCTACGGCATCCGAAAATATCTCGGCAGCGGCCTCGTTCCCGGTATCGGCAAAGTTTACGCCAATAAAATCGTCGATACTTTTGGCACCGATACTCTCCGCGTACTGAGCGAAGAATCAGGCAAGCTGCGTAAGGTTCCCGGCATCGGCAAAGTTCGGGCTACGGCAATCAAGGAAGCTTGGGCCGAACAAAAAACCCTTAGGGAGGTGCATATTTTTCTGCAAACCTACGGCGTCACCACTTCACAATGCGTGAAGCTCGTTAACCAGTATGGACCCGAAGCCAAGCAAGTGGTCATTAACGAACCGTATCGAGTTGCTCGTGAAATTGATGGGATTGGCTTTAAAACTGCCGACCGCATCGCGATCAATCTTGGCTACGCAAATGACGCGCCGCCCCGGCTTGACGCCGGCCTAATCTACGCCCTTGAAACGCTCCAAGAGGAAGGGCACACGGCTTATCCACGCGGAGAACTCGTCGACTACGCCGCCACCCTGCTTGAAACATCCGCCACGCTCCTCGAAGCGCGCATCGAGGCCCTCCTTATTGCCAAGGCTATTAGCCAACAGAACCTCAGTGCGACTGAGTCCGTGGCGACGGCGTTGCTTCAACTCCCCACCAACGAGCGGGCCGAACGAAAAATTGCTGATGCAGTTAAGCGTCTTAACTCCGTACCCTCCGGCCTGCCCACGATCAAAATTGACGCCGCACTTGACTGGGCGCAAAAAAAAGCAGGCTTTGCTTTCCACGACTTGCAGCGTACCGGGCTCCAGCATGCTCTGGCGCATAAATTTAGCATCCTCACCGGCGGACCGGGCACCGGAAAGACCACGATCCTCCGCGCGCTCGTCGAAATCCTAAAAGCGAAAAAAGTGCGCGTTCATCTCGCGGCACCCACTGGCCGGGCCGCGCAACGACTCGCTGAAACCACCGGAGGCTTTGCCTCCACCATTCATCGCTTGTTGAAATTTGAAGGAGCCAAGGGCGGCTTCACCGTCAATGAATCACATCCCCTGGCGACAGATTATTTAATTGTCGATGAAGCCTCCATGCTCGACTCACGGCTTGCCGCCGCGCTGCTCTCAGCCGTTCCCGTGCGCGCCCACCTTCTGCTCGTTGGCGACACTGACCAACTACCGAGTGTAGGCGCCGGCAATGTGCTGAAAGATCTCATCAGTACCGAACAAATTCCGGTAACTCGCTTGGCGGTCGTCTATCGGCAAAAAGAACAAAGCCTCATCGTGACGGTCGCGCACGCCATCAACGACGGCAACCACTCGCCCCCACCCATCGTCAGCGAAGTCGCGCAAGCCCAAGCTTGGAGTGATCTTAATTTCATTGCCGCAAATTCACCTGAAGACTGCCTGGCGAAAGTCACGGAGCTATGCACCCAATTTATTCCTCAGCACTTCACGTGGCTGCACCCGATCAATGATGTGCAAATTCTCGCGCCGATGCACAAAGGCACGGCGGGGGTGGCGAATCTCAACCTCGCCCTGCAAGCTGCGCTGAATCCCCAGCACCAGAGCCTCAAAACGATCAGTGGGGAATATCGACCAGGCGATAAGCTCATCCAGCTGCGGAATAATTATGATAAAGATTTATTTAACGGGGATATTGGAGCGGTGCTCGCAATTGATGGCGTCAAGGGAACGTTGACCGCCGAATTTGACGGCGCCCAGCACACCTTTGAGCGCAATGAATTCGGTGATCTCGGCCTAGCTTACGCCATCAGCATTCATAAATCACAGGGCAGCGAATATCCCATCGTCATCGTCCCGCTACTCAAAGCGCACTTTGTGATGCTCCAGCGCAATTTAATCTACACGGCGATTACGCGGGGCCGAAAAAAAGTATTCATCGTCGGCGAACCAGCGGCCTACGGCATGGCAGTGCGCAATGCTGAAGCGAAATTGCGCTGCACTCACCTACGCCAAAAAATCTTGGGCCAGAGCCTTTGAGTAAAGCCTAGCGGCCTGCGTCGTCTACAGGCCAAAAATCATGGCGCTACTTGAGGCGCGTCGCGGGAGGCGCGGCCTGCGAAACTGCTATCGGTCAGTGTGCGCAGAAAAGCCACCAAGGCCGCTTGGTCCGCGGCGCTCAGTTGCATGCCCGCCGCGGGATGCTTGGCGAGATTGGGATCAAGATTAGCGGGGCGCTTTACGCCATGATCATAATGAGCAAGCACCGCCTCCAGGGTTTTGAAGCGCCCATCGTGCATATAAGGAGCGGTGAGTTCTACATTGCGCAGCGATGGTGTTTTAAAGCGCCCATGATCATCAGATCGCCCCGTCGTAAGTTTGGCTCCGGCGTCCGTCGCCACTCGATCGAGCCCATTGCTGCGCACGGCAAAATCACTAAACAAACCGCCGCCGTGGCAGTGAAAACAATCGCCACCGCGTTTACCTCGCACGGGATCGTATTCGGTTAAAAATAATTCCAGCCCGCGATTTTCTTGAGCCGTCAAAGGAGCCCCACCCCGCGCAGCCCGATCAAAGCGCGCATCAACTGAAACCAAGGTAAGTAAAAACTGCTCGAGCGCGCGCCCAATACGATCACGGGTAATTTGGGGCGAGCCAAAGGCCGCAGCGAAGTCGTGACCAACCTGCGGATCGTCCGCGAGTTTGGCCTCCACGTCGGCCAACTCAGCATTCATTTCGATCGGATTGGTCATCGCCGCTAGAGCTTGCGCGCGGATCGTGGGTTGTGCGGCGTCCCAAGCGTAGGCCGGATGCCAGGCAAGATTGAAGAGGGGCATGGCGTTGCGATGCCCAAGCTGGCCCTCGGCGCCCCGACTCAACGCCACGCGATCACTCATGGCTTGGCGTGGATCATGACAACTCGCGCACGACTGGCGATCGTTACCCGAAAGCCGTCGGTCGAAAAAAAGCTGCCGCCCTAAAGCAACGCCTTCGTGTGTCAGCGCATTATCGGCGGGTAGCATCGGCTGTGGAAATCCCGCCGGGACAATAAATGCCAGCGGCGTGCCCACCGGCGCCGCAACGACGGGGACCGCCGCGACATAAGGTTCAGCCGCGCGGAGCGGCGCAGCGTCCAGCCAGAACATGGCCCGCTGCGTCACTTTTACTAATTGACTGGCGAGTGCATCATGAGCCCCTGAATGCGTGGTATCACTGCCATCTTCGGCAGAGATTTTCCGCTCTTTGAAAAAAGCGGCGACGTCCAAGGCCAGATCTACTCGGGTGACATCCTTGATTTCAAATTTTGTCAAAAACCGCACGGTCATCAGGGCCGCATCGGTTGCGAGGTGATAAGAAAAACCGGCAGGAGACGTCCCGGGGGAGTTTTGCCAAAAACCTTCGAGGGCCAGAAAAACATAACCGCCCTGCCAATTCCAATGCAGTTTATTCACCAATGGGTTCAAGGCTTGCCCAGCTGACCATTGCCCAGGATCGGCGTGGTTAGCGTAGGGCCCGACTCCGATAGATAACTGGAGCCCAGTATATTTTCCCGCTGGAATATCCGCGAGCGGCACTTCCAGCCGACCGCTCGCGGCATCGATAAATCCATATTGGCCCTCGAGGCGCACGACCGAGCCATCGGCCCGCTGCAGTTGAAAATCGGATAACAACGCGGACAGTCGAGTGACTCGGACCGACTGCCCTGCAGCCGTTGCAAATTCCGCCGAAGGTACCGAGAGGGCGGCCTGACCCCACCGCGGGTTAATGTGCAATCGCAACTCCGCCGCGCCACTGGCCGAGACTAGGAGCAGCCAAGTTAAGCCCAGACGAAAAAGCATGATGATATTCAAGCAGATCTAACGCGGCGGCGAAGTAGACCGAGCAAAGCGAGCAATCCGCCGAACCACCAACTGGGGGCTCCGCCTCCGCCTCCGCTCGAGGCGGCCGGCGTCGTTGTGACAGTCGGGGCGGGCATAGGGGGAGGTGTCGTGGGCGTGGTGGGCGTGGTCGGGGTGGTGCTAGCGGCGCTCACCGCGCCGGTAGCGGTGCTACCAGAAGCAAGATAGGATAATGCAACCGTTGTGCCGACAGGCATACCAATCGGACCGTTGGTGTCGTAGACCGCGATGGCCGTCAGCGTGACGCGATAATAATTTTCCTTGGTCGTAGCGACATAGGTCGTCGCATTCCCGCTGCTGGTAAGAGCAGAGGCTAATGTCGTGTAGGTCGTACCACCCGAAGAGGCCTCCACTTTATAAGTAGCGCCCTCAACTGAATTCCAGATCAGGGAAACCCCATTACCCGAGGTCGTACCAGTCAGCGTAATGGCGGCAGTGGGCGCGCCGCGATCATACTCCGTGACGGTTTCGCTAATGCTGGTGACAATTTTCCCGGTCGGGCTGCCATAAAACCAGCGGCCGATAATATAAGGGAATTTCGGGGTGCCATCCGCTTCAATTGTTATAAAGTAAGCATAAGTGCCGTTCGGGAATTCGGGCGTGACGCAAAAGCGGCCATTATATTGGTCGAGGTCAAAGTCGACCCCCTGCAATTTACCGAGATCGCCAAGATAATCATAATCTTCTAGATAGTGACCCAAGGTGTAAGTCGCACTGACAACGGGTCCTTGTTGGTTGGTGGCAAGCGCGACCCCCCGATTCTGGGCGAGAGCGGCCCAAGGGGGCAGTGTGGTGCGACCAGTGGTAGGGAGGTTTGTCGTACCATTTGTTCCATCACGCTTAACGTAACCCGGCACCATCCGGCGCAGACCGCTCGATACGTTAAGCGCACTAGCATAACCATAGGGCCCGTACACGGGATGCCCGTCAGCGAGCCAGGCGAGAATAGGCGAGTGCTTCGTAATCGGTGCAGTGCTCTCGGTGTAGGCCTTGGTCACAGCGTCAAAATTAACATGGTCACCCAACAAAAAACGGAGGGCCGGCGTGTTGGCGTGATAATGATAATTGGAACCAGCCTGATGAGCAAAAGCCGGATCAAAAGTCATGCCTTCGTTGATATAAGCATCACGGTTCCAGATCCCATCGCCCCGCAATCCATTCGTAGGATTTCCATCCTGAGCCGAGCTATTTGCGTAAGCGAAGGTATCACGATTATCGAAGAGCGCGACTCCATCCACCCCCACCCCAATCGGACCTGCATTAGTCAGAGTTTTTGCCAAAGGCACCACCGGCGTGCGCGGTAGCTGAAAAAGCGCGTTTTGATTCGCTGGAAAATTTCCGAAATTCTGCGTGTGCGCCGCGTTCCCGTACCATGGGCCCATAATGTGATAGCCTAAGCCAGTCGTGCGAAGATAGACCGAATTGGTGGAGAATTGCACCTGGGTCACCCCAGCATAGACCGGCGAAGACTGCACGCCGACCCCGCGGCTCCAAGTCAACGAAGCCGTACCCGCTAACTTATTGGCATCGGATTCGTAGAGTCGCGCATAGGAGCCACTCGCATCAGTCAACCAACTGGTGATGCGCGGGTCCGTAACGGTGCTCTGGGCCCATGCCGTGATCGCGATCATTAAAAATAGCGAAAAAAACTTAATCATAAAAAATAAATTACTTCGCAGGAATTATAGAAAGATACTGCCGTGCTAAGACCCTAGCTAAAAACTACAGAAGTGGACCTTCGTATATTGCAACAGTTCCAAAGACGTCATAATTTTAGTGAGGTTACTGCCGCCATCATCTGGCTCATGTATGGCGTCATCAACCGATATTAATTCCACTAGGCCGGCTAACCGCCCGGCGCATGATTTGCTCCTTTTGTCCTATTGGCAGCGGCATAATCATCTGCTCAATTAAACATTTCAACCTCCCCCCTCTTCTCATGATTAAAATATCTCAGCTATTCTGCATCTTGCTTGTTTCCGCGCTGGTTCTCCCAGCAGCCCCCACGGCCGTGGATGGCTTCACCTATGTAAAATCCCGCGGCGGGATCGATGAATATACCCTCGATGCCAACGGCCTGCAGGTGCTCCTCATCCCCGAGAGTTCGGCGCCCGTCATTACTTTCATGGTAACTTACCACGTCGGCTCGCGCAACGAAGTAACTGGGACCACAGGCTCAACTCATCTACTGGAGCACCTGATGTTCAAGGGTTCAGTAAATTATAATCGCACCAAGGGCAACTCGGTTGATCAGCTGCTGTCTCGCACCGGCGCAAAATTTAATGCGACGACTTATCTCGATCGTACTAATTATTACGAAAATTTAGGCAGCGACCAGTTGGCCATGGTCGTCGGCATGGAAGCTGACCGCATGCGCAATCTGCTTTTGCGCGAGTCCGATCGCCGACCGGAAATGACCGTGGTGCGCAATGAGTTTGAACGCGGCGAGAACAGCCCCATCCAATCGCTGATTAAGGAGATTTTTGCAGCTGCTTACGTCGCTCATCCTTACCATCATAACACCATCGGCTGGCGCTCAGATATTGAAAAGGTTTCGATCGAAAAATTGCGCGAATTTTACGACACCTTCTATTGGCCAGACAACGCGACCGTTACCTTGGTAGGAAACTTTAAGAGCACCGAAGCCCTTGGGTTGATCAAACAGCATTACGGCGCCATCAGCCGTGCCCCGCGCCCAATTCCTCAAGTTTATACTGAAGAACCAGAGCAGACGGGCCCTCGCCGCGTGGTCGTAAAACGCCCAGGTCAGCTAGGGGTCATCGCGATTGCCCACAAATCCCCCGCTGTCACGCACCCCGACTTCCCCGCCCTCGCTATACTTGGAGCCATTCTTGGGGATGGCAAAAATAGCCGCCTCTATCGTGAGCTCACGGATAAAAATCTCTCCACCGGCGTTTTCACCGGACCCTTTGCGCTGCGCGATCCCTCACTGCATTTTACATTTATCCCCCTCGCTCCGGGCGCCAGTCATGAGCAAGTTGAAAAGATCGCCGTCGATGAAATCGAAAAAATTAAATTACACGGTGTGACCCCGACTGAGGTTCAGGCCGCAATTGCGAAGGCGCTCGCCGATTCTGCGTATCAACGGGATGGTTCATTCGCCATCGCTGGAAAAATTAATGAATTTATCGCCGCTGGGGATTGGACGCTTTATGTAACCCAAGACGAAGCCCTGCAGAAGGTCACGCCCGCCGATGTGCTGCGCGTAGCCAATAAATATCTCAACATCGATCAAAGCACGACCGGCTGGTTCATCCCCCAAGCGCCCACCGCCCCAGCAGGGGCGACTAAATCGACTGTGAAATAAATGCTTAACCATACCTTCCCCATGAAATTTATCACTTTTATTGGCCTCACGCTCAGTCTGTCGCTTTCAGCCGGACTCGCCCAAATCGCGCCGCAGGTGCAACGCGCCAAAATCGCAGGACTTGATGTACTGATTTATAAAACTGGAGTGAATGACGTCGTCACCATCGAGGGCTCATTGCCAGCCGGTGATATTTTTGCCGGCGACGGCAACGTGGCTATTCCCACTCTCACGGGGATGTTGCTCGAGCAAGGAACGACGACCCAGAATCAATTCGCGATTGCAGAAAAACTTGAACGCGTGGGCGCGAGTATCTCCTTCAGCGCCGGCGCCCAAATGCTGAACATCACAGCGAAGTGCCTTAAAAAAGATGTGGCCCTCGTCATTGGACTCATCGCGGAACAGCTTCGCTCTCCCGCGCTCGCCGCCGAGGAATTAGCCAAAGCGAAAAAACAATTCTCGGGCACACTACAGCGCCAACTTGAAAATACCGACTTTCGCGCCGGCGACGCTTTTAACCGCGCCGCTTACCCTGCGGGCCATCCAAATCACGAGCCATCGACCGATGAATATTTGGCAGCCATCGCAAGTGCTACCATCGAAGAGATCCGGGCGTTCCATGCTAAATATTATGGCCCAGCGCACTGCACGTTAGTGCTCGTCGGTGATGTTGATGCGACGGTCATTAGTACGGCTCTCACCGCTAGCTTCCAAGGCTGGACCGGTGGAGTTGATCTTCCTCATCCCGCCAAAGCGACCGCAACCGACTCCGCTAAAAATCAAAATGTTTTTATCCCTGGCAAAACCAGCGTGTCTGTCGTCATCGGCCAAACCACCGGACTCAAATATAGCGATCCAGACTATCAGGCACTAAAAGTAGCCACGGCGGTGCTTGGTGGGGGCGGTTTCTCCGGCCGGCTAATGCAGACCGTCCGCGACAAAGAAGGCCTCACGTATGGTATTTATTCCAATGTAACGCAGGACACCTTCAGCGATGGTGACTGGCGCCTCACCGCAACATTTGCACCGGCGCTTCTCGAGAAAGGTATCGCCTCAGCCAAAGCTCAGTTAGCGAACTGGTATAACCAAGGCATCACCCCGGACGAACTCACTTACCGAAAAACTAACCTCGTAGGCAGCTTCAAAGTGGGACTCGCCACGACCGATGGCCTAGCGGGCGCGTTGTTGATGGCCCTGCACCGTGGCTACGATCAAACTTGGCTCGATCAATACCCGCAAGTCATCGAAGCATTGACTCTAGCGCAAGTGAACAGCGTCGCGAAAAAATACCTGAAGCCTGATGAAATGTTTATTATCAAAGCTGGCACTATCCCAGGAGTCGTGAACACCCCTGCTGCCAAAAAGTAATATCTTAAGTCAGCACGAAGGAGACATCCTTTTGACGAAATTTGCGCGATCGCTGGGTCAGCGAACCTTAGCGATCAGCCCCTGCTTGATTAAAAACGATAGTTCGCCGTTACCCCGAGCTGACGAGGGGCGGCCCGATCCTCATACCGCTTTGCAAGATAGTCGGGGTCCTCATTACCAAAGAAAAAGACCCGCTGGTCATAATTTTCATTAAGCAGGTTCTTGGCCCACAGCGTCAGGGTCCAAGCAGGCCAGGCGTAGCCCCACGTTGCATTAATAACCTGAAAGGCGCGGCGAGATTCATTTTGATTATTCGAATCAAATTGCTGTGCACGGGCGACCCATTCGGCGGAAGCGAAACATCCCGACGCGGGACGATAGCTGGTCGAAAAAGTATAACCGTAGCGGGGCGTATTCGCGAGCGTGCGTCCGCCACCCACATTACCATTGGAGAGAGTGAAGCTCTGCAGATGAGATTGCATCAGCGCCACCGTGCCATGCAGCGACCATGCTTTGGTCAGGAAGTAGCTTCCCGCGGCCTCTAAGCCAGCAATATTGGCACGCTTACCATTGTCGGTAAAAAAACGATAATTCCCCCCAAACCCAGCCGAATCTCGGATTTGGGTATCAACCCGTTCGATCAAAAAGGCGGTAACGTCTCCGGTCAGTTGCTGCTCAAGCCAATGTCCACGCAAACCAGCTTCATATTGCCAGAGATACTCACTGGCGTACGTCAGTGGATCAAGGGCTTGATCGATCCGCGCATCAATATTGATGCCGCCAGCCTTGTAGCCCCTCGTCAGTGAAAGAAAGGCAAACTCATGATCACTCAATTCATGTTCGAGCACCAATTTGCCTCCGGTCAAGCCGTCGCGAAAACGAGGCGCGAGCGATAGGATAGGCTCGGCGGCACTCGGATAAAAATAAGTAACCATTTTCTTGCCGTTACCCGTGAGCGCGATGCGCTCCGCACGCAGCCCAACCACGAGCCGCGTGCGGGCAGTAAAATTGTGGCCCCACTGACCGAACAGCGCTATATTGCGCGCGTCATATTGCGTAGCGAGTTCGCGCCGACTGTAAGGATCTTGATCGGCATACTGACTCGTTTCGGCCGTGCTCGAGAAAAAAGCCCCCAGCGTCCAGCGATCTCCCTGCTCCGACGCAGCCAGCGGCTCTGAGTCGAGCCGCAGTTCTTGATTGATCACCGAACGCTCGCGGCGCAGATCACTGAACCCTGCATAGGAGGCCGCGGTCCAATCATCATCATAGCTATAAATTGAACGGGAGTGTACGCCGCTGGTTACGGTCGTGAAGCGCGCAGCGGCCCAACCGCGATATGTGCCACGCAGACTTGCAGCGAGGGAGCGCTGCTCATCGCGGCCGGGCTGATCACTATAAGTAAGGCGCCCATTATTATCTAAGGCAAAGGCATCAAAGCCGTTATTGAAATTAGCCGCGATCGCCGCCGCCGCCCAAGTCCAGAGAGGCTGCGGATTCCACGTGAGCCGCACCCGCGCAGTAAATTCATCCCGCGCATTCGTCGCTCGCTGCAACGTCACATTGCGTCGAAAGCCGTTGCTCGACGTTTGCTGCAAGGCAACTCGCGCCATGAATTGCTCTGGTTGCGACGCTACGAGTGGACCGCCCAAAGCGAGGCTACCCGTACGCAAGGCATCACTGCCCGCGCTGCTCTCGACGAGACCCGTCCAGAATGGCGTCGGAGCATTAGTCACCAGACGAATCACTCCGCCCGCCGCATTTGCTCCGAATGCCCCCGCCTGTGCGCCGCGCAGCACCTCCACTTGGCTCACATCAAATACACTTCCAATCGTACCTAGGCCCGTGAAATCAAAATCATCGACTAGAAAGCGCACGGCTGAATCTGGAGTCTCGCCCTCGTATTGAGAGTTCTCACCCAAGCCACGAATCTGCAGATAGCGAGGGCGCGAGGTACCGCCAGTCCAAGTAAGATTGGGAATCTGATCTACCAAATCGCCAAAATGCCGCACTGCGCCAGCGCGAAGACTGGTCTCATCATAAACCGAAACGCTTGCCGGCATGCGCGCGAGTGGCGAGGCCCAGACATCTGCGGTGACGCGAAGGGGCGCCAGCGCGATCGGAGCAGCGTCATGAGCGGCGACAGGCGAAATTTGCGCACGAGTGACGGCAGCCGCCGACAGCGTTAGAATAAAATAAAACCATTGGGTCCGAGTTAGCATAGAGTTGGCGCCCAACCCAAAATTGACCCACCGAAAGTGAAACTGAGAGTGCGGTAGCACTCTCTTGCTTGTTTCCTTCGCCGGTATGATCCGTTTCAGGTTCAGAGGGTCGAGCAGCCGAGCGAGCCGCAATCTCAGTCCTCCGCGGAGGACACCCCTACGAGCACCCGCAGGCTCAAGAACGCTTTATTTATCGTCAATCACTGAATCAGCTCGGCTGAGTAAAATTGATCCCGCGGCCCGGCGGGATGGTGAATTCTAGGCCAAGCTTAATGAAGCAGTTTCAATGCCCCTCAACCTGCGCCCCCTATAAATCATGAAGGGCGCCCCTAATGGGACGCCCTGCATGACCTAACACCAAGCAAACCTATGAACTCAAAACTAATTACAGTGGGTAAGACGGTGTTAGTTTAGAAACGTTGAATTTATTTCAAAAAAAACTCCTCCCTGAAAATATTAAGGGGCCACTCTTACGAGTGGCCCCTTAATAACCAAAACACCTAAAACACCTAAAAACTACAAACAATGCTTCGCTATGAACGATCACTGCTATCACGGGGATAGACGCAGTGTGGCGGAAAACGTTGGAATTATTTTGCTAAAATTTAATAGCAAAATTTTTCAATTCTAAAATTTTATAATTAAATAATAATCAATACTTTAAGAAATTATATCGCCCCACTAATTCGCCTGATTGAGCAAGCGTAGTGTCATAAATCCGTGCACTCAGAATGCTTTTTAAAGCTTCCTGCCGGCCCTTCAGAGATGGATTTCTGCAGGCAGAATCAAACCAGCACCAGCCGGAGTCGGCGATGCCTTAAGTGGATACCTAAAAATCTTACCCTCAAAATTCTTAAAGACCACTTCATCGTCTGTGATCGCCTGAACGTAATCAGGATTGATCGGCACTTTGCCGCCGCCACCAGGGGCATCGATGACATATTGAGGCACCGCGTAGCCTGTCGTATGCCCGCGGAGAGCACGGATAATCTCAATGCCCTTGCGCACATCCACCTTGAAGTGGGCCCCGCCCGTGATCAGGTCCATTTGGTAAATATAATAAGGCCGCACGCGCATGCGGAGCAAGCGGTGCACGAGCGCCTGCATGACCTCAGCGTCATCATTAACCCCTTTCAACAATACGCTCTGATTGCCCAGCGGTACGCCAGCGAAAGAAAGCCGCTCGCAGGCTGCTTTCAATTCCTGAGTAGCTTCCTTGGGGTGGTTAATGTGCAGGCTCATCCAAATCGGGCCATGCTTCTTAAAAATTTCTGCCAGCTCGGGGGTAATTCGCTGCGGCAAGAAGACGGGGATGCGTGACCCAATACGAATAAACTCCACATGCTTGATAGCGCGCAGCCGGCCGAGCAAGTGGTCGAGCTTCTTGTCCGATAACAACAGGGGATCCCCACCCGACAACAGTACATCGCGCACCTCTGAGTGCGCCTCAATGTAACGGAGCGCCTGCTCGTATTCAGGATGAAAATTGTAGTCCTGCGCGTTACTCACAAGCCGACTTCGTGTACAATAACGACAATAAGCCGCGCAGCGATCGGTCACTAAAAACAACACCCGATCCGGATAGCGATGCACGAGACCGGGCACGGGAGAGTGCTGATCCTCACCCAGAGAATCCAGCATCTCCCCAGAGGAAACCATCATCTCATCGCTCCGCGGAATAACCTGCTTACGAATGGGACAATTAGGATCAGTCCGATCGATGAGGTTGAAAAAATAAGGGGTGATTGCGAGCGCGAGCTTCTCTTTGGCGAAAAGACAGCCGGCTTTCTCCTCAGGCGTCAGGGTCAGGTAACGCTCCAATTGCTCGATCGTGGTCAACCGGTTTTTCAACTGCCAAGACCAGTCTCGCCAATCAGACTCAGGAATATGTTGCCACAGCCCCTGGCCTTCAAACCAAGTGGAGCGGTCGTCGATGTAAGCCATGGGTAGACTCAAGACCTAGCTGGATTCCAGACTCTGTCAAATGGGGGAATTCCCCCCCCCTCTGGCGCATCGCACTAAGCCCCACCAGCCTCTTGTTACCATCAGCGGTGCAAATTTTCCGCTAATACACTTGGCAGGGGCCAATGAAGCCCTTTTCGTCGGGCTTTAATGCCAGCGACCAATCCCGCTATTCTCGCCCTTGAAGACGGTAGCATATTCCGTGGCGTAGCCTTTGGCGCCAACGCCGCTATCGCCGGTGAGTGTGTTTTCAACACTTCGATGACCGGTTATCAGGAGATCATCACTGATCCCTCTTACTTCGGCCAGATCGTGACCATGACCGCTCCCCAGATCGGTAACTATGGGGTCAATGGCGAGGATGAGGAATCGCGGACTCCAAAATGCTCCGGCTTAGTGGTCCGCGAGATCTCCCCCATCGTCAGCAACTGGCGGAGCAAAATGTCCCTCGATGAGTACTTAAAAAAGTATGATATTCCGGGCATAAGTGAGGTCGATACGCGGGCCTTGACTAAAAAACTCCGCGTAGATGGTGCGATGAAATGCTGCCTCAGCACCCTCCCCTTGAGCGATGCCGAAGCCGTAAAGCGCGCCAAATCCTGGCATGACATGGCTGGCAGCGATTACGTTAAAGATGTTACCTGTCAGACCCCCTACCTCTGGGGCGCCAATGATCCGGCGCGGCATAATGCTCAATATCTACCGGTCGGTACCAGTGGAGGGACGACCCTCACGCCAGCTAATAAATTTAAAGTAGCCGCTTTCGACTACGGCGCAAAATACACCATCTTCCGTAAATTGGTCCGCCATGGGTTCGAGGTGCAAGTATTCCCCGCCACCGCCACCGCAGAACAAGTGCGCGAACACGGCGTGGATGCGGTATTTTTATCCAATGGCCCGGGCGATCCAGCCGCTCTGCCTTACATCCACCAGACGGTTAGCCGGTTGTTACCGAATTATCCCATCTTCGGAATCTGCCTCGGCCACCAGATGCTCACGCATGCCCTCGGCGGCACGACCTTTAAACTCAAATTCGGCCATCGTGGAGGCAACCAACCGGTCAAAAATCTAGAAACCGGCAAAGTTTCGATTACCGCCCAAAATCATGGATTTGCGACCGATCCGAAATCGCTGGAGAGCCGCGGAGCGGTCGTGACTGAAATCAATTTAAATGACCAAACAGTAGAAGGCCTGCGCCATAAGGAGCTGCCGGTATTCAGTGTGCAGTATCATCCTGAGGCCGCCCCCGGTCCGAACGACGCCGACCCCTTGTTTGAGCATTTCTATCAGCTCGTAGCGAAACGGAAGGCCGGGAAGATTTAGTTTCTTTGGCTTAACCTCCGAGCACCTGCTCGAAGCGCTTGGCGTCCTCTGGCGTATCAACCCCAATAGTCGGGTCATCAGTTGCTGCTATTGCTATGGGATAACCGTTCTCCAGGGCCCGCAGCTGCTCTAATTTTTCGATCTGTTCCAATTGGCTGGGAGGGAGCGATACAAATTTTTCGAGAAAATCTGCCTTATACGCATACAACCCAAGATGCTTAAAACACGGGTTTGTCGCCACCCAAGCATCATCAATCGTCAGGCCAAGATCGCGGGAAAAGGGCATTCGTGACCGTGAAAAATACATCGCTCGCCCAGTTTGACTCATGACTACTTTGACCTGATTCGTATTAAAAAAATCTACGACGCGTTTAAAGGGAGTGCAGAGCGTTGCCATTGGGCAATCCCCCTGAATAAGACGGGCTAGCGCCTGCAACTGTCCGCCGCTCACCAGCGGCTCATCCGCTTGCACGTTGAGCACATAACTGGCCCGCACGGTCCGGTTGGCTTCGGCAATCCGGTCGGTGCCACTCGGGTGGTCGGCCGAGGTCATAATCGTCCTAAAACCCGCCCCCTCGAGACACTCGGCTAATAATTTATCATCCACGGCAAACCAGAGGGGATAATCAGGCGCTTGGGCCGTTATTCGCTCGGCTACCCACAGCACAAGTGGCTTACCTTTAATTAAATGGAGAAGTTTACGCGGAAAGCGGGTGGACTCCAAACGGCAGGGTACAATGATAGCAAAGGCAGGCATACGGGGGTCTTTAAGATTGCAGGGGGGGGCGCGACCAGCTTTTTAGCGTTTCCCTTTAACCCGACGACCTAGCCCTACCGCAATGGAAAAGAACGACCCAACTGCAGCCGCCACCCTGGTCAAGGAGCTGCTGGTGCTAAACAAAATGGGTATCCACGCTCGTCCGGCGGCGATGATCGTACGCGTCACCAACAAATTTAAGTCGGATGTTTTCGTCGAAAAAGATGAAGAACAAGTGAATGGGAAAAGCATCATGGGCCTCATGATGTTGGCCGCAGCGAAGGGCAGCAAAATCAAATTTTTGGCGACAGGCGATGATGCCGATAAAATGCTCGCCGAACTCGAAGCCCTCTTCGCGAAGAAATTCGAAGAGGCCTAAACCCGCGACCCTCCGCTGAGTCGTCCAGCCAGCCGGTCTCAGACCGGCTTTTTTGTGCTCAAGCGCCTAGCCTGAAAAAATTCCGGGCGTTCTGCGTCGTGACCGCCGCCAGCCGCTCGGGGCTCACCCCAAACATTTCTGCACAATAGTCGGACGTATGCCGTAAATAGGCCGGCTCATTGGGTTTCCCGCGATGCGGCATGGGCGTCAAGAATGGGGCGTCTGTCTCAATCATCAACCGCTCTAAGCCCTGCACCTGAGCGGCCGCCCGCACATTCTCCGCTTTTTTATAGGTGATCACGCCGGTGAACGATCCATAGGCACCACGCTGCAACAGCTCAGTCATTTCTGCGGGACCTTCGCTAAAGCAATGAAATATGACGCGGTGCCAATCGACGCCGGCGGCCGCAATCATTTGGAGGCACTCCGGAAATGCCCCCCGCGAGTGCACCACGACGGGACAATTGAGCGCCTTCACCGTCCCCAACTGCTCGGCGAATGCTGACTGCTGCCAACTAAAAATCTTTGCCGCCTCGACCGGTTCTTTCGGCAAATGAAATCGATCGAGCCCAATTTCCCCCAGCGCTACCGGCACGGGCGCAGTCGACCCACTCCAAAACGGCCTTAATTGAGCGACCCGCTCAGCCCAATCAGCCCCCACGTTACAGGGATGTAAGCCCACCGAATAATGCACGAGCCCAGCATGCTGCTGGGCCAAGTCACGATATAACCCCCAATCATCAGTATCCGTACCGATAGCCACCAATTGCGCTACTCCAGCAGCTCGCGCGCGTTCTAAAATTGCCGGCAACTCGCCGCTGCGGACGAATGAGTCGAGATGAGTATGCGTATCGATTAAGCTCATAAATTGATGGCGATCAGACGAGATGCCGATGCTCAGCCGGTGCCATCATTAAATAAACCTTAAAACCTCAGGACTATTCTTCCCTGAGTGCTTCACGTCCTCCGCGTTTGAATTGAGTTGTTTAAGATAAAAGCAAACTTTGGCCTGAGATAGAGATTCGCGCTGCCGATCAAATGACAGGTCAGAAAAGCAATCGATGAAATGATTGCCCCCGTGGCGATCAGGCAGCGGCAACTCCTTTAGGTAGAAAGCCCACCCGCAATATACTGCCGCAAGGATTCGGCTTCTGCCCGGTGAATATTGGCCACCCAGCGCGATACATCACCGATTGAAATAACCCCGACCAAGCGACCGGCCTGCATCACGGGTAAATGCCGGCAGCGTTTCTCAGTAAAAATATCCATTACTTCTTGCACGGTGACGGTCGGCGCAACTGTGAGCACCTGGGCAGTCATCACTTTGGTAATGGGCGTAAGCTTGGGATCAAGGTTCGCCCCAACGACACGCCGCAACACATCACGCTCCGTAAAAATTCCGGCAAGCTGCAGATCATGCATAACCAATACTGAGCCAATTTTGTGCGTGTTCATTGCCAGCACGGCCTCAGCGACGGTCACCGTTGAAGGAATCGTGTAAATAGTGCCTCCACCTTTCTGCTCTAACAGAGTCGTCAGCGTCGTATTCATAGGGTAATGAATTACCCGCAGGTTATAATACCTCCACCCACTAACAACGGTAAAAGCCCCGCATTATTTGCGAAATAATTGATCGAGTGAGCCTAGGCTCTTGAGCGGCGCACCTTTTTTCCCCGACGTAGCCGGAGCCGGTTTTAGAGGTTGGGCGGGCGCCGGCCTCGCCGAACTGTTGGCCTGATCTTCAATGAGCGACCCACCTAATTCTGCCAGAGCTCGCGTTAATCTCACCGCAGACACCGGCTCGGCGGTACCCAGTTCTTGCGCGAATAAACTGACCCTAAATTCCTCCACCAACCACCGAAAATTATCGGCAGCCTCAGCAGCCAACGGAGCGACCGCCACCGATCCAACGCGAGCACCGCGGCTTTGGGCAGTAATTCGCCGAGCCGCCGAGACGAAGGGCGCCAGTTCTTGCATGCGCTGCGCATCCTTCGCCGCATCACGCTTCCAACGCTCAGTGCGAGCCTGCATGCCGCGCAAATATCGCGACACATGCTGAAGCCGACTGAAGGGCATGGACCGCAAAAATTCTGGGGGCAGGAGCACCGCTAAATCATCCGCTAGACCAGGGTAAGCCGGTCGTTGCGTTTCTAAAGCCAAGCGCAGGGTTAAAACCTCCTTGAGCCACTCACCAAGCTTCGGCACGAGGCCGCGCAAATCTTGCTTAGCCTGAGCAAGCTCTCGCTCAAAAACTGCCTTGGTCAGGAGGTAAGTCGCTACGGAAAGTTGGTCCGTGCTATGCGACTCATTCCCACGACTTACTTTACCTCTCATCCGCTCCGGATCACAGACCCAATGGCGAATGGAGGCTAAAGCGTCCGCTTGCATGGCCTCGGGAGTAATCAGCGTTACCGCTAACGTTCCCAACATCCGCAACGCCTTAAGATCTTTTTCTAGCCACCCCAAATCAAAGCGTAATTGAATTTCAAAAATCTTCCGCAACCCCTCGCGCGTCGCCGTTGCCGCTTCTTCCGGCGTGGCAAATAACCGCACCGCTACTCCTGCGGCTACCGCCTTCAGACCAGGATAAGCATAAACCGGCACGCCATGATGTTCACTCACCGCAATTTTTTCGGGCAGGTCGCCGTATTGCCATTCGGTCATCGCTTCCCCTTCCCACTGTGTTCGCGCCGCCCGCCACGCCGCATTATCAACCCGCGCAGCTTGCTGACTAACATCTCGCTGACGCGAATGGAGCAACGCCTGCAATTCCCCCAAGTCACGACTAGCCCCCAGCACCTTAGCCTGACTATCCACCACCTCCACCCGCACGCGTAGATGATCAGGAAATAATTTATCGGTCCACATGGCTGGATTAATCCGCACCCCCAACCGTGGAGAAAGTAATTCAGCCAACGCGTCGGCCAGCGTGGGCGCGGGCATTCGACCGCTCACTAAGGCTAAATCTCGAGTTAATTGGTGAGCCGTCTCGATCAGGGGAATCAAAGCACGGCGCTGTTCTTTAGGTAGCGCTTTTAGCATCAGTTCAACTTTTTCACTCAAATGCCCAGGGACGGCCCAATCGAGCGCCGCCGCCGTCAGTGCGGCCGCTTCCGTCAGATTTACGCGAACGGTTACGCCGTCGGCTTCTTGCCCTGGTTGATAAGTATACGCCAACGGTAGCACACAATTATCCACCGGGAGCTCCGCGGGAAAAGCCTCTGCGCTGTGTTCGGTCTCGGCGGGCGGACGCAAATCAGCTTCGCTCAGAAAAAGAAATTTAGGCGCGGTCATCTGTTGATGCCGAACGAAGTCCACCATTTCGCCGACGCTACTAATCCCAAGGTGCGGAGAATTTTCTGGTAGCACGTTCCCCCTCGATTCGGCGGTGCGATCGCTTCGACTGACTGGCAGCAGATACTGCGCATAGAATCGATAAAGTGCTTCATCGATGTTCATATAACCGGCACTACGGGTCCGGGTGAGAATCGTCTCAATGTGTTCGCGGATGCGACGATTGTGCGCCAAAAAATCAAACGGCCACGTGATCGTATCGCCCACGAGGCCTTCCCGAATAAATATCTCAGTCGCGTGGATGGGATTAATTTTACCGTAGCTGGCCGAACGCGTCGCCAGTTCCAAGTTGTAGAGCCGGCGCCGCTCTTTAACCAACACCCGCCCCGCCTCCGCGTTCCAGAAAGGCTCGCTATGCGCAATACGGAGGAGATGCGCCCCCAGATCGAGAATCCATTGCGGATCGATCCGCGCACAGGTCCGCGCATAAATCCGCGCGGTCTCCATGACCTCGGCGGCCATCAGCCAACGCGCCACCCGCTTAGCCGGAACCGTGTTGGTGAGCGATTTTGTCGCAGGACTTTTCTTGCGCGGATCATTTCGCTCAAACAACGCCGAGCCCGGGAAAATTGCCACCCGCCGATCATGAGCAGCATGATAATCCCCCTCCTCCGTCCGCGTGGCAATATTGCCCAGCAAGCCAGCTAAGATAGAACGATGGATCGAGCGATAAGCAGGCGTAGCTAAAGCGAAATCGGAAACGGTAGGCGGTGCCGACTGCCCCGTTTTTTTTGCAGCAGGGCGGGCCGCTTTTTCGTTCACTGCGGGCAAGCCATCATAAACCGATGTCCAAGCTAGGTTTTTCCTCTCCCGCAACGTATCCTCTAACTGACCATACACATCACGCCATTCGCGCATTCGCATAAACGACAAAAAATGTGCGGTGCAAAATTTCCGCAACTTGCCGAGCGTCATCTGCTCAAATTCATCATGATAGCTCTCCCAAATTGCTAGGAGCGTTAAAAAATCAGAATCAGGATGCGTAAATCGACGGTGGGCGGTATCGGCTTTCTCCTTCAAATCCATTGGCCGCTCTCGGGGATCCTGAATACTCAAAGCCGCCGCGATGATTAAAACTTCACGCAGCGCTTTTTCATGACTCGCCTGCAGGATCATCCGGCCGACCGTCGGATCGACCGGTAAATGCGCCAGCTCTCGCCCAATCTCAGTCAGCCCACCGACGTCATCAATCGCCCCGAGCTCGTGCAATAAAGCGTAGCCAGCACGAATACCCTTGGCGGGCGGGGCATTGAGAAAGGGAAACTCTTCAATGTCCCCTAGCCCAAAGGCTTTCATTCGCAAAATCACATCCGCTAAATTACTGCGCTGAATCTCCGGCTGCGTGAAGCGGGGTCGCTCGAGATAATCTTGCTCCGAATACAACCGAATGCACACCCCATCACTCACACGTCCGCAACGTCCCTTCCGTTGGTCCGCGCTACTTTGCGACACCGGTTCGACGGGCAACCGGCGCGTCCGACTCTGCGGCGTGTACCGACTAAAGCGTGCCAACCCCGTATCGATTACAAAACGAATGCCGGGGATGGTCAGTGAGGTCTCTGCAATATTCGTCGCGACGATCACCTTTCTTTTTTGGGATGATGAAAAAACTCGCTGCTGTTCGGCGTTGGTCAGTCGTCCAAATAAGGGCACCACTTCCACTCGCGACCCGCGACGCCCCTCAATCAAATCCCGGGTTTCACGAATATCTCGCTCCGTCGGTAAGAATACTAAAATATCACCGGTGTTACTTTCCTGCAACACGCGCTCCACCGCCTCCACCGCGGCCTCAATGTAAGTATAGTCTTCAGATTTGCTTTTCTTCTGGTCGGATGAGTTTTCCCGACGAGCTGATGAGCCTTTCAGCTCAACGGGAGCATTTGCCTGGCCTTCGCCCAGCTCATCGAGTGGCGCATAAATCACCTCCACAGGATAAACTCGGCCGGAGACTTCAATAATCGGCGCTCCGTCGAACGCTTTGGAAAAAGCCTCGGTATCAATCGTCGCCGAGGTGATAATAATTTTTAGTTCTGGCCGCTGGAACCGCAGTCGACGCAGATGCCCAAGAATAAAATCAATATTCAACGAACGCTCGTGGGCTTCATCGACAATGATCGTGTCATACGTCCGCAGATCAGGATCGGCCTGCAACTCAGCGAGCAGCATACCGTCTGTCATGAATTTAATAACGGTGTCGGCAGAAGTCTGATCGGCGAAGCGAATTTTACAGCCGACCTCACGACCCAGCGACACATTGAGTTCCTCTGCCACGCGTCGCGCCACGGAAGTAGCTGCCACCCGCCGAGGCTGGGTGCAGGCGATCTGACCACGCTCACCGCACCCTGCGACCAAACACATCTTGGGGATTTGCGTCGTTTTCCCCGACCCTGTCTCTCCGGCCAAGATCAGCACCTGATGATCACGAATGGCCGTAATAATTTCATCTGCACGCGCACTGATCGGCAACTCGGGCGGATACTCGATCCGGAAGGGCCAAGGTTTGGGGGTGCGGGGTGGCATGACAGGTAAATTAGAGGTTCCGTGCAGCGCTTAGAATGGCAAAGTCAAATCGCATGCCCAGCCCCGCACTCTCCTCAGCCGAAAAAACCCTCCAGCGCATTCTTACGATCTCGCGACTCAATGGCTGGAGCGTGATCGTCATCTCCGCGCTTGGCTCCTTACTGGCACTGGCCATTGGAGATCTGCTGAGCGTCTTTATCGGCCTACTCATTTTAGCGGCCGGCCTCATGGAAATTCGCGGACATCGCCACTTGAAACGCCGTAACCCCGCCGGCCTGACCTTGCTCGTACGCTCCCAGCTATTTCTTCTCGCGGTGATGTTGGTCTACTGCGCCGGCCGGCTCGGTAGCTTCGATGCCGACACCGCCTTGGCGAGCCTGACCCCTGACATGGAAGTAATGCTCACAGAGGCTGGTCTAGATAAAAGCGCCCTTCTACCCTTAGTGCGCACTGCTTTTTTTGCTCTTTATAGCGTCATTGCAGCCATTACCCTCATTTACCAAGGGGGCCTTGCTCTATTTTATCGGAGTAAAGCCAAGTCTGTCGCTGAGGCCCTAGCTATTTTACCGCCAACCAGCTCCTGAGTCGCCACTAAGCGGCCAGCGGCGCAGCAGGAAATTCCTCATCTTCGTAGCAACTTTCTCTGGCGATAATTATTTTCGACTTAGCCCGGCCCGTCGCTAGTTTCACTTCTTTATGTCCAAAGAACGCTATATTGAGGCCAAGCAAAAATGGGCGGCGAAGCAGCTTGCCCGCGGATTTCAGCCTCGGTCGGTGGCGACTACTGATCGACTCCCGCCCGGCCAGAAACTCACGACGGGGTTTCCCGTGCTCGACCTCGGCGTGCAACCTGAGATTGCCCTTCAGGATTGGACCCTGACCGTCGATGGTCTTGTGGAAAAACCAACCGTCCTTTCTTGGGCCCAATTTAATGCCCTCCCCCAAGTCACCGATGAAAGTGATTTTCACTGCGTAACCACTTGGAGCAAGTACGACTGCACTTGGAGCGGTGTGGCATTCACCTCCCTCTTCGAACTCGTTCAACCGAAACGAGAGGCGCAATTTGTTTATTTCACGAGCTACGATGGCTACTCTACGAATGTTCCACTCGCGCATTGTCTCGATGACGATGTGCTCGTGGCGACCCAATTTGGCGGCGCCCCGGTCACCCGTGAGCACGGTGGCCCCGCCCGCATTATCATTCCCAAACTTTACGCATGGAAGGGTGCAAAATTCGTCAAGAGCATCACCTTCCTCGCCGAGGATCGACTCGGCTTCTGGGAAGTTCGCGGCTACCACAACAACGGCGACCCTTGGAAAGAAGAGCGGTACGCATGAGGTCAGATCAAGAATCCGCTGAATGCTGATCTAACTCATAACCCTCACTCCGATCCGGCGGTGTAAGACTCAGAGCTAAAAATCACGCTGCTTCGCGCACACCTGATCCCGCATTTATTTTATGAGCCCCTCTTTTTTTCCTCAAGATATCATCATAAAAAAACGCGATGGCGGCAGCTTAACTGAAGCTGAAATTAAATTCTTCGCGCAGGGAGTAACGGATGGTCGTTTTGCAGATTACCAAGCGACCGCGCTTCTGATGGCGATTTTTCTCCGCGGGATGACTCCTCAGGAAACCGCTTGGCTCACTGATGCCATGATGCGCTCAGGTGAAGTGATTGATCTTCAATCAATCGCGGGAGCGAAAGTGGATAAACATTCCACGGGAGGCGTCGGCGACAAAGTTTCCCTCATTCTCGCACCGCTCGCCGCAGCTTGTGGCCTCAAAGTTCCCATGATGAGCGGTCGAGGTCTTGGTCACACCGGCGGGACCCTCGACAAACTGGAAGCCATCCCCGGCTTTCGCGTCATGCTCAGCGTGATCGAATTTCGCGCCATTTTGGAAAAAGTGGGGGCCGCGATGATTGGCCAAACTCCGCAGGTCGTACCCGCTGATCGCAAACTTTACTCACTGCGGGATGTCACCGGCACGGTGGAATGTATTCCACTTATTTGCGCCAGCATCATGAGCAAGAAACTTGCAGAAGGGATCGACTCATTAGTCCTCGATGTAAAATTTGGCAAAGGGGCCTTCATGAAGCGCAAGGAAGACGCCCTGACTCTCGCTCGTGCGATGGTCGCGGTTGGGCGGGCTGGTGGTAAACCGGTGTGGGCCCAACTCACCGCGATGAACCAACCGCTCGGCCGAGCCGCGGGCCATACGACCGAAGTGATTGAATCGATTGAATGCCTCAAAGGCCGCGGCCCTGCTGACTTGATGGAAGTAACCTACGCGCTCACTGGGCATATGCTGGTCTTGGGGGGCGCAGCTAAAAACGCCGCAGACGCTCAAAAGCAAATGTCTGCGGCGATTACCTCCGGCGCGGCGCTCGATAAATTTAGGCAAATGTGCATCGCTCAAGGTGGCGATCCCCGCGTGATTGATGATTACAAACGATTACCCACTGCGAAAAAATGTTTAGCTATTCACGCGCCGGCTGAAGCGCGCGGATTTGTGATCGAGGTTGACGCGCTCAAATGTGGCCACGCAATTATGGCGCTGGGCGGAGGCCGTGCCGCCGTGTCGGACCAAGTCGATCACGCCGTTGGCCTCGCTGATCTTATCAAAATTGGTGAACCAGTAACTCCCGACACATTGCTCTGCACTTTACACGTGAACGACGACGCCAAGGGCGCGCGCGCCGAAGCCTTAGTTCGCCAGGCTATTCGTTTCGGCCCCACTGCGCCCGAGCGAGAGCTATTGGTGCAAGATCTTATCCAATAATCCACTGACGACTGGGCGCGCGACCACCTCGGGCCTGTCATAAAAAGACTGTCCGAAGCGACTTGGCATGTGCAACGCACCCGCGAGCAAGCCATAGAGAAATTTCATCAAAATAATTTGAGAGATTCCTCTTCGTTTGCTCGCCATTCGGTTCC
Source organism: uncultured Verrucomicrobiota bacterium (assembly GCA_903856725.1). Lineage (GTDB taxonomy): Bacteria > Verrucomicrobiota > Verrucomicrobiia > Opitutales > Opitutaceae > Lacunisphaera. The sequence continues at coordinate 35,094 of CAIOCT010000008.1, forward strand.
GCTTATTATTTTTTAATTCACTTTTATGAAAAATCCCTCCGCCCACTTCCCCCGCATTCCGCGCATCACTTATGCCGGCCCTGGTTCTAAAAACCCACTGGCCTTCCGGCACTACAATCCCACGGAGATGATCGATGGCCGTTCTTTAAAATCACACCTCCGTTTTTCAATCGCCTACTGGCATTCGTTCCGCGGCACCGGCACCGATCCTTTCGGGCCCGGCACGGTGCAGCGCTCATGGGAAAGCGGTAAAGACGCTCTCTCCATTGCCAAGACGCGCATGGATGCCGCATTTGAATTTTTCCAAAAAATTGAATCACCCTTCTGGTGCTGCCATGACCGGGACATCGCTCCCGAGGGCAAGACGCTCGCCGAATCGAACCGCAACTTAGATAAGATTATTGCCCACGCCAAGTCCCTGCAAAAAGCCACCGGGGTTAAACTTCTATGGGGCACCGCTAACTTATTTTCTAATCCCCGCTATATGTGCGGCGCGGCAACAAACCCCGACGCCCATGTCTTTGCCTATGCTGCCGCCCAGGTGAAGAAAGCGATTGAGATGACCAAAGAACTTGGCGGCGAAGGCTACGTCTTCTGGGGTGGTCGGGAAGGCTACGAAACGCTGCTCAATACCAACCTCAAGCGTGAGCAGGATCATCTGGCTGCTTTTCTGCATCTCGCTCTCGATTACGCGAAGAGCATCGGGTTCAAAGGCCAGTTCCTCATCGAGCCGAAACCGAAAGAGCCGACCAAACACCAATACGATTTCGATGTCGCCAGTGGAGTCGCCTTCCTCCGCACCTACGGCCTCGAAAAAGATTTTAAATTTAATATCGAGACGAATCACGCCACCCTCGCTGGCCATACCTTCCAACACGAAATCGAAGTCGCCACTTCGCAAGGCATGCTCGGCTCCATTGATGCCAATGCTGGCGACCCACTCCTCGGATGGGATACCGATCAATTTAATACCGACGTCAAAGAAGTCACCCTCGCCATGGTTGCGATTCTAAAGGCCGGCGGGCTGGGCACTGGCGGCATCAATTTCGATGCCAAACTGCGCCGTCCAAGCATGGATGCGGAGGATCTTTTCCACGCGCACATCGGCGGCATGGATACTTTCGCGCTCGGGTTCAAACTCGCTCGCCACATCATTGCCGACGGCCGACTTGGGCAGTTCCTCACCCAGCGCTATAGCTCCTACGATTCCGGCTTCGGTCGTGAGATCGAGACCGGTAAGGCTACTTTTAAGTCTCTCGAGAAACTGGTCCTCACGAAACTTGGCGAACCTAAGCTTCGTTCGGGCAAACAGGAATATCTCGAGAATCTACTCAACACCTATCTGCACGGCTAAGTCACTGCGCCAACGAGCCCCCGCGGCAGGGACCCGCTGGCACTCTGCCGGCTGCCAACCCTCTGCGGCGGCCTTAGCCGGCTTCACTCTCTCCACTGCATGAGCCTTTATCTCGGGATCGATAGCGGAACGCAAAGTACCAAGGCCATCGTCTTGGATCTTGAGCTGGGCCGCGTTATTGCTGAAGCCCGGGCTCCTCACGCTCTGCTGGCTGGTCTGCCGACTGGCCACCTGGAGCAGCATCCGGAAGAATGGGCGACCGCGCTCGATACGGTCATCACCGCCGTCGCCGCTAAAATTGATCGCCGCCGCGTTCGCGCGATTGGCGTCTCCGGCCAACAACACGGCTTCGTACCCCTCGATGCTCGCGGCGCCGTCATTCGTCCGGCTAAACTATGGTGCGATACTTCGACGGTAGCCGAATGTGCCGTGCTCACTAAAAAATTAGGGGGGCCGGCGGCCGTCATTCATGCCACCGGACTGCCTTTCTTGCCTGGTTACACTGCACCGAAAATTCTTTGGCTAAAACGTCACGAACCGGCGAACTATAAGCGGCTGCGCCACGTCCTGTTGCCGCACGACTACCTCAATTTTTATCTGACCGGTAATTATTGCATGGAACCGGGTGATGCTTCTGGGACTGCCCTGCTCGATGTACGTCGGCGGACATGGTCAAAAAATGTCCTCAGTGCCATCGACCAGAATTTGGCCGATTGGCTCCCGCCACTTTCTCCGTCGCACGGGGCCGCAGGCACGCTCCGACCGGAGCTGGCGGCAAAATACGGTTTCTCTCCCGAGGTGATCGTGAGTGCGGGAGGCGGCGACAACATGATGGGGGCGATCGGCACCGGCAACGTGACCCCCGGAGTCGTTACCGCCAGTCTCGGCACGAGCGGCACGATCTACGCCTTTAGCCAGAAACCAGTGATCGACCCCCACGGTGAAATTGCCGCCTTTTGCTCATCCACCGGCGGCTGGCTGCCGTTGCTGTGCACGATGAATCTCACGGCGGTCACCGAACAGTTTCGCGCGCTCTTCAATTGGGACCATGCCGCCCTCGAACAAGCGGTCAGCGCCACCCCCGCGGGGGCCGATGGGCTCACGCTCGTACCCTACCTGGACGGCGAGAGAACTCCGAATGTTCCCCACGGCACCGGCGTGCTCTATGGACTAAATCGCCGCACGCTCACCCCCGGGCATCTGGCGCGGTCGGCCATGGAAGGGGTCACGCTCGGATTAAATTACGGCCTGCGCCGCCTCGCCACTCTCGGCGTTAAACCTAAAGAAATTCGCTTAACTGGCGGCGGAGCTAAATCCGCCGCCTGGCGCCAGATCATGGCCGACATTTTTGGCGTGCCGGTAGTTGCCATGGTGGAAGATGAAGGGGCGGCCCTCGGCGGAGCGCTCCAAGCGGCTTGGTGCGCTGAGTTACACGCGGGCAATAAGACAAGCCTGGCAACCCTCGCCGCCCACGCGGTAGCGGTGAACGAACGCACCCGCTGCGCCCCAGAAAAAAATCGTGCCGCGCTATATCGTAAGCTGCAGGCCCAACAAGATAGCCTCAGCCTGACTTTACGCGAAACCTTCGATCGGCTCAGCCGCGCCTGATCGTCACCCGTAAACGACCCGGCTAGATTAAGCCGCCCTACGATTGCTCGGTGAGCGTAATTTCGATCCGGCTATTACCGGATAATTCCTCGGCCGATAGGAAGGGAGCATTCTGCTTTTTCCCATTAAGCAAAAGCGTCGCAATCTGCGAGCCCTGACCAGTCAACTGCAGTTCTAATAAACCGCCGCGATAAGGGAGGTTGCTTAAGGTTACTCGCCCCCAGCGCTCCGGCAAATGCGGTGCAATCCGAATGCCTTCCACAGAAAAACTGAGGCCAAACATAGCCAACTGAATTGAACGCAAATAAGCCGTCGCGGACCACGTCTGTTGCGGACAACTCTTCCAGGGTCGCCCCACTTGCCAACCACCGTCCACCGCACCCGTGTGCGCGTGATAGATTTCGCTAAAATCATTTTCCCTCAGCGCCAGCTGTGCTTGCGTGATAATCTCCTGCCCCATCGCTTCAGTGGCGCCCAACGTAGCGAGCGCGTGAGTCCACAGCCCACTCAGGAGCGGCCAGATCATATTA
>CAIOCT010000009.1 GCA_903856725.1 uncultured Verrucomicrobiota bacterium
AATGATCTCGATGGCCTACGCGCGCGCCGCCCGCAACTATCACCAGACCCGGGCACTGCCCCAGCATTTACAAGTAATCCGCGAAGCTTGGTTGGGCTAATCCAGTAGCGACTGGTTCAGCGCTTGCTGGATTGTGTCTCGGTTAAATATTCCTCAACCTTTGCCGGCACGTTCCCGCGCCCCAGCATGCACGAAACCGCTACCGCCCATTTACATTTCGACTGGCCCAGTCCCGATCAGCCCCTGCAAGCCAGCGGTGAAGTCGTCCGTGGTTGGCTCGTGCCCAAACCCGGCAACCATTACACTGATCTGCGGATCATCAATGGATCGCACATTTTCACCGGGATTTATGGTTTTCCGCGCGCTGATCTGGCCGCCCACTTTGGCTCTACCCAGCCCTATCTCCTCGCTGAGTTTGCCATTCCCGTTCGTTTAGAATGCGGACGAACCACCTTGGTACTCGAAGGCTACTCGATTCAAGGACGCTGGGAGAGCATCAGCCCATTGACCGTGGAAGTGGTGGTAGCGGACCGCCCACTCACCGAGATTGAGCCAAGGCCAATCCGCGCTCACGAAGTGGGCGCGGCCATGCGCAATTTGCTGCGACGCTTAGGGCCAGGTGAGATTACACCTGAAGCAGCCGTAGCCGCCTTGCTTGATAAAACCGCTTACCCGCACGTGCTACGACTGCCCCACCTACCTTTTCATGGAAACCTTGATGAACCATGGAGCTGGTCAGAAACAGGGTTCGGCCGTCTAACCGTGCTCGGCTGCCTTTTTCATGAGAGCCAGCCCATCAAGCGGATCTTCGCGACAGCGGATTTACAGGCTGTCCAAAATTTAACGATCGGCCGTGCCTCGGCGCCCTACGGTAGCCATTACCCTGATTTCCCCCAAGCCCAAGCTTGCGAGTTTGCGGGGATCATTGATGTGCCGGCCCAACTGCACCACCCCGTGCCGATTCGGGTTTATGCTGAATTGCTCGATGGCAGCTGGCATCTCGGATCAGTCGTCCGCACTACCGCCACTGATCACGAATTCTCTAAACAGCCCCTGCCGCCCTATACACTGCTCACCTTTTGGCGCATCTGGCGTCATTGGAAAAAGGCCGCGACCGCTCGTGGCTATCGCCTAGAAACCGGGCGGCCACTCTGGCGAGAACTGTGTAAGGTCTGGTCTGATTATCGCACCCAAGCTCCCCGAAGGCGCCCCCACCAGACCCCGCGCATTGCGCCGGCTAAGACAAAACGCACCATCGAGCATCTTCATTTGGTCACACACAACTTGAACCAAGAAGGGGCCCCGCTCTTTCTGGTGGAATATGCGCGTCATCGCCAACAGACCACGGGCTGCAAAATTTCTGTGACGAGCGGGCAAGAGGGTTCTCTGCGCCAAGCTTACGAAGCAATCGGCGCCACGGTGGAAATCGTTAATTTAGCTCCGCTTTTTGCGGCGACCACCGCCGCGGGACTGCGCCGAGCGATTCACCAGCTCGGCGTCGGCTCTGATTTGTCAGCCGCTGATCTCGTCGTGGCCAATACACTCTCAGCTTATTGGGGCGTGCATTTAGCGATGGCCGCGGGACGCCCAACTCTCCTCTACATTCATGAGAGCACCTCGCCGGCTGCCTTTTTCCGCGGGCACATGCACCCGGCAACCCTTCCCATCGTGGAGGAAACATTTGCTCGAGCCACCGCGGTTTCATTTCTCACCGCGACGACCCAACGTTATTACACCGCGCTCTCGGATGGTACTAACTACCGACTTAATCCTGGCTGGATCGATCTCGCCGCAATCGATGAATTTCGCCGCACCCACCAGCGCGAGCCCAGCCGAATTGAATTGGGCCGTGCGCTCGAGCGACGACTGGTGATCAACATCGGCACCGTCTGTGATCGCAAGGCTCAGCATATTTTTGCCCGCGCCGTCGATCTACTCTGGCGCAACGCCCCGGAGCTCGCCGCCCAAACTGATTTCCTGATGGTGGGAGGCCGCACCACCCCCTACGATTACGCCTTGCGCGATTTCCTTACCACCCTCGGCCGCCCTAATCTGCAGATCATTGGTGAGACGGCTAACGTTTATCCTTATTATGCTGCGGCTGATCTCTTCGTTTGCAGTAGTTACGAAGAATCTTTCCCGCGCGTCGTGCTCGAAGCGATGGCCTTTGCGCTGCCCATCGTCAGCACCGCGGTACACGGCGTCCCCGAAATTACGCGCCCCGAGATAGAGGCGGTGTTAGTGCCACCCGGCGATACAGCCGCACTCGCCGAGGCGATGCAGCGGCAG
>CAIOCT010000010.1 GCA_903856725.1 uncultured Verrucomicrobiota bacterium
CGCAAAGGATCCGCAGTTCCACTTTTCTAATTCCCACAGTTTCTCGATTTCCCGCTTTTGATCCTCCCAGCCTCTAGCATTATTTTCTGCTTTCCTCTTTTCCGCATCCACCGCTTGGATTTCTCGCTGGAGAACCTCAATCCAAGATTGAACCAGTGCCCGCCGCGCCGCGGGTTCATTAGCCGGCAACGTTGGTATAACTTTTTCCAACCAGGCTAAGGCCTCCGCGGTTCGTCCTAACTGCTGGAGCAAATTGGCGTAAATTCTAGCCGCATAATAAGGCGCTGCTGGCTGCTCGGCCGCCCAGCGATAGCACTCCGCCGCGGCCGTTAGATTATCCATTCGCCGTAGATAAATATTTCCCATTTCAATATAAAAGTCGGCATTGGCCCCGTGCCACTGAATCCCTTTGCGCAAAAACTCTAGCGCCTGATTGCCCTGCTCCCGCTGCACTTTCTCTCTCACCGCCCTCGGCGCATCAGGTGACACGCGCCACTCCGACAAATCATAGGCCAGCATTCGCGCGCCATTGAGCCAAAAATAATCCGAGCGCTCATCTGCTGCTACCGTTAGGTTAAGACCAAGCGTAGTTGCGCGAACATCTCGTTGCTCCCATGCGAGGTTAGTCTGCAGCCAAAATCCACTAGCTACAACCGAACGCATACCACCTAGCACCGCAACAATTCCTCCGTGGCCAATTAATTGACTCCATTGCGCCCCGCGTTCGGCCGGCTGATCACTGAGCCGCCGCTCGAGGCGACGCAACCCCGAGCTTCCGCTTAAGAGGAGACCCAGGACGACTATCCCGCCCAGTGGATTAAATTTCACGGCGCTGAAAAACATAGGCAGCCAAACCAGTAAAGAGCACTCCATACGCCGCCCAATATCCGAGCGTTCCGATCATCCAGCCAAACGAAGGAAATTGGCCAATCCCCAGTGTGGCTTGAGCATCAAATAATGCCAAATTCGGCCACACGCACACCCAATCCCAGTCGCCTTGGTGGGCCCAAGCCTGAAGTTGTCCCACGGCCGCCAGTAATAATCCGAGACCACTAGCGAATAGCGCAGAACGCGCATAACTGCCGACGAATAAAGTCATGGCGGCGATCAGCGTGCTCTTCAGCCAGAGCAAAGCACTGGCGCACAATAATATCTCCCAACGAACATCCGCCCCACCCAGTCCCACCGCGCGCACTTGCAGCAAACCCACCAACAACAGGCTAAGTACGGCAAAAAATAGCGCGAGCAGCGCCGCCACTCCGGTAAATTTACCCACAACATACTCCCAACGAGGGCCAGGTCGCGTTAGCACGACATAGATAGCGCGCGTTTCTAAATCTTGAAAAAATAACTGCGCCGTCGCGAGCGCCGCCAGTAAGGTTCCGCCTAACCCCATCGCGCCCAATCCAAAATCGCTGATGAATTTCAACTCAGCCCCGCCAAAATTAAATTCCCGTAAACTGTACGCAGCCCCCATCAGAACGACACTCATCAGCCCGATTCCGTGTGTAAGTCGAAGATGCACCGCCTCCGCCAGCGCGTGCTCAGCGATGAGCCGAATCCTGCGTCCCGCTGCCATTGCTCCTTGATGGGCAGGTCTAGCCATGGTGCGATATTTTCTCTAAATACAATTGCTCCAACCGCGAGGGCTGGGGTGTTTGCGCCGGCGCCACTCCGAGCAAAGCTTGCGCCGTACCCTCCACTAACAGTTGCCCCGCCCCGAGGATCGCCAGCCGATCACATAAATCGACGGCTTGCGTCAGCAAATGCGCGCTCAACACAATCGTCGTGCCTCCAGCCGTGAGCTCCCGCAACCGCCGACTCAAAATCAGCCGACCAGACGGATCAAGCCCACTCGCCGGCTCATCTAATAAGAGCACCGCTGGTTCATGTAACATCGCCTGAGCCAAACCGAGCCGTTGTTTCATGCCCTTGGAATAAGTCGCAATCAGTCGATCAGCCGCTTTTTCTAATTCGCTCCAGCTGAGCACTGCGCTCACGCGTGAACCGAGCACCGCGGGAGGCAATGAACTCAACCCACCACAATAGCGTAAAAAAACTCGGCCTGTTAAGTGGGGGGAGTACTGCGGTGTTTCCGGCAGATAACCGATGAGTGCCCGCGCGGCGATACTGTCAGCCTGATGGCCAAAAACCCGGCATTCTCCTGCCGTGGGCGTCAGTAAGCCAGCCAGCGTCTTGAGCGTGGTGCTCTTGCCAGATCCATTCGGCCCGAGCAGACCGAGAATCTGCCCTGGCGCTAATCGCAACGTCAGCCCGCCGACCGCCGGACGGCCATACCCAGCCCCACTCTCGCGATATTGTTTCGCAAAACCTAGTAATTCGATGGCCCATGGATAATCCATGGGCGAGTTCATCGCAGGGCAAAATCGTTAAACTGCGCCGCTCGCGAGCTCACGGTTC
>CAIOCT010000011.1 GCA_903856725.1 uncultured Verrucomicrobiota bacterium
CGGACAGGGACCCAGGATGCCCACTGAACGCTAATGAACTTGTAATCCAGATTTGATATTGCAGGGATGGCGCTACGGTAACTTTGCCCTGAAGGCTGTTGCGCTAACACCCGCTGACGCCGATCAGGCCACCGACCGAACTCACTCCTTTTGCCCATGGCCCTCGCCCCCTATCGCTCCCTCGCGCCAACTGGCCAAGCGCTCACCGCTGAGCAAGTGCGCGCCTTCGTCCAATCGGCCTGTCCGCCAGCAAATTATCGCGGCCAACGAATTGTCCTCATTATTCCCGATGCCACCCGCACGGCCCCCGTTGGGTTAATGTTCAAGACGCTCTTTGCGCAAATCGCCAGCGTCGCCAAAAAATTTGATGTCATGCTCGCGCTCGGCACCCACCCCGCCATGACCGAGGACGCCATCAATGAACGCGTGGAAATTACCGCGGCGGAACGCACCTCTACCTATCAAAATGTAGAATTTATTAATCACGAATGGGACAACCCGGCGGCTCTTCGTGACCTCGGCTCAATCCCCGCCGAGGACATTAAGACTCTCTCCGGTGGCCTCTTCGCCATGGATGTACCGGTGCACATCAACCGACGTCTTTTCGACTACGATCAAATCATTATTTGCGGTCCCGTCTTCCCCCACGAAGTTGTTGGTTTTTCGGGCGGCAATAAATATCTTTTCCCGGGCGTGGCGGGACCCGGCATTTTAAATTTCTTCCATTGGCTCGGCGCCGTCGTCACCAACCCGATGATTATCGGCAATAAATGGACTGCCGTGCGCAAAGTAGTCGATCGCGCCGGCGCCATGGTCACGGTTCCCAAACTCTGCTTCTGCTTGGTTGTGCACGGCCACGGCGAACTCGCGGGCCTCTTCGCGGGGACACCAGAACAAGCCTGGGACGATGCCAGTGAACTTTCTCGTGAACTACACATCACTTATAAAGACCGCCCCTTTCATACCGTGCTATCCTGCGCTCCGAAAATGTATGATGAGCTCTGGGTGGGCGGAAAATGCATGTACAAACTCGAGCCCATCGTAGCGGACGGTGGGGAGTTGATCATTTATGCGCCGCATATCCACGAGATCTCGCTTGTTCATGGCAAGATGATCGAGCGCCTCGGCTACCACTGCGTGCAATATTTCCTCAAACAGTGGGATAAATTTAAGACTGAACCGTGGGGCACCATGGCTCACTCCACCCACGTGCATGGCATCGGAACCTACGATGAAAAGACGGGCCGCGAGACCCCACGCGTCCGCGTGACCCTCGCCACTGGGATCCCCGAAGCGACGTGTAAAAAAATTAATCTCGGCTACCGCGACTGGCGCACGATCAACCCAGCTGACTACGCCAATCGTGAGGCCGAAGGAATTTTCTACGAGCCCAAGGCCGGTGAACGCCTCTACCATCTGCGCCAAAAGCCGAAGTGGGCGGGTGGAGCATGATATGACAGGCGCAAATATTGAGTAGCGCGCCCGCGCCTTGATGGTCGTGGACATAATTTTAATTCATCACCCCATTTTCGTGACTCCCGCTCCCTTCCTTCCATGAACAAAACTGAAATCCTCGCTAAAATTAAGGCTGAAAAAGTCATCGCGCTCATTCGGGCCGATAGCCCAGCTAGTCTGCTCGACTGCGCCCGCGCGCTCTCGGCCGGTGGGCTCAATTGCTTGGAGCTCACCATGACCACGCCGGGAGCGCTCGAACTGTGCGCCCAAGTTTCCCGTGAGCTGCCGCATATTCTACTCGGTCTGGGCACCGTGCTCGACGCGGCAACCGCCCGCGCTGGCATCGCTGCTGGCGCCAAATTTATTGTCACCCCCGCCGTGCGTCCCGAAGTGATCGCTGTCTGCAAGGAGCTGGGCGTACCGGTCCTGGGTGGCGCGCTCACGCCGACCGAAGTTTATACCTCGTGGGAACTCGGCGTCGATGTCGTGAAAATTTTCCCCGCAGAATTTTTTGGCCCTGCTTATATTAAATCGGTGAAAGCCCCGTTCCCCAAAATCGAGGTTATGCCCACGGGCGGCGTTACGCCTGAAACCGTTGGTGAATTTCTCAAAGCAGGCGCCTTCGCCACTGCCGCCGGCAGCGCCCTCGTCTCAGCGGCCGCACTCAAGGCCCGCGATTGGCCGGCGATTACTGCTCGGGCCCAGCAATTTGTCGCCGCCGCTAAAGCTTAAAAAGCTAATGATTAAGTCGCTCTGCTAGCGGCCCTCCATCGCTGATATTTTCTGATGCAAACTTCCTTTCGCTGGTATGGCCATTCCGACCGCGTTCCGCTGGTGTGGCTTCGCCAAATGATGCCTCGTCCCCTCGTTGTGACTCATCTGGGGCATGTCCCCCCAGGAGAAGTCTGGCCTCGCGAGGACCTGCAGTTACTCCGCACCGAGCTCACTGAACACGGCTTAGGGCTCGGGCCGATTGAGAGTGTTTTTTGGACTGATGCGATGAAGCTAGGTCGCCCCGAGCGTGATGAGCACATCGAAAATTATATCAAAACCCTCGATCACCTCCGGGAAGTTTTCCCCGAGGAGCCCGAGATCATCATCACCTATAATCTCATGCCGCTTGACTGGGGGCGGACCGCCGTCGCCCATCTACATGCGAACGGCACGCGGGGCCTTGCCTATGATCACGCCGCGATGGACCGGATTGATTTATCGCGCGGACTTTTTCTGCCGGGCTGGTCGAAACGTTACAGCGCAGAAGATTTTCGCGCATTGCAACAGGCCTACGCGGAATGCGGCGAAGAGGGTTTCTGGAAAAATGCCCGCTACGTCCTCGATGCCCTCGTGCCCGCCGCGGCTGCGCGGAGCATGCGCTTAGCCGCCCACCCCAATGATCCGCCATGGGGTTATTTGGGCCTACCCGCGTACCTCGGCAACGCCGCGCAGATTCGGCGACTCCTCGCGCTGCATCCGCACCGAGCGAATGCGCTGTGCTTCTGCACCGGCAGCTACGGCGCCGAGCCGAGTAACGATATCATTGGCATGATTCGTGAATTTAAAGATTCAATTGCGTGGATGCATTTGCGCAGCGTTAAAACCACGGGTGAAAAACGCTTCCACGAAGCGGATCATGCCGATCCAACGGGTAACGTTAATTTACTCCAGGTCATGCGCACCCTCGTCGCCATCGGCTGGGATGGAGTTTTTCGCTCTGACCACGGCCTCGAGCTGCTCCATGAAAGTGATACTGTCACGAACGGCTATCCCGCCATCGACCGCTACGTCGCCAACAAGATGCTCTGGGCCTACCAGCAAGCTTTGACCGCAGCTTCGTAAGTGCCGCCCATGCTCGTTCCAAACTTGGCTTTGGCCGTGACTCCCTTACCAATCGTGCTCGCCTCACCGACTTTTACTCACGTCTACCATGTCACTAAAAATTCGCCCCGCTAGTTCTTGCCGCTGGGATCAGCTCTCTCTCGGTGAAGTCATGCTTCGCCTCGATCCCGGCGAAGGCCGCGTCCGCACCGCCCGCGCGTTTACCGCCTGGGAGGGTGGCGGCGAATACAATACGTCTCGCGGCCTCCGGAAGTGTTTTAATCTAAAAACCGCGGTCTGCACTGCCTTCGTCGACAACGAAGTCGGTCATCTGGTTGAGGATTTTATTATGCAAGGGGGCGTGGCCACCGATTTTATCAAGTGGCGCGAGGATGACGGCATCGGCCGCACCGTGCGCAACGGCCTTAACTTTACTGAGCGGGGCTTCGGCGTGCGAGGCGCGGTTGGCGTGCCTGATCGCGGCAACACCGCTGCCTCACAACTTAAACCGGGCGACTTCGACTGGGATGATATTTTTGGCCAGCAAGGCGTGCGCTGGTTTCATACGGGTGGGATTTTTGCGGCGCTCTCTCCCTCAACTGCGGCCCTTACGGTCGAAGCGGTTAAGGCCGCGAATAAATACGGCACCATTGTCAGCTATGATCTGAATTACCGCCCTTCCCTCTGGAAATCGATTGGCGGTCTCAAGAAGGCGCAAGAGGTCAATCGCGAGATTGCTCGCTATGTTGATGTCATGATCGGCAACGAAGAAGATTTCACCGCATCACTTGGCTTCGCGGTCAAAGGAGCCGAAACGCTGGCGCACCTCGAGACAGATGCCTTCAAGGCGATGATTAAAACTGCCGTGGCAGAATTTCCTAATTTCAAAGTGGCCGCCACCACCTTACGCCACGTGATCACTGCGACCAAAAATGATTGGGGCGCGATTCTTTATCATGACGGCAAATTCTACGACAGCCGCGCTTATCCTGGACTCGAAATCCTAGACCGCGTTGGCGGTGGCGACTCCTTTGCCTCCGGACTGCAGTTTGGCTTTCTGGCTAAGAATGATCCTCAACTAGCCGTTGATTATGGCGCAGCGCACGGAGCTTTTGCCTCGACGACGCCGGGGGACACTTCGATGGCGACCCAGAAGGAAGTGGAGAAACTCATGCAGGGCGGCGGCGCCCGCGTGGTGCGGTAACATTAAATGAGACGGCCTAGAATCTGAGCCCGACGGGCTCAGATTTCTTTTTCCCATCCATCCGCTTGCGGATAAAAAACAACGAGCAGGATATTAATCGCGGCGAGCACCGCTAGGCCTGCGCCGCCATTCTGCATCGAACGAGCGAGATGCTGCCAAGGATATTCCGTCTCCATAAAAGCCGGAATGAAATATTGCACACTAACGGCTAGGCCCTTCGCGGCCACCCAAGCGAGCGGTGCCGCCCAACGGAATCGCGGCCACTGCGCGGCTACTATCACAAAAAATGCAATTTCCAGACTCATGGCCATGAGGCTCGTCGAAACCGGCAGTCCGGTAATCAGCAAGTTAATCACGGGAGTGACTAACCCCACGAGCAAACCGATGAATGGGCCCCGAAAATAAACCGCCACAAAAGTTGTCCAAAATACGGGCAATAAATAAACGCCGAGCGGTCGATGCCCTGACCACGGCAGGAGGTGAACTAAAAATGGCACCAGCCCGGCGACTGCCAGCAAGACCGTGGTTTCACGCCACCCGGCGCGGGATAAAATAAAGGCTGGCCGAACAACGTTGCTCATAACCACTAAGGTAGGGCCCAGCCGGCAACAGCGGAAGCCGAAATTCTTAGTAAAAAAGGGGGCGACCTGCCGATGCCTATTCCCCCTTGCCTCATCGCTTCCCCGCTCCCAAATGAGCCGATGCTCATGGTTCCACTACGCAACCGCGCCGTCGGTCGACAAAAAATCCCCCATTCGGTGGCGGGCATGGGCTTAGTCGAATTGATGATCGTGGTTCTCATCATCAGCCTATTGCTAGCCATGGGCGTCCCTTCGTATCAGCGCGTGCAACGAAAAGCGAAAGCAGCCACCCTCGTAAATGATTTCCGCGTGTTCGCGACTGCCTTGCAATCGGTCGCCCATGAGACGGGCGCGTGGCCCACTGAGACCACGGCTGGCGTTATTCCTCCTAGCATGACCAACGACCAACTAAAAATTTCCTCTTGGACCAAGCCCACGCTGCTCGGTGGTAACTACGATTGGGAAAATAATCAGCTACACGGAGGCATTAAATATCGCGCCGCGCTCACCATTACCGGCACAGATCTGACCGTCGATCTACCGATCCTTCTGCTCATGGACGAGGCCCTTGACGACGGCAACCTCAGCACTGGCGTTTTTCGCTTAGGGGCTAGTAACGGCCCACTCTACATTTTAGAACCCTAATGACTGATCCTGCTTACAGTGTGACCTTGCACCACCTTGCTCCTGATTTAAAGGCGGCTGGTCTCGCGTATCCTGATGTGGTGCTGGCTCAGGTAAGCCCGGAAGTGCTGCGGGAACTTCTCTACCTGTTGGCCGAGTTATCAGCCGAGTTATCCATTTACGAACCCTCCACCCCTGAAATTAGAGTTAAGACCGAGCAAAATACTTTTGTTGTGCGCACTCGCTACCGCCGGCTGTGCTTAGTGGGCTGGGAAAGCAGCCTCCGCGGTGAAGAGCATTCGATTAAATTCATCCGCACGACCATCACCGGCTTGGATGGTTACTCTAAAACGGGATCTAAATTAGGCGCAACCCAGTCGACGCAGTCAGCCAGCCCACTCCCCCCGCCCAAGCCTGCCAAGCGTGGGCGCAGCTGGCTTAAATTAGTCATGCTCGGACTACTCACTCTTACCATAACTGGCTTCACCGCCTGGCAGCTCTGGCGGCCGAAGCCATCGCTGCTGCCTGCCTATACGCTGTTACCCCAGAGTGCGACCCAAGCTCTGTTGACTCATTCAGCTGGCGAATATGCAACTGGCCACGAGGCCGGTGATCGCCGGCTCAGCCTCGATGCTACGGGCACCCTGCGGTTAGGAAAATTAAATACGCAACACGCCTTAATCGAAGAAGAGCTTAAGGCGGTTCGGGGCGCGACCATCAACGGCCGTGCCGTGCTCATCACTACAGACGCAGTATTGAATGGGGTGTCTCCTGATACCATCGTGCTCTACGGAACCACTTACTATCGCACGAAGCGGTAAGTCTCCGCTCTCTTTAACGCTGGATTCGCGCCGAACCACCTTGGGCAAAGGCGCGCACCTGCTCAACCGTTGCCATGCTAGTATCCCCAGGGAAAGTGGTAAGCAGCGCTCCATGCGCCCAACCAAGATTAACGGCCTCTTGCTCGGAGGCGCCGGTCAATAACCCATAAATAAAGCCGGCCGCATAACCGTCGCCGCCGCCAACGCGGTCCACGACGTCGAGTTCACACATGGGGGACTGATAGGTTTGCCCCTTGATCCAAGCCACCGCCCCCCACGTATGCCGATTCGTAGAATGCACTTCACGCAACGTGGTAGCGACCGCTTTAACTTTAGGAAATTTCTTCACTGCCTTATCAATGACCGCATAAAAAGCGGAAGGGTCGAGCTTACCCTTGCTCTCTACATCCTGACCCTCGATGCCGAGGCCCTTCTGTAAATCTTCTTCATTGCCAACCAAGACATCGACGTGCTCGACAATCCGACCCAGCACGTTGAGCGCCTTGGTCTGGCCACCCCAGATATCCCACAATTTCTGGCGATAATTTAAATCAAAGGAGGTTACGGCGCCGGCCGCCTTCGCGGCTTGCATCGCCTCGACGATCAGCTCGCCCGTGGTATCCGAGAGTGCAGCAAAAATGCCCCCGCTGTGAAACCAACGAACCCCGCCACCAAAAATTTCCGCCCAATTAAAATCTCCGGCCTTGAGCTGGGCGGCGGCTTCATTGCTGCGATTATAAAAAACGACCGGACCGCGCACGCCTTGGCCTCGATCAGAATAAACCGTAGCCATGTTCGGACCACGCACGCCGTCATGTTTAAATTTTTTGTAAAAAGGCGTTACCCCCATCGCACGCACCCGTTCGGCAATTAAATCACCCACCGGATAATCGACCATCGCTGAGGCCACCCCGGTCTTCAGGCGAAAACAATCAGAGAGATTGGCGGATACATTAAACTCCCCGCCGCTCACATGGATATCGCAGTGCTGCGCCTTGCGAAACGGAATGATGCCAGGATCCAGACGGTGCACGAGCGCCCCCAGAGATAAAAAGTCGAGAGCCCCAGTGGGACGAATAGCGAGTGGGTTAGCCATGGGAGAAAAAGATTAGACGCAGGAAAAGTTATGGAATTTTTAAATCAGCTTGGCCGCGGACCGAACGCAATATTTAAGCGAGCGATCACTCAAGCCAGCCTGAACTTTATGGGCTGACTGAGGTTTGCGCGGCGAGTTTTTTACGGCTTTCGAACGCTTATGGCGTTAACTGCCAGCGCCATCGAACCGATTGCTTATATCTTGTCCACTGCCGGACCCACCCTAGTTTCCGCTCGACCATCGGCCTGCCCTTTTGTTTTGACCACCAGCAACACACTCCTCCGCCGCACCACTGCCTTTACTTTAGTCGAGGTCATGATGGCTGCGACTATTTTGGTCGTAGGACTCATTGGCCTGATTCAAGCCATCACCATTGGAAGCCAAATGCTCGCCACCGCTCGCAAACAGCAAATCGCGACCCAGATCGTGACTGGAGAGATCGATAGTCTGCGGGCTAGCAGCGTGGCCGCGATCACAAATCTAGCGGTTGGCACGACCTATAAAATTACGGTTAACCCCACCGGGACAGCGGTCACCGAAAATTACGCAGGGGCCGCCACCCAATTTAATTTAGACAACAATTCTATTTTATTAGCCCAAGCCGGCGGTTTTTCTCTCTCCGCGGTGAGATCAAATATTCGCCCTGATTATCAAAAAATTATCTACACCGTAACGTGGACCGATAACCTAGGTCGACCTTATGTCCGCTCGACAGAAATCTATTTTGGACGGAATGGGCTGCAACTATCCTACCAAAAATCCTAATGCACCCGTCTTCGGCCCGCTCAGGATTTACGCTGAGCGAATTACTCATTAGTTTAAGTTTGGGGTCACTGCTCATGGCTGCAGTCTTGAGCACCTATCTTTTTATGGGGCGCAGCATGACCCGCACGGCTAACTTCCAAATCCTAGAAAACAAAAGCCGCCTCGCGCTTAATTATCTGCGCCAAGATATTCAGCTCGCCAGCGCCGTGACCACCTCAACGAATACCAGCCTCACGCTCACTCTTCCCAGCGGCACGGTTAGTTATACCTATAGCGGCCGGACCCTCACCCGCACCGCGACCTTTGGCCCAGCGCCGACGATTTATTTACTGATGGGTGATTGTACGGCCTTTGACTTCAATTATTATTCCACTCTGGGCACGGGGCTGACCGCCACTGCGCTCGTCCCCCTGAGTATTAAATTAATCGACTGTACCTTTACCCTCCAACGCGGCCCTACGATTAACGGCACCTCGACTCAGGATGGTACAGCCGTCACCCTGGCAACGGTTTCACCCCGCCTCCTGCTTCGCAACAAGCAGGGCCCCAACGGTACCTGAATGACGACTATTTCAGGGCAGCATTCTCGGGGCTCCCTCACCCTCGTCGCGCTTTGCTTTACCGCCGTGATTGCGGTCGCACTCGCCAGTTATCTCATGGTTTGTTATCGTTCTTTAGATCTCAGCTTCCGTGATTTGCATCGAAGCCGAGCCCGCATTCTCGCAGAAATTGGCCTCGAGGAGGCCCTCTGGTCGCTCAACCAAAAACCAGCTCAGTGGACATCGCCAGCTTGGACTACAGTCGGGACAGCTATGACCCGCACTTTTACCGGCTATAATCTAGGTCAGAGTGCGACCGGTCAAATCACGGTCACCGTCGCCAATTATACCGGGAATACGCCGACGATCACTTCGGTCGGAACCGTCAGCCTGCCCGCCGGAGGAATTTTTATAAAAACCCTCGTCGCCACGACTAAGCCGGCGCCACTTTTTGGCAATGCGATCGCCGTCTCAGCTGGCACCGTAAATTTTTCCAGTGGCGGGACAGTCGACAGCTACGATTCTCGCCTCGGTCCGTACGGCGGCAGCAACATCAGTGCGGCGGCGATCCTAGCCGGAACCAATGTTATCATCACCAACGCAACCATCCAGGGCTACGCCGCCACGTATGGCACCGCCCTTTCCCGCAGCGCGGGCTTAGTTAAATCTCTCACGGGAACCAGTCATGATGCAAATCGCCTTAGCCAGAGTGCTTTTATTCCTCTTTTCACGGTAAATACTCCTCTCGCCATCAACAACTACACCGGGACCGTCACCGGCGGCTCCCAAACCATCGGCACCGCCGGTGGCCCCACCGAATACTGGTATACCTCACCTTGGTGGGGATGGCCTGTTGATTTGAATCTCAGCAGTGGCGATACCCTGCAAATTAATGGCCCGGTTAAGTTGATTGTAACCCAAGATTTAATTTTAAGTAGTAGCGGAAAAATCCAGATCAATGCGAATGGGCGGCTCGAGATTTTTGTGGCGAACAATGTCGATATCACGGGCACCGGCGGTATCATTAATAATTCCACCTCCAACTTGCCGAAAAATCTGGCGCTCTTTAGCACCGGCATGGCCCGCAGCTTCACTTTTAGACCCAGTGGGGCTGGCGCCGTTTTTCGTGGAGTGATCTATTCAGCTGAAACTAACGCTGCCATAAATTTTACATCTAATAACCCCACCTTCTATGGGGCTATCCTGGCCCAGTTTGATGTTAATTTTAGCACGCCCAGTCCGATCCTTCATTATGATGTGGCCTTGCAAAATCTCTCCCGCGACTGGTTTACAGATATCGCCACTCCTTTTATTATTAATCAGCAGACGGAATATTGAAATTCTACCAGAAGTAGCCTTAGCCAATGGAGGCGGGGTTGCGGCCCGCCTCAACGCAGGACCGGCCGCAGAATTTTCACCCTCCGCTTCACCCAGCCTTGATAATCGGCGGACCCCTTGACGCCAGCAACGCAGCCTCAATACTCATCCTAGTGTCAGCCTTCTTTTCTCTCTCTCGCTTCCTGCCACCGCGGCCTGCTGTGGCTACGGCTATCTAGATTGTGTTGCCTGTGAAATTTCCTGATTTCTTCCAACGCAAGATTCGGCGCGGACTGCTGATCGAGATTAATCCTTATCAGATTTTAGTCGCTGGCATTAGCCGCCTCGATGAAAGCCCAGCGGTCCTCGATTGCGCTGCCGAATTTGACCGTGAAGATGATGCCGGTCTACGCAAGTGGCTGGACGAGCATTTCGATCAAAAAAAAGGCTGGCTCCCCGCCATCAGCAGCTTCAGCACCCCTGACCTTTTGCTCCACCGCGAAAGCGTGTTTCCGCGCAAACTAGCTGAACCGAGTTACCTGCCCGCTCTCGTTAAAGAACAATTCAAAATCGAAAAGCCTGAGCAGTGGAAATTACAAACCATCAGTCCGACCGAGGGCCTTGCGCTCCTACCTGAAGGCACTTCTCGCCCCGCCCTGATCTGCGGGGTCTCACATCACGACGTTCACCAAATCCAGCAGCGCCTCCTTGATTTTCGGCTATTACCCTATCGGCTAGAAATGAGTATTCTGCCGCTGCTCGGCACAATCGCTGATTACCGGACTAGCCGTAACGATAAGCGCGCGGTCGTAGTTATCGTCATCGAGCAAGAGCATACTGTGGCCTATATCATAGGCAAAGAGGGAGTGCACAGCCCGGCACCGGTCCGTCACGGCTTCAGCTCAATTGTCCAAGCTACCAGCAAAGAATTTGGCCTCCTCGAGGCTGCTTCCATCAGCGACCGCTTGAATCATGCGGACGAAGATTTATTGCTGCGCGCCTCTAAACTTGTCCGCGCCATTGGTCGTGATCTTAAGCCGCTGGTCGACTCTTATGAAATGACTACCGGCCAACCGGTGGGCGAAATTTACTGCGCCTACCTGCCACCTGCGCTGGCTTGGATTACCGAGCCACTGGCTCAAGTCGTCGGCCGCACGCCCTTAATTATCGATAGCACCGCCTGGATGCAGACGGTCAATTTACAGATACGTGATATCCCTACGGCTTTCGGCGCTCATTGGCTCGGCGTCCTCAGCCTATTGGCGGAATTACCAAATTTATCGACAACCGCGGGGCGCGACGACGCGCACCAAGCCCCTTGGCGCATCGACTGCCGACTCTCCACTCACCTTCCCAGCGAAGATATCGTTCGGCAGCGATTCCTAACCAACACCATCGCCGTCGCTGTCGCCGCTAGCCTGCTGATGGTGACTACTTGGCAGCTCTATCTCAGTAGCACCCTGCAAACCGATATCACTTACTGGCAAAGCCAGATTGCCGAGCACACGAAAGATTTTGATGCCCTGAATGCGGATATTCGCCACATGAATCAACAGGCGGTCCAGCTTGATAACGCCTATGCGCTGATGGGGGCGCCCTACTCAGTGGCTACGCTCATTCCTCATTTTGGTCGCACTCGGCTAGCTAAAATGAAAATCGAAAGTCTCAACGGCACCCCGAGCGGCGTGCTTTTACGAGGTTCCTTACATGAACCATCCGAGCAAGCCGCGCGCACATTACAGCGCTACGTAAATGGTCTGCGCAGTGATGCCATCATCGGGCCCATTTTTACTAGCATCGTGCTCACCTCTCTCGAACGCCATGCGCAGACCGAAATGCTCACCTTTGAAATTACCTGCAAGCTGGCAGGCGGCCAACCGTGAATATTTTCTTCCAGCAATGCTTGGCCTATAGTCGGCGTAACGTGCTGCTGACTGTCTGCCTAAGCCTGATCTTAATAACGAGCCTATCGACTTATGTGCTGTGGCAATACGATCAGGCGCTCGTTCGCGAGCATGCGAGCATCCGCTACCGCAGCGAAAGTATGCTCCGCGCACTGGTTCAACAGCCCCGCATCACAACGGAAATCGCCAAGATAACCACTGCGCTGCAAGCGATTGATCAACACCTCATCAAGGAAGAGGATCTTGCAGATAACCTCGGTTATTTTTACCAAGCTGAAACCGCGAGCGGGATTCATCTCACCCAGCTCAATCAACTCAGCGCCCAACCTCAACCGCTCGACAGCCTCTACAAATCGATTCCTTTCACGCTGCAAGCGGCGGGCTCCTACACCCAGATCATCCATTTTCTGCGCGAACTCGAAACCGGACCGCGCCAGCTCAAAATCCGCACCTACACCTTAAGTCGGGCGCCGAGCAACGGCGATGCCCTAAAGCCAGAAACCGGCACCCCCGACCTGTTGATCCTTGAGAGCACCTTAGAACTGCTTGGCCGCCCATGAAATTTCCGCCGCTTTTGCTGCTCTTTGTTGTCACCGGCTGGTACTTAACTGCCAGCGTATTGCTAGCGGCTGATCCTGTGGATTCAGTCAGCACGTTGAAAAAAGTGTCCGAACGCTACGCGCTCACCCAGTCGCGCATTAATCTCCTCCTCGCGCAACGCTTGCGGCCACCACTCGCGCCGAATCATTTAGCCAACCCCTTCGAAGAGAATAACTCGACCGTGCCAATCTCGCCAGCGGATGCAGGGGCGGCCACCACCCTAGCCACAAGCGCCGCCTACGAAGCTGAAATGCTCGCGCGCTACGCCGCGAATCTGAAAATTAGCGGAGGGGTTTTGATCAACGACCAGCCCCACCTCGCGATCAATCAAATCTTATATAAAGCCGGTGATATGATCCCAGTTGGCACCAAAGAACAGCCGCTGAGTCTGCAAATTTTGCACATCACCTCGGACGAGCTCACGCTTGGCCTCAATCAAGCCGAGCAAATCATCTCGTTAAAGAAACCCGCCCCGGGGAAATAGGGCTCGCTACGGGGCGCTGATTTAAAAAAGCCCTAAGCCAAGCTCGCGAGCCGGCCCCACCAACTAAACCAGCCAGTGGCTCACTCGGTTTGTAATATAATATATTACAAACGGACGGATGGTGGAGCTGAGGGGAGCTCGCGTTGTAATTGCTCGAGAAAATTCCGCAGGTAAACCGTGCGGGTTTGCGCCTCGCGCCGACCGCTCGCGGTTTGCATCGTGTGCTCTAGTGTGAGCAATTTGGTATAAAAATGATCAACCGTGGCGGCGCGGTCGTCGGGCTCGCGGTTCGTACAAAAAGGATCTTCCGCTGTGTAGAGCGGCCGGCCCATTGCCCCACCCAACATCAAGCAACGCGCTAACCCGATGGCCCCGAGCGCTTCGAGGCGATCAGCATCTTGGACGATTTTTGCCTCCAGCGTCCGCGGAATAATTTCTGCACTAAAACTGTGCGCTTCGATCGCGTGCGCAATGTCCGCCATAAAAACTTCCGGATAATGCCACTCGCGCAACCAAACCACAGCTTGCTGCGCGGCCAGCTGCGACGCGCGGCCCCGTTGGCGCGAGTCTTTAGGCACCACCACGCAATCATGGAGCCACGCGGCTGGAAGGATAACCTCAAGTTGCGCCGACTCACTCGCAGCCAGCATCTGAGCGTTGGCGACTACTCGGCGAACGTGTGCGAGATCGTGCGCAGCATCACCGCCTTGCGCCGTGAGGGCCGTGACACAGCGCTCTTCCCATTTAGAAAAATCAACCACCATGGAATGAGCAAAAGCTTCGCCCTTCTACGCACAACTAGAATCAAAGAGCGCCTTAAACGCTAGGTGGCTTCCTTGGCCCAGCCACTCCGCCTGGCTAGAGCTCGGGGCGAGCCAACCCCACCACCCAGCTGGGTTTAGGGGTGAGCACCAGCAGGAGCGCCGGGCCCTAAATTTACGGACTAGCGGGAGTTTTTACCCCGACAGCTGGCAGTATTTTTACCCGCGAGGCACGGTCAGCGCTGAGATAAGTTTTGGCGAGCACGCTTAACTCTGCCGCCGTAATAGCTTCTAGATCGGGCAAGCGCGTGCGGGCCCACTCTAAGGCCTCGGGCTTCTCTTGCGCGCGGGCCAACACTGTGCCGCCCCAATAACCGTTGGTCCGCAATGACTCTTTTACCGCCGTTAGTGCAGGCTGACGCGCCCGATTCAGTTCTTCGTTCGTCACCCCGTGCTGCGCGAGGTCATCCCCAAGCGCAATAATCACTGCCGCAATTTTATCCGCCTGCGCCGGATCTACGACGCAACCAGCCTGAATGTAGCCGTAGCCAGGGAAGATATCACTGGCGTTGCTACCGGCATTCGGGCTGTAAGTGCCACCGATCTCTTCGCGAACTTTAACACGCAAGCGGTCGTTAAGAACGCTCGCCAGCAAGTTAAGCCGGCGGGCGCGCTTGACCTCAAACCCATCGGTCGTTGGCCAATAAATCACCACGTTGCCCTTAGAGATTTCTGTCGCAATAGTGTAACTGTGATTAAACGGCACGCGGGGAAAAGTGAGCTGCTTTAACTCCGTTAACATCGGCTTTGCCGCCCGCTTGGGCAACGTACCGAGCGTTTGCGCTACGGCTGAAATCGCCGCTTCAAGATCGAGATCACCGACGAGTGATATTTCCAACGCGCCTTCGGCGAGTTGCGGAGCAAGCCAAGCTTTAGCTTCATTAAAATTTCTCGCCAGCATGACTTCCTTCGCCGGTAAACCGAATCGAGAATCACCACTCGCAAGTATATTCGCCACCGCTGTGGCCATGGGACCGTTTGCGGTGTGCGCAAAACCCAAATACATTTGCTCAAGACTTTTGCGTGACTGCCGCAGTGCCTCCGGCCGCCAACCAGCATCAGTCAAATAGGCTGATGCCACTTGCAACTGAAGCAGCAGATCGTCGCGCGTTGTTCCACCAGCAATATTAAAAGCATCCGCCGCCACCTGAAACTGAGCGCCAACATTTTTCCCAGCCATAATCCGACGGAGCTCATCGACGCTATGCCGACCAAGGCCGCCCGCACTAAAAGTGCCGCCCACCAAAGCCGCGAGTCCTCGCTGCCCACTCGGCTCGGTGATCATACCATTACCGACGCGAAGGTTAGTCCGAATCCGACCCGCTTCAAAATCAGTTTTCTTCAGATTTAGTTTTACGCCATTAGCAAAGGCGACGAGCTCGACATCGAGATCAGCAATATGTGTGCGCTGCACCACTTTCCCTGGCACGCCCCATTGCGCATAAGCCCAAGCCACTTCGGCGTGACCAGCGGGCGCCACTACTGCGGTATCTTGAGATTTTTTATAAGCTGCGGCAATGGCCTCGTCGGCCGCAGCGGGGAGTAGCGCATTGCCGCTCACCAGTACAAAGCGACCAGGAGCATGATAGGCGCTGCGTAATGCGGCCAAGCAGGCCGTCACAGTGAGTTGATCAAGCGCCGGTTGATAAAGGGCCCGCTCGACCACCGGGTGCGTGAAAACCTCATGATCCATGAGCCCATCCAAAATTTCAGCAGCCAATTCCCCGGAATGTCGGGTCGCGACCGTCTTGACGGCTTGATCTAGGCTATTCGTAAAATTAGCGACGACCTCCTTTAATTCACCTGGCTGAAAACCATAAGTGAGTGCGCGGCGTAATTCTTGTTCGCCAACCGCAAGAGCGGCTGCCCATTGCTCAGGCTTACAGGTGATATCAATACCCGCCTCGCGCATAAATTGAAAGGCATCAGAAATATTGCCGCGGGCGCTACTGAAGGGAGCGCCCTCCAGCTTGGCCAATTCACTGAAACGTCGATTCAGCATCGCGATGGCTACTTGCTGGGGAAGCTCTTTAAGCCGATTGGCTGCCGTATCCGGCCGCGCGACAAATGGGGACAGGCTAGTGATACTAATGCTCGTAGCCGGCGATTCTGGTTCCGCATGATAGTGAGCTCGTACGCCTGCAAAAGTTGGCACTACGCCGATCTCCGGTGCCGGCACAGCGGGGGCCCGCGCAACGAGTGGAGCAAAGGCCGTGCTGATCAGGGAGGTTAATACCGCCGGATCAAAATCGCCAACCGCCACAACGGTCATCCGCTCAGGCCGGTACCAGGTATTCCAAAAATCGGTAAAGCGAGCCCGAGGAGCCTGCTCGATCACCGCAGGCAAACCGATTGGCATGCGCTGGGGCAAGCGCGTCTGGCCGAGCATAAATGTAAATTGCGCAAGGAAGGTGCGAGCCCCTACATTGTCGCGCGTCCGTTTCTCACTCATAATAATACCGCGCTCCTTGTTAATCTCTTCCTCGAGGAGCAAGAGGCCGCTCGCATAATCAGCAAACACCCGCACCCCTTCTGTTAACGTCGCGACATCCGTATGGGGGAGTTCCAGCAAATATTGCGTGCGATCAAACCCAGTGGAAGCGTTCGTGTCGCCCCCAAAGCTCATGCCCATGCGCTGAAAAAACTCCACCAGCGTACCTGGCGCATAGTGCTGGCTACCGTTAAAGGCCATGTGCTCGAGAAAATGGGCAACCCCGCGCTGATCTTCATTCTCCATCAACGAGCCTGCCTCGACAAGTAAGCGCAGTGACGCTCGACCTCGCGGTTCGTGATTGGGATAAATCACATACCGCACGCCATTGGGGAGTGCGCCAAAATGCGCAGCCGGATCAACCGGCAGATCGCTCATCGCTTGAGCAAAAGGTCGCGCTGGGGTGGCTGCGACCAGTACCGATAGGCCCAATTGAAAAGCAACGAGGAGCGATAATTTAATTTTCATAGAATAAATAAACCGAACGAAATGACGGCGCGAATTGAGATAGCACAGCTAACCCGACTCAGGCTTGCTCGCGCAAGGCCGCGATCAGCCGCATCCGGGAAGATAGCCCGAATTTTCGCAAGCATGCGCTGACCTGGTGCTTCACCGTGGGCTCAGCTTTACCGAGAAACCAGGCAATTTCTTTGTTACTATAACCGACACCCAAATACGAAAGCACGCGCTGCTCAGCCACAGTTAAGGGTTCCTGAGTCAGAGCTGACGTGACAGGACGCGGCAAGAAACAATAACGCTCAGCGACCATGAAAAAATTAGATTAACTACGCATCAAAACCGATTGCGCCTTCAGGCAACTTAGTCGCGACCAAATAGTGGCCGGCCGCACTGATTGGTGATGAAGAACGTTTTAAAATCAACGGCCCCATTCAGCGCATGGATTCACGCTGCTTTAAGTCTTCGGCCCCTTTAGCGATGAGGGCTGCATCAACCTTAATACCGGCCTTGGCTAAGGCGGCATCGAGGATTGCTTCCCCCTTGAGGTAGCCGGTCACGAGCGCCGCGACCTTGCCGTCACGATCGATGATAAACTGCTGCGGAATGCCGCCGACACCGTAGAGTTTATGCGATGCCCGATTAGGCCCGCGCTCCTGCGGATCATGCGAAAAATTAATATCGGGATATTGTTCCTGATTCCGCTTCACCCATGTATCGAATTTCTTGCGATCATCGGAAGTGCAGGAAGCCAACACCACGACTCCTTGATTTTTGTAATGAGCCGCCACTTCCTGGGTGTGCGGCATTGAAGCGATACATGGTCCGCACCAAGTAGCCCAAAAATCAAGAATCACCACTTTGCCACGATAATCAGAAAGCTTCACGGCCTTGCCGCTAGCGTTCGTCGCTAGAAAATCAGGAGCTGCCGCCCCAATTTTTAACAGGGAAACTTTGGCTTCGGGTGGCTCAGCCTTCGACTCTTCAGCCGTGAATATTTTACGAGGCATATCGCTGGGCACGAGCTTCACTCCTGCGCGTAACAAGAGATTACCCAACGAGTCAGCGGCTGACGGACCGGCCCCCACGTAAAATCCGAGAAATTTTCCCTGCGCATCAATCACTACATTATTTGGTACCGGCGCCATCGCGCCACCGGTGAAGGCCATCGGGATTACCTTGCTGTAATGAGCGCGATTAGCCGCCGAGAAAGCTTTTTTCTCATCTGCGGTCATTTCACTGAGCGTTTCTTTACTAGGCCGTGGCGCCGGACCTGCTGGGTCAAACAACACCGGGAAGGACAGTTTAGCGGCATTAGCGGCGTGCCACTTGGCAAAGTCTTCCCGAGGACCATAAGCCCCCAAGCCGACGAATAATACCCCTTGATCAGCATAACGACGGGCCCACGCATCCTGGAAGGCGAGCATGTCTGCCGGGATACCGTGCCCAGCGGACCAAACCATGAACACCACGATCTTGCCTTGAGTGAGTTCAGAAAATTTCACTGCAGTACCGTCGGCAGCCTGCGCCGTAAAATCAGGCACGGCAGCCCCTTTCTTTAATTGGCCAAATGCTTCCCGAAAGCGTGGCTTAGGATTTTTTTCTTCTTCCTTAGCAGCGGCTAGACGGTCGGCTTCTTCCTCGGCGGCAGCCTTGAGCTGCCGTTCACCCGCCACGACGCGCGCTGCCTCAACCTTGACGCCCGCCTTGGCTAGCGCAGCTTCCGTGCGTGCATCTTCTGCACCGCCATTGCCGACAATGGTCGCCGTGATGACGCCATCGCGACCGATGACAAACTGCGTGGGAATACCAGTAACGCCGTAAAGCTTGCTGGAGGCGCGCTGTTCGAACGTGGCCGCGCCGCGCTCATGACGATCAAATACAAATTTTAGTTTGGGGTATTTTGCTTGGTTCGCAGGAATCCACTTCTTGAACATAGCAATGGTGTCGCTCGTACCGGAAGCCACGACGACGACATCTTGATCAGCATATTTGGTGGCAATGGCATTGGTGTGCGGCATCGAGGCAATGCACGGTCCGCACCAGGTAGCCCAGAAATCGAGAATGACAACCTTACCCTTGAAGGACGAGAGGCGGACCTCCTGATCGTGAATATCATGCATCACGAAATCTGGCGCCACCGCTCCAGCCGCGAGCGTAGCGATTGGTTGGTTAACTGCTTTTGCCATTTGCATCTGGGCACATGCCAAAGTGGCAACGCAGCTGAAAACACCAACGATGAGTGAGTGGATTGATTTCATGATAGAGTGAAAAAGGGTTAAACGATGTAAAAAAATTACTTGGCGACGGCAGCCGGCGTGACCGCTGGCTTGGCAGTGTAGCCAGCTGGGAAAAAGATCTTCGGCTTATCCTCGTAAGCGAGCTCGACGCCAGCGATCATCAGTAAATTAGCCAAGCCATCATGGGTAGCCTCGCCGTAGCCAACATAAGACCCGACCAGCTTCCCCGCAGAATTGATGACGAGGGTCGTTGGCAACGGCGTGACTGCACCGCGAGTCAGCTGCATCATAATCGTCTTACGCATTGCCTCCTTGTCACCTGAAGTCGGTTTGCCGACCGGATCAAAGGCGGTAGCGAAAGTGTATTTATTTTTATTTTCGATTAGCCACTTGTCGTAGTTCGCGCGGGTGTCGAAACCGCAGACCCCAAGGATGACCACACCCTTAGCGCCATACTTGCGGTGGATCTCCTCGTAATGTGGCATCGCCTTTTGGCACGGCCCGCACCACGTTGCCCAGAAATCAAGAATGACCGTTTTGCCTTTGGCGTAGTCGGAAAATTTTGCCTCTTTGCCTTCAGGGGTAAGCACGGTGAAATCGGGTACTAATTCACCCGCCTTGAGTTTGCCGTAACTTTCATAAAAGGGAGCCTTAGGTTTCTTGACCGCCGCCGTTGTGGTCGCCGCGCGAGCTTGTTCCTGCTTAGCCACCTGCTCCCTGCCCTGCGCGAGAGTCACGTCGTTTACTTTTACCCCAGCCGCAGCCAGCGCAAATTCGGTCCGAGCATCCCCCGCTCCGCCGTTACCTACCACTACACCGGTGATCTTGCCATCGCGGCCGATAACGAACTGCGTCGGAATGCCCACCACATGATAGAGCTTCGCAGAAGCGCGTTCTTCAAAATTGAGCGATTCGCGTTCATTCAAATCGTACGCAAAATGAATGTCCGGATATTTTGACTGATTCTTAGGAATCCATTCCTGGAATTTCGCAATCGAATCGCTTGTCCCTGCACCCAGCACAATGACATCCTGGTCTTTATATTTTGCGGCGATCTCCTGCGTATGCGGAAACGAGCTAATGCACGGCCCACACCAAGTGGCCCAAAAATCGAGGATCACTACCTTGCCTTTAAAATCGCTAAGTCGGACATCTTTGCCCGCAACATCCTTCATCAGGAAATCTGGAGCGAGCGCGCCGACGGCGAGCAGCGCGGCTTTTGGCGCCGCAGGCGGATTATTAGGCATGGGTACGATTGTAGCTGCGGACATCACACCGCCGGCGGTAACCGCTGCAGATTTTTCGCGAGCGGCAAAAATTTCGGCCATAACTTTGTCCGCCGCCGCCTTATCTTCGGCCGTGAGCTTAAGATCGGCGACCTGCAAACTAGCGCGTATCCAGCCGGCAATCTTCGGGCCCATACCAATGAGGCCGCCGCGAAAATAGCCGCCGGCATTCACCACCATGAACGCGGGGTACATGCCGATGCCAAATTTCATGTAGGAAAGGGATTCCATAACGGCCTTACCTGCCGGATCCCAAGCGACAGCGTAACCGAGGCCAGCCGCACTAGCTTTTGCCCAAGTGTCGAATTCAGCCCGATCCGTAGCCACGTTGATGGCCCAGACGACTAATCCCTGATCTTTATAGTTTGCCGCGAGCTTAGCGAAATCTTCATTGGGCGAACGCGCGCCGGTCCAAAAGGAAATAAGCACCGGCTTACCCTTGAAAGAGGAGAGTTTCACTTCCTTGCCGTCGACGCCGATCGCGGTGAAATCGGCCACCGTATCGTCAAATTTAAGTGAGCCTAACCGAATGGTTGGCGGGCGCGCGGCTGTGCCCTTAGCCCTGGCCGGAATAGCCCCAATCGGCATTGCCGCCGTCTTGCCTATCATGGGAATGGACTGACGCTCACGCTTTTCCTCCGGAGGCAGATGCGAGGTATCGACCGGCACGCCGCCTTTGGCCAGCAGGCGCGTGACGTGCGGATTTTCGCCCGGGCCACCGCCGGAGGTGGAGCCGACCACCTTCCCGTCTTTGTCGATCAGGAAAAGCGTGGGGAAGCCACTGACACCATACTGAGTATTAAAAACAGATTTATCCCAACCGTCTTTGCCGGCCGGGTCATGCGCGGTGAGGAATTTATATTTGGCGGCATTACGCTTCACCCAGCCATCATAGTTGCTGCGGGCATCATCAGCGCAGACCGCCAGGATCACGAGGCCGTCTTTGGCATGCTTCTCGGCTAGTTCGCTGTTATGGGGCATGGAGGCCACGCACGGCCCGCACCAGGTGGCCCAAATATCAATTAAGACGGTCCGGCCACGAAAATCAGATAGCTTGATCGCTTGGCCATCAGGGCCCACGACGGTAAAATCAGGGGCGAGCTCGCCCACCTTTGGTCCAAAATTATGCGCGCTCGGCGTAGAAGTCGGCACGATGGCAGGCTCCGCAGCTGCATGCATCACCGTTAAAAAAACCAAGCTAATTGCAACCGACCAGAGGGATTTTTTCATAACTAAAATAAAATAGACACGCCGCCGTGCGAAGAGTTGCACGGCGGCGCATAAAACTAATCACTGAATAATTAAAGCGGCAGAATGAAGGCGAACTCGTAACTGCGCCCGAGAATAAACTGACTATGTAAGCCCGCGTTGAAACCCCACATGGTATCAGAGAATGGCGGCTCTTGATCGAAAACATTATTTACGCCCAAGGTGACGCGCAGACCCTTGCCATAACTGCGCCACAGACCTTTGCGAAATTCATAACCGCCACGGATATCAAGTTTGGTCACAGCCGGCGTGGGATAAAAAATAACCGCCGTGCTGTTAGCCACTAAATTGCTGCCAGCACTATTGGAGGCAAACCCGTCTAGATAGGAAACAAAGGCTGAGGCATTCCAATCACCCTTATTCCAAAAAATGGCTGCATTCATGCGCCACTTGGGTGGTGCCGCGGTATCGTCGTCGAGAATAACGGCTGGCTGACCCGGGGCCACTTGACGCGTTGCTTCGAGCGTACGGCTCGCCGCAAGATTCAAGCGCCAGCGACCCAATTGCTCTCCAGGCAAACGGTAGTCTACCACGAAATCCATGCTGCGATTAACCACTCGGCCGAAGTTTACGAACACGCGACTGATGGACGTGATTTGTCCGGGCTGATTAAGTGCAGTATCGGCCGGCGTGGCCGCGGCCCGCGTGATGCGATCAGTGAAGAGCGCCTCATTGTTAATGATCGTCTGTGCCGTGATCAACTGCAGCACGTCCTTCTGCACAGTATCATAATAATTAACCTGCAGGCTGAGCCCCTTAACCCAGGAGGGCTCATAAACGATGCCTGCAAAAGTATTTTTCGAAAGCTCAGGCTGAGGATTCAGATTAGAACCCCGTGATTCTATAATCCCAGTGGTCGATGTTGGCGTGCGCCGTGGATCGAGCAAGGTGGAGGTCACGATTGATGGCGCGACCATGTACTCCGTAATACCAGGGGCCCGGAAGCCCTCGCTCCAATTTGCGCGCACTAACAACGACTGCACGGGAGTCCAGGAGACCCCATACTTCGGCACCGTTTTGGAGAAGCGGCCGTTATCTTCATAACGTTCCGCCAAATTTAAATCTAAACGACGCAGCAGCGGCTGTGCATTGGGCTTGCCCACGATCGGCACAAGCAACTCGGCAAACATGGCCTTCGTCGTTTGCTCGCCGGTGACAGTCGTCATGGTCGCGACGGGAATCAGCACAGAAGAATAATTGACCGCGGTGCTCTCCATCTCGCCCTTCAAATTAGAGCCACCGAAAGCCATTTTCATCGAGCCGCCCCAGAGGTCGACCAGATTACCGTTGGCGGAAAAATCTAATCCGGTCTGCTTGGAAACTGAGGCCAACGACGGATAAAGCGCAAGCGTCTCGAGCAAGGCCGCCTGGGAGGGTGCCCCGGGGGCACTGGAATCGATAAAGGGATTAAAACGCTGGGCGGGATCGGCGGCGATTAACAATGCGGCAAACGGGGCCGGATTAAAATTACGCGAGATCTGCCGAACTTTTTGCTCTTCCCAATTGGTGCCGAGCTCCCATTCCCACGTCTGGCCAAACTTACCCCGCAAACCAGCCGTAATCGCGTCATCCAAAGTCCGGACGCGCTGGGATTGCGAACCCCACTCGGGGAGAATCATGCCGATGGTCACATTTTGATTAAATGGATTATAAGCGGCCGGCAAAACCACCGCAGAGCCGAAACCACCCGTGATCGAATTCGCGCCGGGTTGCGCCGTATAAAAACTGCGCGCTTCACTGGTGCGGAGACTGGTGAAAACATCCAAATGATCATTGACGCTGTAATTGAAATTACCGCTCAAGCCCTTCCGTTTTGATTCTGGGATCAAATCGAGATATTCCGCCGTATTGGCTCGGCGCTGTTGCGAGGCATTCACTACGGTAGCACCGGGGGCCGGCGTCAGCACCGTCTGAAATTGCGCTAAGGTGGGGGTGCTCGTAGCTCCCACGGGAACCATGACGACGCGCACGCCAGGGAGCGCATTAAATTCTCCGGAGACAGTCCCGCCGGATGCTTGGATTACAGCTGGAAAACCCCAATTAAGTCGCCAATCGACGCCGTATTTAGGCAAGCCGGTTGCCGTCAGCGTGCCCGCTTGAATGCCGGTGTGATTTTGGTTTTTAGAGAAAGAACGCTGAGAAGCTTTGAGATCTTCTCGGTCATAATACTCGATCGCTACCGAGCCGCTCAATTTTCCATAGGAAAATCCACTAATGACGGAAACATTCCGCTCCGCGCCGCCACCATGCTGGGAGACTTTATAGCCGCCCGATAATTCGGTGCCGGTGAAATTCTTTTTGAGAATGATGTTAATAACACCCGCCACGGCATCAGCGCCATAAATGGCCGAGGCCCCATCAGTGATGACCTCAATGCGATCAACCATGCCTAACGGGATCGTGTTCAAATCAACGAAACCCTGCCGCGTGTCCGTCGAGCGATTGCCGTTGCCGGATTGCGCCGCCCGCCGACCGTCAACCAACACGAGGGTCGAGCCAGAACCGAGGCCGCGCAAGCTGACGCCGGATACACCCGTCTGCCCTGGAGGAGCGGCGGAAGAGCCTAAGACCAAATTGAATGCCGGAGTGCTCGTCTCCGTCCGCTGCCCGAATTCAGGATTCAATTCGTTCGGCGCGCTCCCGCGACCGGAGGCAATACCCGCATAGGTTTGCGGGATTTGATTAAGAAAATCTGACAACGTCATCGAGCCAGTAGCCCGAATATATTCTTTATCATATGAACTAACGGGGGAAGGGCCAGCGGTCTCGGTCTGCCGAATGCGGGAACCGAGGACCGAATAAGTCTCGAGCTTAAGGGCGCCCGTTTCACTTTTTGTGACCTTGGCCGTCGAGACCGTGGCCTGACGGCTCTCGGCGTTTTTTTCGCGAGCAGCATTAAGCCGTAGACCAAGCGCCCCCGTTTTTTCATCCTGAATCACAACCAAATCTGTGCCAGCAACCATCTGCTCTAATGCTTGGCGCGCGGTCATATCGCCTTTTACCGCCTGTGTATTAATGCCAGTGACCGCATCTGTGGGTACCAAGACTTCACTGCCCGATTGGCTAGAAAAATCTTTGATAGCTGCTGTCGCGGAGGCAGCCGAGATGCTAAAATGCTTAACATCAGCTGCATGGGATACTAGCGTGAACGCCAGAGCGCACAGCGCAGCTAACGCGTAATGATTTCGAAGACGATGAAACGAGCCTAGTTTGGTCATGGTGTGTTGTTATTGGCCGCCACAAAATGGGGATGACGGAGTTTATCTAAGGTTAACTAAATTTAATCTTTAGTTGTTGAGTAAAGATAACATATATATCCTTGCCCGTGGGTCGCAAATCTTTTCTTAAATATGACAGGGGTAAGCATTCGACTGTAAGGATCTTCGAGAGGAAGACCGCGGGGGTTTCCTACACCACGCCCCAGCAGGCAAAATCTGTTACAATTATTTTTGCTCCCCTGGATTCAGCCTAAATTCAGGGCGCACGCCGTAATAGGAGCAAATGCTCACCTCGCCGCTCGGCTTGCAGGTCAAAACTCGCCCCAACGATCCGCGCAAATCCCTCCGGGTTATCCGAGCGAAAACTCCCGCTGACGCGCAAGCCCCCCACCATCGGATCTTCAATCAGTAGCTGGGTTAAATTATGCCGATTTAATAGCGCTACCGCTTCGCTCAAGGTGGTGCCGCTGAAATCTTGCCGAGTATCACGCCACGCAAGCTGGTGATTCATCTCAGCCTCAGATACCGGCTGGGGCTCTGCGAATGATTCAAGGTGAACGGGCGCCGTTCCTTTAACCGATCGAGGTAACCTTAATTTAGTCAGAGCGACAAATCGCTTCCCGGCATTGACCCGCACTATGCGGCGATCGCCGCCGGCAAGGGCTTGTCCGACCACGGCGTGGTCAACATCAACCGCTCCTTCTTTCACAAAAATCTCAACGGCGGTCGGTCGCAGCTGCACCGAGAAAGCCGTCCCAACGGCGCGGACCGCAATACCGTTAGCTTCCACATAAAATGGGCGAGTCGCATCCTTCATTACGCGGAAATAAGCCTCTCCTTTGAGGAGCGTTACGCGGCGCGCAGCCACTGCATAATGCACCGAGATTTCTGCCCCCACTTTCAGCTCTACGATCGATCCATCCGGCAACTGGCGAATAGCATTATTAGCCACAATCGAAGCTTCCTCAACCTGACCGTTCACCGCCAAGCGACTCATCGGCCCTGGATCGCTAGGAATTGAGCGCAGTAAAAATAATCCGCTACCTAAAAGGATCATCGCCGCAACCGCTCCTTGCAGCTGGCGCCGACGCCGGTGTTTAGCCCGCACCGCCAATCCAGCCAGCACCGCGCTGATCGCCCCACCGCCTTGGACGCGATCAAAAACAGACCAAGCCTCCGTTAGCCGATCAAAGGCATCCGCATGACGGGCATCCGCACCCAACCAATCTTGAAAAATCTGCTGCTCGGCGGAGGTCAGACCCGCATCACAGCGCGTCACCCAATCAGCGGCCGCCGCTTCAATCGCCGGCGGTGAAATTTGCCCAGAGGTCGAGGTGCTCATGGTTGGCTCAGTTGCCGGCGGAGTGAATCGGCCACACGCCGCAACCCACGGGCCGCTTGCACTTGGACCGTTTGCTCGGAAAGCCCGAGCCGGGCGGCAATATCTTTTTGGGAGACCCCACGAAGTTTACGGAGAATAAAAATTTCACGACAGCGAGCCGGCAGCGCATCGATCGCATCCACCAGCAGGGCAATTTCCTGCTGACGAGAAGCGGCCGCCGCGGCATCCGGTCTATCATCTATGACGAATAGGTGAGATAAATCTGTTACGACCTTAATCGGTGAACGGCGATCGTGCCGGACGATGTCGAGTGCCAGATTGCGGGCGATGCGGAATAAAAAAGCCCGCGCCGACTGAATAGGGTGCCGCGCCCGCGCCTGCCAAATGCGCAGATAAGATTCCTGCACCACATCGTCCACATCCCGCACTGCCGGGAAGCGCCCGCGAACATAGGCCCGTAGCGAGGTGTCGTGCGGCTGCACTTCATCTTTGAACCATTGCTCAGGCGGCGCCGGGGGTTTAGGGGGCAAGTTCACAAATAGAAAAACTAGGTTCTAGCTTTCCCGCTCGCCCCAAACCAGCCCAAATAAATCTACGGTATTGCGCTGACTTTGCAAAGCCATCCCCGCTTAAACGGAAGCAAACTCTTGTTAATCCGATCGGCCTATCGGCAGAGCCTTGTCTTTAGAGCCGACTCGCGCATCTTAGCAACCACTCTTCACTATAGTATTTTTGTCGCCTGCCACTCGCCACTCACTCGATGAACCTTCTTCGCCACTTCTCTGTCTTGCTTGCATTGCCCGCGCTCCTTTGGGCCGCAGAATCCCCAGGAGTTAAAAATGGTTCCGTTCGTGTCTCCCTTGTATCTGCGAATGCTGCTATCGAAGCGGGCAAGCCTTTTACGATTGCCCTGCGGATGCAACACGACCCGCACTGGCACAGCTACTGGATCGCCGCGGGCACCGGCTATCCCACTTCTATTAACTGGACCTTACCGACTGGTTTTAAGGCCGGCGAAATTCAATGGCCGACCCCGACCATTTTGCGCGACTCCACTGGGAAAATTGTGGGCAATGGCTACAGCGAAGAATCATTCCTCCTCGTAGAAATCACCCCACCTGCTTTTCGCGCCAGCGAAAATCCAAGACAAATATCGGGCGACCAAGAGATCGCGACAGTGCCTTTTGCGCCCGGCTCTAAAATTAAACTAGCCGCCGCCACCGAGTGGCTCATGTGCCAAGACGTTTGCATGCCGGGCGAGGCGAAACTAGAAATTGCTCTCGACGTCGCCGCCGCCGCCCAACCTGACGCCCGATGGGCCCAGCCGATTACTCAGGCCCGCGCGCAATTACCCATCGCCGCGACCGAGTGGAATCTCACGGCCACACACGATGAGAAAAACGTAACCCTCCGGCTTATCCCAAAATCGGGTAATACACATAAGCCGACGAACCTACATTTCTTCGCAACGGATGCCTTCACCGATTATACTCAGCTCGCGAAAGTGACGGCTGAAAATGATGGTTGGGTATTAGTCCTGCCGCTTGATGCCGTTGCCGATAAAACGACGAAGCGCCTGACCGGAGTGCTCGCCTCAGCCAACGGCTGGACGGCTGGTGCCAGCTACGGCGGTCTAGCAATCGATGTGGCCTTTAGTGCTGATGAAGTGCCGACCCTCCCGACGGTCACGCGCCAAACTTCCAACCCGACCCCGCCGTCTACTTCACTCGCCGCTCCCAGCAGTTTGCTCGCCACGCTCGGCTTGGCTTTCATTGGGGGCTTAATTCTGAATCTGATGCCGTGCGTTTTCCCCGTGCTCGGAATCAAGATTCTCGGTTTTGTTAACCAATCCGGTAATGACCGTAAAAAAATCACCGCGCATGGTCTGACTTTTACGCTCGGCGTGCTGGTTTCATTTTGGGCGCTGGCGGGCGCGCTCCTCATCCTCCGCGCTGGTGGCGCTCAACTCGGCTGGGGCTTCCAACTCCAATCGCCTGTTTTTGTTTTTGGCATGGCCGTATTCCTCCTGATTTTTGCTCTCAACTTAAGTGGACTTTTTGAGGTAGGGCTGTCCGCCACCAGTGTCGGCGGCAATCTGCAGATGCAGGATGGTTTTGCTGGGTCTTTTTTCACCGGCGCTTTAGCCACCCTCGTCGCGACCCCCTGCAGTGCACCCTTTCTGGCGCCAGCTTTGGGCGCGGCTCTATCCCTCTCCGCGGGACAAGCTTTCCTGATTTTTACCGCAATCGCCCTGGGGCTCGCCCTGCCCTACCTGCTTTTTTCAATTTTTCCGCAGGCGATCAAACTGCTCCCAAAACCCGGCGCATGGATGGAAACGTTTAAACAATTTATGGCCTTCCCACTTTATGCGACCGTCGGCTGGTTGTTGTGGGTACTCGCTGGCCAGACTAAGGATGATGACAATGCCCTGTTATTAATTTCCTTCGGCTTCGTGCTCGTCGCGATGGCCGCATGGGCGTACGGCCGTTTTGGTCAGGCATCAGGAAAACCTCAGCGCCAATTAGCCGGTCGGATCGGCGCTGCACTCCTTCTCGCGAGCGGTCTTTATACGGGTTGGCCCAAAACAAGCGCAGCCCCCACGACGGCCGACAGCTACCAAGTCACTTGGGAGAAATGGAGTCCCGCGGCCATTGCTGCAGCGCAAGCCGCTGGCAAATTTGTCTATGTAGATTTCACCGCTCGCTGGTGCGCCACTTGCCAAACGAATAAGGCGACCGTGTTTCACCACGACGCGGTGCTCGCCTCGCTGGCCCAGCACCAAACGGTGTTACTCCGTGGCGATTGGACGAATCGTGATCCCCTCATCACCGCCGAGCTCGCCCGCTGGAATCGCTCCGCGGTGCCTTTCAATTTGATTTACGCTCCGGGTAAACCCCAACCGATTATTCTCCCCGAATTGCTAACACCTCAGATTGTACTCGATGCTTTAGCTCAGGCTGGAAAATAATTGCCCTCGGCTAACCGTTAACGTTCTGGCGTGCGGGAGTGAGCGCAGAGTGCCCCGAAACAGCGGTGCTGCTGATCTCATTTTTCAGAGTTCCCTCGCCGCCTTCCTTTCGTCATGAGTGGCCCCGAGTGAATGATCCTGTCCATCGAAAATCTGTCGGCCTCTTATTGTTGGCCGCCCTCTGTTGGAGCCTCGGTGGAGTGCTGCTGAAATCAGTCGCCTGGCCGAGTCTTGCGGTGGCTGGTGGTCGCGGGGGCATTGCGGCCATATTTTTGCTCGTGGTCTGTCGGCGGACCTTGCGCTTCACCTGGTCACCCCTGCAACTTGGCGCAGCGGTAGCTTTTGCGGGCTGCACCGTACTTTTTGCGGCGGCCAATAAACTCACGACGGCGGCCAACGCTATTCTTCTGCAATATACCGCTCCCGTTTGGGTCGCACTTTTAGGTACCTGGCTGCTTGGTGAACGCGCCTCGCGGGCCGACTGGCTGACGATTCTGGCCACCTTTAGCGGTATGGGAATTTTTCTGTTCGATGGCCTCCGCCTCCATGATCTTACCGGAATCGCCGTCTCAATCGCGAGTGGCCTCTGCTTCGGCCTCATGATTCTGCTCCTCCGCAAACAGAAAAACGGCTCCTCCATTGAGTCTATTATTTTAGGCAATGGGCTCGCCTTGCTGATTGGATTGCCCGCGCTGCATTCTGCGCCACCCCTCGCCCCGAGTGGGATTGTGGCGTTACTCTTACTCGGCTTGGTTCAACTCGGTCTGGCGTATCTCTTTTACGCTCGTGCGCTCAAGCATGTTACCGCTCTCGAAGCCGTCCTGATCCCAGTCATCGAGCCAATCTTGAATCCGCTCTGGGTCTTGCTCTTCATCGGCGAACAGCCCAGCCCGCTGGCCCTTGTCGGCGGAGCCATCGTCGTAGGCGCTGTCACCTGGCGCGCGATCTCCTCCTTACGACGCGTAGCCGTGTTACCTTCGTTAACCACCTGAGAGCCCCTTTAAAATCCTAAGCTTTCGCGGGAGGGTTGAGCTGCAGGAGCACGTTGGCCAGAGTGATGAGCCCGCCGCCAAGCAACAGATGCCAGGTCAATTGCTCGTTCGCGTAGGTGAACCCAGCCCAGGCGGCAAAAATCGCCGGTAAAAATAACGCCATGATCGAAGCAAAGATCGGCTCGAAACAATAAATGAGCCCGGCCTCCGTCGCCGTGATTTTTGGCTGCCAGGTATTCATTAAAATGAAAGAGCCCAAGGTGCAAAATACGGTTAACAGTCCGGTGAATACGAGCCAGGGACCGTTGGTCCACGGCGTCAGCAAATCGCTGAGCTGTGGGGCGGTCACTCCCGACACGATTGAAAACACCCCCGCTTCCACGACAAACATAACTAAGGTAATAGGGAGCGCCCGATTAGCCGAGTACCGCTTCCGCTCGAGCAGCAGAATTTGCGCCATGAAAAACCCTGAACAGAGCAGGGTTTCGAATTCGCCACGCCCAATCTGCATCTCCCGAAAATCAAATCGGCCGAGTACCGCGACCCCAACAAAAACTAATGCCGCACAACCCAAGACCAAGGGGGCCGGCCAACGCCGCACCTGCAGCGCAAAATAAAAGGGAATCATGATCGCATAGAGCTGCGTCAGAAATGAAGAAACGGATACTGAAGTAAATTGAAGCCCATCATTTTGTAACAGCATCCCGCCGCCCGCGAGCAACCCGAGCCACCAGCCTTGCTCAATTTCTAGCCGCGTAATGCTCGCGATTTTTTTTCTGAGAACCAAACCGAGGACCAGGGTTGCGAGCAAAAACCGCGGCGCGATCGTATAGGCCGCGATAAACCAAGTGCTACTCGCCGGTACAAGTTGAGCATGGACCAAGGCAATCGATTTAACTAACGGAAAACTCAGCCCCCAATATAAATTGGCTAGCAAGAGCATCCCAAGAGCTCTGCGATGCAGAGCAGGATCAGCGACCATAGAATTAAAAACCGTAGAGTTAAAGCCGCCCAGGAGCGGAGTCAAAAATCACCGTAGCCCACGCCGCCGCTTAGGCGGCCCAGCTTAATCACAAAACCACGCGAGCTGTCTCAGCCGGGCCAAAACAAAACCGCCGCGGATTACTCCGCGGCGGTTTCTTAAATTTCGCTAAAAAGCAAAAGCCTTACGAGACGTGCTTGCTGACCAATTTGGTCATGTCGAACATGCTCACTTGAGTCTTGCCATTGAAAACTGCCTTGAGGGCGTCATCGGCATTGATCATGCGGCGGTTCTTTTTGTCCTGGAGGCCATTCTTCTTAATGTAGGCCCAGAGTTTCTTGGTCATTTCCGTGCGGGGCAGCGGATTGGAACCAACGACAAGCGCGAGCTTGGCATCGGGAGTTACCGGCTTCATGAAAGCGGCGTTTGGTTTACGAGTGGATTTTTTTGCCATAGTGATACTCTTGATAGTGGTGGTTTAGGGCAATGCAACGATTTTCTAGAGGAGAATCATCTTTTTTCAGAGGAGAAACTAAGGGTTTCTGCCCAACTTATTTTCAACCGACCGCTATCGCTCGTCTGCGACGACTCACCCTTGATCATCAACCTGCACAAATTGACGATAAAGCGCCGCGTAATGTCCGCGCCGTGTGAGCAGCTCGTGATGCGAACCGCGTTCGATAATTCTTCCTTGGTCAAGCACGAGCACAAGATCCGCATGCCGAATCGTACTGAGCCGATGCGCGACCACTAAACTCGTGCGCCCTACCAATAATTTTTGGAGCGCCTGCTGAAGGCGCGCCTCGGTGAGGGCATCGATGGAACTCGTCGCCTCGTCGAGCAAGAGAATCCGCGGATCAGCCAGCAGTGCTCGGGTAAAGCAGATTAACTGGCGCTGACCAACGGATAACCCGGCCCCCTTTTCCCCTACCTCCGTTTGCAGGCCCAGCGGCAAGGCCTCCAGCAGATCAAGACAATCGAGCGAAGCCGCCGCCGCGCGAATTTCCTGATCCGTGGCCTCCGGTCGACTCAGTCGAATATTTTCCATCACGGTTCCGCTAAAAAGCACATTCTGTTGCTGAACCATGCCCATCTGCCGATGCAGCGATTTACCAGTCAAAGTCCGGAGGTCGCGGTCATCGACTAGCACCTGTCCATCGGTAGGCAGATAAAACTTGGCCACCAAATTAATGATCGAGCTCTTACCGCTCCCAGTATGACCGACCAGCGCAATCGTTTGCCCAGCTTCGGCAATAAAATTTACCTCGTGCAACACCGACCGAGCAGGATCATAACCAAAAGTCACATCGCGAAACTCGACTCGGGCCCCACTCGCCACCGCCCCGCTCGGTTGGTTAAACAAGCGTTGGTCAGGTAAATCAACCGCGGTCGGTTCATCAACCCAATCTGGCACGACATCAATTAAGCGAAAAACTCGCTCGGCCCCCGCCATCGCGATGAGGGCCTGATTGTATTGATTCCCAATAATTGCGATGGGCGCGAAAAACTGATTGGCCAATAGAAAAAAGGTAATGAGGCTGCCCATCGACATATCGCCGTGAAACACGCGGCCGCCGCCAACCAAAAGAAGAATGGCGACAAAAAATTGACTATTCAACTCCAAGAGCGGCGTCAGAATGGCCGAGGTACGGGCTAGGGCGATATTGTAGCGCGCATGGTCAGCTAACAAACTGCGAAATAGGCCGGCGTTGGTTTCTTGCCGGACAAAGCCTTGTGTCACCCGAATGCCGTTCACGGACTCAGCTAAAGTCGCCGTGACCCGACTAAAGCTTTCCTGCGAAGCCCGCGAGTATTGACTCAGCCGCGAACGAAAATGCCGACTGATGAGCCACAAGACTGGAGCTAGGGCGAGCACGACGAGAAAGAGCACCCAGTCACTCCACGCCATCACAACGGCGGAAAATATCATCGAGCCGAATTGAATCACGCTAACAAAAAGCACATCTTGAATCCCAGTCCGCACCGCCTCCACATCGCTGGTGACCCGGCCAATAATGCGCCCCAGCTTGATGCGATGGAAAAAACTCATCGGCTGGCGCAGTAACTTTGTAAAAATCTCCGCGCGCAAACCATTCACCACGGTCTCGCCTATCTCTAAAGCAAAACGCTGCCGGAAGTGAAAAAGCCCATCGGTTGTCAGCGCGAGGAGCCCGTATCCGGCCACTCCCCAAGCGAGGCCAACAAAATCTCGCCCCGTAATGGGTCCTTTAATAATTAGCGCCATGAGCCAGCCGAGCGCCGGCAATTGCGCCGAGCGCACAATCGTCATAATCACCAAGATGATGACCTTACTCTTAATCGGAGCAGTATAAGTAAAGAGGCGGCGAATCAGGCCCCATTCGAGCGGCTTGAATTGCTCATCATCAGCATCTTCATCCCGCGGATGCTGGACCAGGGTCATCGCCCGAGCGAGTGGCTTGGGCGAACTCACGGGGTGCCCTCCCCGCCGGCTAAGCCGAGCAGTTGCAAATCACGCCCATCAACTAACTGCAGATTGGCCACTCGCAGATAGGGACCGGGGCGCTGCATTAATTCTTCATGCGTGCCGCGCTGCACAATGCGCCCGGCTTCCATCACAATAATAAAATCAGCCCGCCGCAAGGTGCTCAGGCGATGCGCCACGATAAAAGTGGTCCGGCCCGCAATCGCTCGATCAAGCGCCTCAAAAATCTCATGCTCGGTTTCGCTGTCGATCGCGGCGGTCGGATCATCAAGCAATAAAATTGCTGGCTCTAGCAAGACGGCCCGCGCGATGGCCAGCCGCTGCCGTTGCCCACCCGAAAGGCTATTACCACTCTCTCCCAACACCGTATCGTAACCCTGCGGGAGAGCCGTGATAAAATCATGGGCCGCGGCAATTTTTGCGGCTCGCTCAATTTGCTCACGAGTCGCGCGCGGATGACCGAAGGCAATATTGGCTCCTATGGTATTAGAGAACAGGAAGCTTTCTTGAAAAACTAAACCGATATTACGCCGCAAGTCCTCGAGGTTAAGCCGGCGAACATCGACTCCATCGATTAAAATCTGACCGGCTGTGGGATCGAAAAAGCGGGGAATCAAGCTCATCAACACGCTCTTCCCGGCTCCAGTTTCCCCCAGAATAGCGACGCACTGACCGGGCTGCACGGCCAAATTAAGATCGCGCACCACCGCTTCCGCGCCGTCGTAAGCAAAAGAAACATTCACAAATTCGATGGCGCCATTGAATCGCGCTTGTCGGACTGCATCAGTCGCACTCTTTACCTCCACAGGAGCGTCGAGGATTTCAAACACCCGCCGAGCGCCAATCAGCGATTGTTGCACGCTGTTAACGATGCTCGCGACGTTATTGACCTGACCAGAGAACTGCTCAAGGAGACCGGCAAAAACGACAAGCCCAGTCCCGAGGGGCAGGCGATCATGGGCCACCAGCCAGCCACCATAGCCCAGCAAAACCATCATATTAATGCGCGTCAGGAAGCCGACGGCTGGTGAAAACAAACTCATATGCCAAAAAATATCTCGCTGTTGCTCGAGCACGGCATTGTTTGCCGCCGCAAATTTCTCACGGGCTTCCTCCTCACGCCCAAACCCTTTGGTAACAGCAATACCCTGGATGCTCTCGGCCAAAATCTGGACCATTCGCTCAACTAATGTCCGATTATGCAGCATCTCGGGCTGCACTTTGCGCGAGAACCACGCTGACAATACCCACAAGACCGGCGTAGTTGCCAAGCAAACGAGGGTAAGACTAGGGCTCAGACTGACCATATAAAAAACATAAGCCGTCAACGAAATCGCCATGATCACACTCTGGATCAGCACTTGATCAACGAACATGCGCACTGACTGCACATCACCGGTTACTCGGGTAATAATTGAGCCGGTCGTGTTCGCGTCAAAGAAGCGAAAACTTAGCTGCTGGAGCTTATCATAAACTTCTCCGCGCAGATCGACGACGAGTTTTTGCTGAACCAGTTGGTTCACCGAAACCGCGTAGATATAATTGAGCCCTGCGCGCACGAGAGCGAAAAGTAAAATAAGCCCCGCCAAGAGAGTCAGCACGTGCATGGGCGGCCAGTCAGTGGGCAGCACTCTGGGCAGCACGCCAACCACGGGCGTGTGATCAAGTTGGTGTCGGATATAATCGATCCCTACTCCCGTGAAGCTCAGACCGCCGATTCCGAGGGTAAGTAAAATCAACTGAATCCCGAGCACTTGCAGACAATGGAGACGATAACGCCACGCTAAGCCGAAAAGCCGTCGCACCAAAACTCCGTTCCCTGAAACAAGGAGCGGCATGGGGTTAGGGCGGGACATGGGAAAATCGATTCTATGCAAACTGCGGTGCGGTGCACGAAATATTTATTAATCCGGCCCGCTTCCGTCTCAATTTTACGACGCTAGGCGCCAGCGACGCATTGGAAAATCGCTTGCCTAAAACGTCTAAATCTTCAGCCTGCGCATCGTTGAGTTGGTTTTTTGTTAAATTCTATCGCTACGGAGAATTGTCAGGTGAGCACTGCGTTCAGTGATGATTTGAAATCCGAGTTTCGGGGACGAG
Organism: uncultured Verrucomicrobiota bacterium; assembly: GCA_903856725.1. Taxonomy (GTDB): domain Bacteria; phylum Verrucomicrobiota; class Verrucomicrobiia; order Opitutales; family Opitutaceae; genus Lacunisphaera. The sequence continues at coordinate 35,835 of CAIOCT010000011.1, forward strand.
CGATCGGGCGACATCATCAGCTCTCATTATTCCATGGAAAACAGTAAGCTCTACGTCGGGAATTTGCCCTTCGCTAGTACCGCCCAGGACCTCGAAGCCCTGTTTGGCCAAGTTGGTACCGTCAACGTCGTCGAAATTATCTTCGACAAATTCACTGGCCGCTCGCGCGGTTTTGCCTTCGTTACAATGGGTAACGGCGACGAAGCACAGAAAGCAGTTGAACAATTTCACGGCCACGAAATCGAAGGCCGCGCCTTATCCGTTAATATCGCTCGTCCCCGCGAAGAGCGCGCCCCCCGTTCGTTCGGCGAAGGTGGTGGTGGCGGCGGTGGTTATCGCGGCGGTGGCGGTGGTGGTCGCGGCGGCCGTGGTGGTCGCGGCGGTGGCGGTGGTTACCGCGGTGGTCGCGGTGAAGGCGGCGGCGAACGCGATGGCGGCGGCTACGGTCGCGAATAACTGTTCGCACCACGGCAAGGCTCTTTGCCTCTAGGGACTTTCAAAAGCCGGACTTAGTCCGGCTTTTTTATTGAATCATTTTCCCAAGACTTTTGGGCGCACAGGCCACCCGCCAAAAAGCTTTTAGACTTGGGAAGGCTTCGCCTCGTGCCATGCTGCCGCCATGAAAGCTTGTCATGTGAAAAAATATGCGGCCGCACTCCTGGCAGGACTAGCGCTGGTCGCTTCTGGTTGTCACCGCCCACCGACCACGAGTTGGCAAGGTTACTTAGAAGGAGAATTTATCTACGTGGCCGCGCCCCTGGCGGGCCAATTACAAAAACTCGCCGTGCAAAAAGGCGCGCGGGTTGAGGCCGGTGCGCCCCTCTTTACCCTCGAACAGAGCGCCGAACTGGCGTCCCTGCGCGAAATGGCCGAACGCCTGCGCCAAGCGCAGGCCAAACTGGCCGACCTCAAGAAAGGGCAACGCCCCAGTGAACTAGCCGCACTGGAAGCGCGCTTGGCCCAAGTGCGCACCGCCGCCGAACTTTCCGCTCGCGAATTAGAGCGCGCCACTAAATTGCACCAAACTACGGTACTATCTGACGACAATTATGATCGCGCCCGGCTTAATCATGAAGCCAATCAAGCGATCATTGCACAAACGGGGGCCCAGCTCATAACGGCGCAACTGGGGAGCCGCGTCGATGCCATTGCCGCAGCAGAAGCTGAGGTCGCCGCCACCCAAGCTCTCCTCGATCGCGCCGGCTGGAGCGTTGCTCAAAAGGCCCAAACCGCACCGCGCGCCGCTCTGGTCTACGATACTCTGTATCGCGAAGGCGAATTTGTGGCTGCGGCTGCCCCCGTCGTCGCGCTGCTGCCCTCGGAAAATATCAAGGTCCGCTTCTTTGTACCTGAAACAGAATTTGCTACCCTACAAGCCGGTGATCGCCTCCAGATCACCATCAATGGGCGCCCGACCCTCGCGGCGCATATCAGTTATCTCTCACCGCAACCTGAATACACTCCTCCGGTACTCTATAATCGGGAAAATCGCTCGAAACTGGTCTTTCTGGTGGAGGCTCTTTTTGACCGTAGCTCAACCCGCGATCTTCATCCCGGCCAACCGGTAGACGTTACTGTCGTTTCGACTCATCCCTGAGCGCTCTCATTATTCTGCAAATTATAAAATTCATATGATGAACCCGTGCCCAGGTACTGATGGATATCGCGCTCAACCCAGGCTAACCACGGCGAGAATCTTGCTGGCCCGAGCACCCCAAATCAACCGGCGCGCTTTTTCAGAAGCCGGTTAAAAAGGAACGTTATGGCCGCTCACCTTCCCTCCGCCCCAGCTGACGACTTTGTCATTGATGTTGCAGGCGTCACCAAGCGGTTTGGCGACAAGACAGTTGTGAACGGGATCAATCTTCAAGTGCGACGTGGTGAAATCTATGGTTTTCTTGGACCAAATGGCTCCGGAAAAACCACATTTATCCGCATGCTCTGCGGCCTGCTCACGCCCGACGCAGGCACCGGCACCTGTCTCGGTTATGATGTACGCACCCAACAAGCTGAAATTAAACGGCATGTCGGGTACATGACTCAAAAATTTAGCTACTACGAAGATTTGAGCATCCGGGAAAATCTCGATTTTATCGCGAGGATTTATGCGATTCCCGATCGCGCGACCGTCGTTGAGAAAAGTCTCGAGCGATTAGGTTTACAAAATCGCAGTCACCAACTCGCCGGCCAACTTTCTGGCGGCTGGAAACAACGACTCGCCCTCGCCGCCTGCCTGATTCATGCGCCCCAATTACTCCTCTTGGATGAACCAACCGCTGGGGTAGACCCCAAGGCGCGCCGAGAATTTTGGGATCACATTCACCAACTGACGGCCGATGGACTAACGGTACTCATCACGACCCATTATATGGACGAAGCGGAACGTTGCCACCGCTTGGCCTATCTCGCGTACGGCAATCTTCTTACCCGAGGGACCCTTGATGAAGTTCTCACTGCGGCTAAACTTTCCACTTGGACAGTCGTAGGACCCAACCTGCGCGTGCTTGCAGACCAACTCCGCCGTCAACCTGGCATCGAGCAGGTGGTAGCCTTTGGGACGACTTTGCATGTGAGCGGACGAGACGCCATCCAGCTCGAAGCAAGGATTGCGCAGATCCGCACCCCTGCCCACCAATGGACGCGAGTGCGCTCAGGATTAGAAGATGTATTCATCAGTTTAATGGATGACGCTCAGGATAATTTCTCGTGAGCACTACTCGCCCATGAATCCACCGCGTTTCACCTTCCATCGCTTCTGGGCCATCGTGCTGAAGGAATTCATTCAGATGAAACGCGATCGCGTTACTTTTGGCATGATGATCGGCATTCCGCTGATGCAGCTCATCATTTTCGGGTTTGCGATTAACGCTGACCCCAAACATCTCCCCGCGGCTATTCGCAGTGCAGATCAGGGACCCTTCGCCCGCACGCTCATTGTCGCGCTAAAAAATAGCGGCTACTTTAATTTAGTGCGGGAAGCCCCCACTGAAAGTGAAGCCCAACGCCTGCTGCAATTGGGCGATGTGCAGTTTATCATTAATATTCCTGAAGACTTTTCCCGCCGGTTATTGCGGGGCGAGCGTCCCACGGTGCTCATTGAGGCTGATGCCACTGATCCCGCCGCCGTAGGGCCGGCCGTTTCCGCGACCCGCGCCCTGGCCGAAAGCGTCTTTAACCGCGATCTGCCAGGCCCCCTGAGTCGACTGCGCGCCAAACCAGGCCCCGTTGATTTTCGCATCCACGCTCACTATAATCCGGAAAATATCACCCAATACAATATTGTCCCAGGCTTGATGGGTGTGGTCCTCACGATGACCATGGTGGTGATCACCGCCCTAGCGATCACGCGCGAACGCGAACGCGGCACGATGGAAAATTTGCTCGCTACTCCCGTTCGCCCCTTTGAGGTCATGACTGGGAAAATTTTGCCCTACATTGCCGTGGGTTACGTGCAAGTAACCCTGATATTATTAGCCGCACATTTTATTTTTCATGTGCCAATGGTGGGCAGCTTTATGCTGCTTTACGGAGTCTCGCTCTTTTTTATCGCGGCTAACCTCGCGATGGGAATCACTTTTTCTACGCTAGCAAAAAACCAACTCCAAGCCGTGCAGATGGCGTTTTTCTTTTTCCTCCCTTCGATTTTACTTTCCGGTTTTATGTTTCCCTTTCGAGGGATGCCGGAGTGGGCCCAGTGGATCGGGACTTGTTTACCGAACACTCACTTCCTTCGTATTGCGCGGGGGATTTTATTGAAAGGCAACGGCATCGCAGAGATTATTCCTGAGCTTTGGCCGCTGCTGCTTTTTCTTACTGTAGCGATGACCATCGGCGTCAAACGCTACCGCCAAACGCTCGATTAAGAATCGCGCCTGGGGCGGCTGTCGTCCCCAGGCAATGAGCGCCCCGCTTTACTTTCGTTCGGTCGGTAACGTTGCAGCGTAAACCGTCTGCGATGGCAATGCGAAGGCCAATCCTTTGGCTTCGACTGCGCGCATGAAGGCCAAATTTAACCGCTGCCGTAACGCCATGTGTTTCTGAAAGTCAGCATCTTTGGCGACATAAACCAACCAAAGATCCAGCGATGAAGGACTCAAATCCCGAAAATAAACCATGACCGAAGTTGGATTCACCTCCGCTTCGCGCCGAATGAGATCACCTATTTCCTGCACCAGCGCCTCTAATTGGACCGGCTTTGTGGCATAGGTAAGCGCCAGCACTTGCTCTACACGGCGACCCGTAAAACGAGAAAGATTTACGATGGCCTCGGAAGAAACCATTTTATTTGGAATAATGATGAGCGATTTATCGGCTAAGCGCAGCTTGGTGGAACGGAGCCCGATATCCTCAACAGTTCCCACATGCGCGCCAATTTTTACCGTCTCCCCTAACTTAAAAGGCTGATCGATCGCGACGACGATGGAGCCAAAAAGATTTGCGATCGTATCCTGCGCGGCGAGGGCGAAGGCCAAACCACCGATCCCGAGACCAGACAGGATGGCGGAAACATTATAACCCAAACTTTGGACCGTCAGCAGCAGCCCCAACACCACAAACATGGCGACCAGGGATTTTTTAATCCACGGCATGAAAGCCGCCACGCTCATCTGCCGCTCCAAGGCAACCTCGTGCGCGTGATCGAGCAGCGCATCCAGGGCGCACAACAAGCCCCAAAAAATGGCGAGTGAGAAAGAGACGGTGGCACCATAGCCGATATAAAGATCAGTGTGCTCGGAAAGCTTGAGCACTTTGAGCGCGCTGAAGATACCCACCAGCATGATAAAGGTCGCCACCGGGGCTTCCAGCGCGGGAAACAATTTATCGTCGAGCGTCGTTTCAGTTTTCGCTGCCAGTTTCTTTAATTGATTAAAAATAATGGTGGTCGCAACCCGGCGCAACAGGATGGCACCGATTAAAAATAAAGCCGCGATGCCGTAGTGAGCGGCGGTATTTTCGCCGCTCCGGACTGAAAATTTCTCAAGAACCGCGTCTACTAAATGCTCGAGCAGATCAGGCGCAGCCGCTTTGGCGGTGCCTGCAGGGACGGCGATGCCGGACGCTGCTTCCGCGGTGGCCTCACCCCGTGCCAAAGGGCTAAGCCCTAAGCTCAGCATTAAACTAACCCAGGCAATATAAGTACGGAGATTCATAAATTTATAAATTCAGAAAAGCTGCCGCGAGTCGTTGGTCAATGATTTGCTGAACGACGGGTCCGCCGCCAGCCCAGTGCCACTAAAATTACCCCGAGCGCGAGTAAGCCCTCAACCGCGTGAGTCAACCACCGCGCCGGATGAAAAACTTCCTCGACCAATCGATCCGTCATGATCATCTCACCGCCCACCTTACCCAAAATGGCTGCGCCGACGTAAATAATCGCCGGATAACGATCCATGAGCTTGGCCAATAAATTACTGGTGAATACGACCAGAGGAATACTTAAGCCCAACCCAAAGAGGAGTAAGGGGAAATGGCCTTTGGAAGCGCCTGCCACCGCCAGCACGTTGTCGATCGACATAGTAATATCAGCTACGAGAATAAGCCAGACCGCTTGCCCGATACCGCCCGCCGCTTGTCCGTGTGTTTTATCCCCGGTGTTATCCAACAGGAGTTTTACCGCGATCCACAGAATGAGCCCGCCGCCGATCAGCTTGATATAATTCATAGCGAGCAATTGCGCGGCTATAAAAGTCAACCCCACCCGCAAAACGACCGCAACGCCTGAGCCCAGCAAAATACCCAGCAACCGCTGCTTCGGCGGGAGCGTTCGCACCGCGAGAGCAATGACCACGGCATTGTCACCCGCTAGCACAATATCGATCAACACGATGCTGAGCACCGCCCAAGCAAACTCCCAAGGAGTGTTAAATGCGCCGTAAGGAAAAGAAAGGGACATAATAGATAGCCCCGATGTTTCTGGCCCACCCGCGAGCGTCAATCCATTCTTCTGCAACCAGCACTCGCTTTAACCCCGCCCACTGGGTTATACGAACGGCCTACACTCCAATTAAAATTTCCATGGCGTCCTCGCGGTCGGTGGTTTTACTCACTCACTTTACTCATGACCTTTGATTTCGAACACGTTCCTCAGCGCCTAAACACCGACTCCCAGAAATGGCAGAAATATGCTGGCCGCGACATCCTTCCCTTGTGGGTAGCTGATATGGACTTCAAGTCCTCCCCCGCCATCGTGGCCGCCTTGCAGCATCGTGTCGCCGAAGGCATTTATGGCTACGCGCGACCAGTCGCTTCAACTGTTGATGCCTTTGTGAGCGCCATGGCCGAACATTACGGTTGGGCGATCGATCCTACCTGGATCGTATGGCTACCGGGCTTAGTTGCTGGGCTCAATTTAACTGCGCAAGCTTACGCCGAACCCGGCGAAGAAGTCCTGACGCTGACGCCGGTTTATCCGCCCTTTATTTCAGGGCCAAAAAATAGCGGAAGAATTTCTACGCAGGTGCCACTGCGCCTAGTAGCCCATCGCTGGGAAATTGACTGGGTGGCTCTCGAACGAGCCGTCACGCCAAGCACCAAGCTATTTTTTCTCTGTAATCCACACAATCCCATCGGCCGCGTCTGGCGACGCCCAGAGCTCGAGCGCCTCGGCGAATTCTGTATCCGCCATAATCTGATACTCTGTTCTGATGAAATCCATTGCGGTCTGATTCTGGACGACCTCCCTCATATCCCTGCGGCAGCCTTAGGAACTGCCATAGCCCAACGCACCATCACGCTGATGGCGCCGAGTAAGACGTATAATGTTCCCGGCCTTGGTACTTCGATAGCCATTATTCCTGATGCTACCCTGCGCGCCAAATTTGTCCGCGCGTCGGCCGGCATTATGGCCGAAGTCAACGCCTTGGGCTTTACTGCATGCGAGGCTGCTTATCGTGATAGCGAGCCTTGGCGCCAAGCTTTACTCCAAACGCTCCGGAGCAATCGCGATCTCATTCTTGATTTTGTCGCGCGCGAGCTCCCCGGCATCACCATCGAGGCGCCCATTGAGGCGACTTACCTTGCTTGGCTTAATGTCGCGGCGCTCAACCTCGCTGATCCCATTGCCCATTTTGAACAACACGGCGTCGGTTTAAGTGAAGGCTCTTTTTTTGGAGAACCGCGCGGCACGCACGTTCGCCTTAACTTCGGCTGCCCCTCCGTAACCCTGCGAGAAGCGCTGCAGCGCATGAAGCGAGCCGTCGCGGCCATCGCCCCACCCTTGCGCTGAAAATGCGCCCCGCGGCGCATTTTCTTTAAATAAACAGCAAGATACCTCCGACTATAATCATGGGCACTCCGATGATTAAGCCGAAGAAAGTAAGGCACGCGATCGCCCCCAAAATCACCAGCAACAGGCCCATGGTTTTTCTGAGTGGCTTAAAAGTTAAAGCCGCCACCGCTAATAGCCCGAGCAAGATTAGCGCTAAAATAATAGTTCCGTTCATGCCGGCAATTTTGACCAAAGAATTTCTTCGGTCAATGGCCGGATTCAGCACCCCGCCCATCCTTGCATCTACGGCCACCTGCGGTAACGACTGGAGCTGACTATGCGTATTGGGCCTTACGAATTCGGGTCAAATCTCTTTCTCTCGCCTCTTGCGGGCTACACCAATCTGCCCTTCCGGCTGGCAGTGCGTGAAATTGGCGGACTGGATTGGACCACGACCGATCTGGTTAATGCCCGTTCTCTGATCGAAAAGAGCCCGCGCGCGCTGCAAATGATCCGCACCGCTCCAGCCGAGCAACGGCTTGCGGTGCAACTCTTCGGCGCCGTGCCAGAAGAAATGCGCGACGCCGCCCTGATCGTGGAGTCGCTAGGCATTGCCTCCGTAGATATCAACATGGGGTGTCCGGTAAAAAAAGTAACTGGCATCGGCGGTGGTTCCGCGATGATGACGGAGCTAGCCAAGACCGCGCGGCTCGTGCGCGGGATGGTCGACGCCGTTAAAATCCCGATCACGGCTAAGATGCGACTGGGCTGGGATGAAAATAACCTAACCGCCCCAGATCTAGCTCGCGTCCTAGAAGACACCGGCGTGGCCGCAATTTTTGTGCATGGCAGAACCCGCGCACAGGGTTTTAGCGGAACCGTCAATTTAGCGGGCATTCGCGCGGTGGTGGCTGCGGTGAAAAATATTCCGGTGATTGGCAACGGCGATGTCACCACACCGGCAGCCGCTCGCCATATGTTCAATGAAACCGGTTGCGCCGGCGTGAGTATTGGCCGCGGGGCATTTTATAATCCCTGGATTTTTACTCACACCCAGCACTACCTGAAAACCGGCGAGCTCCGACCAGAAGCTGGCTACCGGGAGCGGGTGCACGTTATGCGCCGCCACCTTGACCTGATGATCGAAGTTTTTGGCGAAGATCATGGCTGTCGCCTCTTCCGCAAACCCGCGAGCTGGTATGCAAAACGATTCGGTCCCGCTAAAGAATTTAAAAAGGGCATTACCCAATTTGGCACCCGAGCAGAATTTGAAACCCTCCTTGTGAATTATGAAAAGTGGCGCGCGCCTTTCCTGGACGCTGCGGGTGAGCTGCTCCCGCGCTTTCAGCCAGAACCCATGATGGCGTCATTTATGCTCAGTCCCGATGAACTCGCACGCCGACGCCATGAATCGATTCCTGTTCCGAAAGGGCCCGTTGATGTTTGGTGAAATTAATATGATGGTTGCCCCTTAATTTTAAATCTCATGTCGAACGTTATTCACCTCTGGGCAATTTTTCTGGGAACTTTCATCGGGCTTCTGCCCATCATTAATCCCCTCGCTGCTGCTCCGACTTTTCTGGCCATTACGGAAGGCGACAGCGATGCCCGCCGCCGCGAGCAGGCCCGCAAAGGCTGCTTCTATATGATCTGTATTCTGGTGGGTGCACTCACCGGCGGCACCTTTATCATGAATTTTTTCGGCATCTCGATTCCTGGCCTACGCATTGCTGGGGGAATTCTAATGACCGGCATCGGCATGGGCATGCTTACGAATCACCATAGTCCCGGCAAACCCGATGACGAAGAACGCGAGGCCGCTCGCAAGAAAACCGATATTTCTTTTTCCCCGCTAGCAATGCCGATGCTCAGTGGGCCTGGCTCGATTGCCGTCACGCTCGGCTTCACCTCACTGGCGACTCATTGGACTGACTACCTAGCGATCATCGCCGGAATTATTTCGATCGCCGCACTCACCTACGCGATGCTTCGTATATCGGGTAAGATCGTAGCGCTCATTGGTCCGGTGGGAGTTAATGCGATCACGAAGATCATGGGGTTTCTGATTATGTGCATCGGGGTGCAATTCGTGGTCAATGGGGTGCTGGGAATCGCGACCGATCCCGAGCTATTGCGAAGCATCAAAGAAGTGCTCGCTGCACATTAAACGCTGAGCCAGAAGCCACTTCAATTTGTGTGGGTCGATCGGATCGACCCCATCAGCGCAGTATTGACACGCATGACCTGCCTAACGGGTTCGATGTTTAACCGTGGCGCCGGTCTTATCCTTAAAAATGAGCAGGCGAGTCGCCGACTCATAGCCGACGAAACTAATGCCGAGTCGGGGATTAACTAACTCTCCAGCAGCATAGGCCATTCCCCCAATCAAAATCCGCGGACGATCAGTGGCAATGACTCCACTGATCTTGAGACTCTCTACCCAGGCTTTAAAAATAGCCGAGGCTACCGGGGGCCCGACAGGCGCAGGCGGCAGGGGCGTCACGACCGGCACGGGTGCAATGGGACCGACCGCTGTAATCGCCACCGCCACCGGCGGCAGCCGCTTCAAATCTGTTACCCGACTAGGCGGGGTCACCGACTTGACTACCAGCAGGGGTGGTGGGAGCGGCCGAGTTTTCCCCAGCAAAACAAAATAAATCCCGTAGCTCAGCGCACCTAACCAAACCACTCCGGCAAAAATTAAAATAGGTTTTTTGATTGATCGCGGTGCCACCTGATCGGGATTAAGTGTGCTCATCAGCGGAGCAGAACTTTCTACAGCTGCCCTCGATGATTTTGCCGCCAACGGGAGTGCCGGAGGCCCCGCGGGCGCCGAATCAACTGCCGGCAATTCATTCATAACATCCCCCGAGAGCTTCGGCCGCAAACGAAGCTTGGAGACAATGGCGGCACACATGCTTCATGGGTAGCAGTTCCTCTGCGCAGCGAAATCAAAAAGTTGTGTCGATCATGACCATCAGGCTTGAGCCCCTGAGCCGACCTGACAGCCTAGTTTCTTCATGAAGCGCCCCGCTTTCCCTCTTAGCGGCCAGCCCTCGCCCGCGATGAAACCAGAGTTGATTCGCGCGCTGGGCCGGTGGTCTTTAACCGCTCTCGTGGTTAATGCAGTCATCGGCAGCGGCGTCTTTGGGCTGCCAGATGATCTGGTTCGATTTGTAGGCGAGGCGGCTCCTTGGGCCTATGTACTCGCGGCAGCCGGTATCGCTATCTTTATGGCCGTGTTTGCAGAACTTGGTTCGCAATTCAAGCAAGCGGGGGGCCCGTATCTTTTTGCTCGGGAGGCCTGCGGTCAATTTTGGGGAATTCAAATGGGGTGGTTTATTTGGTTAGTTCGGCTGACGGCTGCGGCCGCTAACACCAACCTGTTTGTTGTGTATCTCGGCGAATTTTGGCCCGGAGCTACGGCGCCTATCCCGCGCATAGTTATCATGGCCAGCTTACTCAGTACCCTGACCTTGACGAACATTCGCGGCGTCGATCAAGGGGCCCGGCTCGCTAATCTGCTCACTGCTGCCAAACTACTCCCGCTGGCCCTGCTGATTGTGATGGGGTTTTGGTGGTCGGGACCGAGTTGGTCCCAACCCAGCGTAACGGCCACAACGACTGGCTGGCTCAACGCCGTGCTCGTCCTATTATTTGCCTTCGGCGGCTTTGAAGCCGCCTTGATGCCGCTGGCCGAAGGAAAAAATCCGCGACGCGACATCCCTTTTGCGCTTTTCACTGGGCTCCTCGTGATCGCAGCCTGCTATTTTCTCACGCAGATTGTGGCCATGCGCACGGTGCCCAATCTCGCGGGAAGTGAACGCCCATTGGCGGATGCGGCCCGCACCTTACTCGGCCCGATCGGGGCTGCCTTCATCGCCCTCGGCGCCATGATTTCCACTTCTGGTTATCTGAGTGCGCAGATTATTGGCGTACCGCGCCAGACCTATGCCATGGCCGAACGCGGTGACTTCCCGCCAGTCTTCGCAAACGTCCATCCTCGATTTCGCACGCCGTATATTTCCATTCTAGTATGGTGTCTCCTCGTGTTGGCTCTCGCCATTTACGGAAACTTTATTTGGAACGCCGTAATCTCAGCGGGCGCCCGCCTCGTCACCTACGCGCTCGCCTGTATTTCCCTCATCCGCTTGCGTCAGCAGCGGCCTCAAGCGGAAGCCTTCCGCTTGCCGGCCGGTGAAATAATCGCTCTCGCCGGCCTAGCCCTGTGCGGGGCGCTGCTCGCCCAGATGAACCTCACTCATGCAGTGGTCATCAGCACGATTGCCGCAATCGCTAGCCTCAATTGGCTCTTGGTACGACGCCCGCCGGCCGATTAAGCCGCCATTGCCATCGGTCTTACCCACTGCCTTGCTGCGACCATGCCCTTGACCAAAGCTGAACTCTCCCGTCTCCGTGACTTGCGCGAGAAAAAAAATCGTGAGCGCACGGAGCTTTTTGTCATCGAAGGAGAAAAAGTAATCAGCGAATTATTGGCCGCCCATTATCCTTTTTTAGAAATTTATGCGACGGCGGCCTGGTTTAACGCAGCCCCTCCCACGGAAGCAGCCGCCCGCTCAGTTCAGCTAATCACCCCAGAGGAGATGGCCCGCGCGAGTCATTTCCCGACGCCCGCCACTATTTTAGCCATCGGTAAAATTACGCGCCCCCCACTCATTCAAGGCACGCTTAACCACGGCCTGACTCTTGCTCTCGACGGAATTCAAGATCCGGGAAATGTTGGCACGCTCTTACGCCTAGCCGATTGGTACGGATTAGATCGCGTCGTGCTATCACCCGATAGCGCTGATCTTTTTTCCCAAAAAGTTATTAACGCAAGTATGGGCTCGTTTGCGCGGGTAACTGTCCACACCCAGCTGCTCGCGGAGGCGCTAGCGGGATGCACCGCGGCTGTGCTCGGCTGCGATCTGCAGGGTGCGCCCATTCATGCTCTCGCAGCTCAACGCCGTGCGGTGATTGTGATCGGCAGCGAAGGTCGCGGCTTGTCTCCAGCCGTGCAGGCGTGCGTAACCCAACGCGTCACGATTCCTCGCTATGGCCACGCAGAATCACTGAATGCCGCCGTGGCGGCAGCGATTGTTTGCGACAATCTCCGCCGCGTCACGCCGACCCCCTAAAGTTTCCGCTTTAGTTTTTTTTATGCGCAATCCAGGCGCGCACATTTTCTTCTAAGAGATCCATCGGGACGGCCCCATTTTTTAACACCAAGTCGTGGTACTCACGCAAGTCGAAGGCTGACCCCAATTGTTTTTTAGCGAGCTCCCGCAATTCCAGAATCTTGAGCATGCCGATTTTATAGGCAGTCGCCTGACCCGGCCAGACGATATAACGATTGGTCTCCGTAAAAATATCTCGCTCAGGATTGGGAGTGTTCTGTCGAAAATATTCCATGACCTGGGCGCGCGACCATTTTTTTGCATGCAACCCCGTATCAACCACTAGGCGCACGGCCCGCAACAATTCATCATAGAGTCGGCCAAAATCTTGATACGGGTCTTGGTAATAACCGAATTCCTTCGGGAAATATTCCGCGTAAAGCGCCCAACCCTCCGCGTACGCCGTATTGCCGCCATACATCCGAAATTTAGGCATGTTTTTTAACTCCTGCGCGATCGCGATCTGCATGTGATGACCCGGAATGGCTTCGTGGTGAGCCAACGTTTCCATTTCAAAAATGGGTACGCCGCGCATATCGATGGTATTGACGTAATACATGCCGGGCCGCGTGCCATCGGCGGAAGGCTGCTCGTAGAAAGCACCCGCCGAACCCTGTTCACGAAAAGGCTCCACCGGCTTCACCACCAACGGCGCCTGCGGCTTGGTAATAAAAAACTCATCCAAACGAACCCGCATGTCATCAATGATTTGATTCGCGCGTTTAAGATAGGCGGCCTTTCCAGCCGGAGTCGTGGGATAATAAAATTGTGGGTCCTCTTTGATAAATTTAAAAAAAGCCTGCAGGTCTCCTTTGAAACCAACCTGTTGCATGATCGCCGCCATATCATGATGAATGCGCGCCACCTCACGCAGCCCTAATTGATGAATCTCCGCCGCAGTTAATTGCGTGGTGGTCGACCCACGCAGCGCGAAAGCGTAATACTCAAGACCGTCCGCAAATTTCCAAACCCCATCATCGTCGGTCGCAAGCTGTTGCTGCGCGCTCAGCGCTTCGAGTAATTTTTGGTAGGCCGGCCCCACCGCTTCCAGGAGCGCCGCCCGCGCCTCAGCCAATAAACTGGCCCGAGTGGCCGCATCAATCGAGGTCAAGGCGCCGACTTTAGTGGAGAAATCTTCCCACAGGGCGCTGGATTTTGCGGTCTGCTCAAAGGGCTGACCACTGATCACCTCTTTGATCGAATCGATCACCAAAGGAAACACGAAGCGCGGTGGAATAATATTTTTTGTCTCCCGGAGCTTCACGCCCGCAATGAGCTGATCAAATAACCCAGCCAACCCCCGCAGGCGTGCAATGTAAGCCCGCGCCTCGGCTACAGTGGTAATCGGATGATAATTAATTAAAAAAGCCGGCGCCTCCGAATGCAGCCCCGACATCTGGTTAAGTGGATAATTATAATGCCGCCACTTCCAGCCTTCGATACTCCGCTCCGCCTCATTAACAAACATTCGGTAGCTTACCTTGGCTTGATCATCAAGGAGTTCAAAATTGATCCGCTGCTTTAATTCAGCGAAATGCTGTACCGTCAGGGCAAAATCTTCGAGCGCGCGCGCCTCGGAAATATCATCCCATCGATCCATGTCTTTTTTAATCCCCAAAGTCCCCATCAACATCGGACTGCGGGCGACAGCCTCATCAAAGACTTGATCGAAAAAAGCATTGGCCTTCGCAGATTCGGCCGCGACCGCCGCCGCGGGCAGTGGCCCGGCAGTGTGAGCGGTGGATGCTGCCGTAATTTCCTGGGCCAGCAGTAAAACTAAAAGTGCACTCCGCAGCAGCCAACCATAAATATTTTTCATATAAAATTATTAAGTCTTTTTTTAATTACTCGCGAGGACCGCGACCCGGCGACAGCGAATACATTCAACTCAGTGTTCCCAAGAATTCTGCGCATCGTTAACCATCTGCTGCAGCACCGGAAAGCGAACTTCCCCATAATTAAAAGCCACACGCAGTTTCCCATCGCGAAAAATCCAAGTAGTCGGAATCCAGGTCACGGGCAGGCCCAGAAAAGTATTAAGCCGATCAGCAACCAAACGCGAAGCGTTAGGATGCGTGCGCAGCAATAAATTCGGCTGGGCGCTCAAACCGGCGGCCGCAAGGACGGGGAGTGGGCTCTGGCCTTTATGCCAAATATTCAGGAAAACAAATTTCACCTGCGGGTTAGCCGCGACGAACTGAGCCCAGCCCTCGGATTTAAGCTCGGCCTGGCAATTTGAACACCACGGCGCCCAAAAATGCACTACCGTCACCGTCGGACTGGCCACCAACGCCGCGATTTCTTTTTCGAAATCAACGGCAGGATTCTGGGCCGCAAGCCAAGGCGCGAGTGCCAACGCTCCCCATAACATAAAATATTTCATGCCGATAAGGTGCCCACCGGCCACGATTTTTCCAACTCCAATTACCCCCGATTACTTACGGTGCCCCATCGCGCAGAATTACGGGAGCCGATTTCTTGCGCAGTTTTAGATTGAGCAGCTCCACCCCGAAGGAGAAGGCCATCGCAAAGTAAATATAGCCTTTGTTGACGTGCTGATGAGTCCCCTCGGCCACCAGCGTCACGCCGATCAATAATAGAAAAGACAGCGCGAGCATTTTCAGCGTGGGGTGCTCGTGCACAAAATCACTAATGGCCCCCGCATACCGCAGCATAACCCCGAGCGCGATCACGACCGCTGTAATCATTACCCAAAGCGTGTTGGCCATGCCAATCGCCGTAATCACCGAATCGAGGGAGAAGACAATATCAAGTAGCAGAATTTGCGCGATGACCGCATTGAATTTTACGGGGCCTTTTTTCTGCGTAGCGGCCTCTCTACCTTCTAATTTTTCGTGAATCTCCATGGTACTTTTCACCATGAGAAAAAGCCCCCCGCCGAGCAAAATCAGGTCGCGACCCGAAACGCTAAACTCACCCACCGAAAAAATTGGCGCCGTTAATTTGACCATCCACGCCAAGCTGCAGAGAAGCAAGACGCGGGTGACCAATGCGAGCATGAGTCCAGTCTGCCGCGCCTTCGCTTGCTGATCAGCGGGGAGTTTGCCCGCCAGAATCGAAATAAAGATAACATTGTCGATGCCGAGTACGATCTCGAGAGCCGTCAACGTGATGAGGCTAATCCAAATTTGCGGGTTAGTGATCCAGTCCATAATGTGGCGAGTCAGGTCGCCCGACGCACCCGCGTCAAGTGGCGCTGGACGGTAATTTCGAGCTTTTTTTCCACCCCCGCTGGCCCCGATATTTTAACCTAACTCACGGCGCGAGCCCGGCAAAGCTCAGGCCAAAGCGCAACCAAAACGGAATGGTAAAGAGCGCCAAGATCGTTGTACCAAGCACAATCTGCACCGCAATCAGGGGCTGACCGCCATAGACTCGGGCAATAATCACTGAGACCACTGCTGCCGGCATTGCGGCTTGAACTACCAACACGCGCTTGAGCTCGACCGAGCATGGCGCCCACCGGGCCACGCTGAGCAACAAAAACGGCAGCACGACCAAGCGAAGCAACCAAGCGATGAGGGTCACGCGAGGATTAACTAATTGCTTAGGGTCGGCGAGGTGAGGCTCCAAACTCACCCCGGACATAAGCAAGCCAAGCGGAACCGCACACACGGCCAAGGCGTGTACAAAATTCATCACCCATGCGGGCAGATAACTAGCAACGCCCGTAACGTTAGTCACCACCGCCAGCAAAAGCGCTATCACGGGGGCATTGATTAATTTCCGCCACCCGGCGAGCGGCGATAAACCACTGACGACCAAAACACCGCCCGTCCAAATTGCGGCCTCTAGGCCAACGTTATGAATCAACAATACGGCGCGACTTTCTGGACCAAACAGAGCGTCCATAAGTGGCAGCGGCAAATAACCGTAATTAGTTAGGCCAACTGTCAGCGCGAAAGTCCGGAGCCCGTGGCCAATCGTTAACCCGAGCGCCCGGGCCACGTACCAACCAATAATCATTGATAACAGCGTCAGCCCAAACCCAAGTAATGGCGGCAATAATAAGTTACCCGGTTGCCGCAGCGCCGGATTGAGCGCCACTGATTCAAAAATAAGACAGGGCGTTGTGACCATGACGACCAAGTTAAACAGACTCGACTCAGCCGCTTCACTGATCAGCCGCGTGCGCCGCAATCCAACTCCCAAAGCGATCATAGCAAAGACCGGTATAATGGTAAGAAACAACTGACCGTAAGACATCATAGGGCGGCCAGATTGGTGACACCCGCTCGTGCAAAGCCAGAATAAATCGTGCTTACCGCGCCATCGCTTGACCCGCTAGCCAACCACCGGTCCAAGCAGCCTGGAAATTAAAGCCCCCGGTCACTCCATCGATATCCAAAACTTCTCCCGCAAAATGCAACCCGGGCGCGAGACGACTTTCCATCGTCTTAAAGTCTACCTCACTCAATTTCACCCCACCGCAGGTCACGAACTCTTCCTTAAAAGCGCTCTTGCCTGTGACCGCAAACTCACCCGCACCCACTTGGGCAGCCAACGATCGCAACGCCGTCCCTGACACCTGCGCCCACTGGGTCTCAGGGGTGATGCCGGCAGCAATTAATAATTTTTCCCATAAGCGCAGCGGCAAACCCACCGGACACCATGTCGCCACCTGCTTTTTCGGATGCATGCTGCGGGCTTGCTCCAAAGCCTCCGGCAACGTGGCCGCACTGAACGTCGGTGCCCAATTGACGAGCAAAGTAAATTGATAACCACAATCATGGAGGAGGCGCGCCCCCCACGATGAAAGTTTAAGAATGGCGGGACCGCTTTGCCCCCAGTGCGTAACCAGCAACGGTCCGCTGGCCTGCAAATTTGTTCCCTGGACCGCAGTCAGGGCTTCTTCCACGGCGACTCCCGCGAGGCCTTCTAAACGCGGGTCCTTAATGTGAAACGTAAACAACGAAGGCACAGGTAACTCAATGGTGTGCCCAAATTGCCGAGCCACCGTGAAGCCAAGATTAGTTTGGTTACCGCCCGTCGCGAGTAAGAGCCGATCACTTGTTACGACTTCCCCGGTTGTTAAGGTGCTCTGAAAAAGGCCAACCGCACCGGGCGCAGACGGAGCGAGCCGCAGCACTGATTTAATTCCAGTCTGCAAGACGAGCGACACGCCGGCCTGCTCAGCAGCGCCGCGCAAGCAATCGATAATTGTCTGCGAATTATCCGTCACTGGAAACATTCGACCATCGGGCTCAATTTTTAGCGCTACACCCCGTTGCTCAAACCAGTTGATCGTATCACGCGGCTGCCAACGATGAAATGCGCCCAGCAGTTCCCGTGAACCGCGCGGGTATCGTTTTACCAATTCACGGGGGTCAAAACATGCATGGGTCACATTACAACGACCCCCACCCGATATCTTCACCTTGGCTAACGGGTGCGCCGTCGCCTCATAAATGGTCACACGACAATGCGGATTGGCTTCCGCACAAGCAATGGCTGCAAAAAATCCTGCGGCCCCACCCCCGGCGACTATTATTCTTTTCGGCTGCATCCAGCGGCAGCGTGAGCCGGCGCTAAGCCGTTGTCCAAAAATAAAAGTGCCGCGCCCTACGGCGCGGCACTTCCCAATAAAACCTGCTAATTTAAGTCTTAAATTTGCTAGTGGCTAAGACGCTGAGCCATTATTTGTCTTTTTTGTCTTTCTTTGGCCCACGGGGGCCGGCTTTACGCATTTCGTCGAATTTTTTCTGCTGCTCGGGATTTAAAACTGCCCGGCGTTGATCGGCGAAAGGCTTATTGGCTTCGCGCAGCTTAGCGCGCTTATCCTCAGGAGCGATGGTGTTGTCATTACGGATCGCGTCAGCCGCAGCTTTTTCCTGCTGATTAATGGCTTCCCATTTAGCCTGCTGGTCAGCGTTTAGGCCGAGTTCTTGAGCGGCGCGCTTCATCATTTGACCGGGACCACCAGGACCGCGGCCATGTTCGGCGTGACCCGCCGGCGGGGCCGGCGGCGCTTCAGCCCGCAGCGCTGGTGCGGCAAGCAAGAGGAGACCAATCAATGCAACGATAAGTTTAAGGAAGTTTTTCATTGTGGGGATTAATAGTTACTCGATCTAAGACGCCCAGAAACAAGCCTGGTTTCATCACTGCGTTAGATCGCACATTAAAAACACTTCCGATTCTCGCCAGCGGCCGCACCGAGCTGCGCCGCTTTACTCCTCGAAAGATTACCCCACCATTGTCTCTCATTATTCACTCTGAACCATGAACTTAATCCTACGCGTACAGATTGCCGAGCAAGAGGTGGCAGCCGCGCAGAATCGGTTACCGGCGACCGTTCAGGCCGTCGCTCGCGACGTGCCGGTATGCTATGAATCCCGCCCTCAGGCTGCCCTCATTGCGGATGGAATGGAGGCTGATCTGCTTGGCTTATTTATTGGGCATGAGCACGGGGCTGAACACAGCGGCGCGCTACCCTTGCCCCCGCAGATTTTGCTATTTCTTGATAATATTTGGGACTTAGCGGAAGCGGATGAGTCGAATTATCGCGATGAAGTGCGCCTCACCTACCTGCATGAACTCGGCCATTATTTAGGCTGGAACGAAGAGGAAATCGCCCAACGCGGGCTAGACTAACCGCGCCACCCCACCTCGCCAGAGCGTACTCATGAGAAGCCCCCGGTGAAGTAGGGCTTTCATTTACCTGCTAAATCTGCTTATTCCGTTCTCAAAAACAGCTTTGCGCTGACCGCGCACTCGCCTATTATCTCACTATTATGAAGAAGCTCCTCACCGCCATTTTCTGTGCCACCGCCCTTGCGGGCGCCATGTCCGCTGCCGGCGAATTAACCCGCGCGTCCGTCATTGAGCGCCTCGATAGCTGCGAAGCAATTTTGCAGTCCGTCCAAGGCAACTATAAGACCGCCATCCCGACGGACATTCTTCGTCGCGCCAGGGGCATCGTCATCGTCAACCAATTCCAGGCCGGTTTTATCTTCGGCATCAAAGATGGTTACGCGGTTGCTTTAGTGCGCCGCCCCAATGGCAAATGGTCAGTCCCCGCCTTTCTGCGCGCCGGCGAGCTCAGCCTCGGCCTGCAAGCGGGCGGCAAATCAATCAATGCGGTTTATGTTTTAATGGACGATGCCACCGCCCGCCTTCTCTTCAAAAACCGCATGAATCTCGGAGCGGAAGCCAAAGTCTTGGCCGGCATTCGCTCAGCGGAGAGCGAAAAAATCACCTCGGCTCTTCAAACCGAGGCAAACGTCTTAGTGTATTCTAATAACGAAGGCCTCTATCTCAGCGCCGCCGTTAAAACCGGCTACATGTCACCCCATGATGAAGCCAATCGCCTATTCTACAGCAGCACCAATCGTCTGCCAGAATTACTGTTTAGTGATTGGGTCACGCCGCCCACTGAAGCCCACTTCTTGATCGATCACGTGACGCGCATCACTCAATAAACGCACCGTTAGCCGCGACTAACCCGCCTTAGCTGGCGGGTTTTTTTATGCCCTCATCTTAGGTCGGCTGAGCCGCCGGAACTCTTGCAGATAAATCACCAGCGCGGCCATCACCTCAGTCACGACTCGCGCCTGCGCCGTCGCGCGGTCTGCTCCCGGCATTTCCACCTGCCCAGAAATAACCACGTGCTTACCGCCAGGCCGCCGATGACACAACGCCCACCAAGCCATCGGCACCGCAATACCGTGCTCAACACTCGGCTCGGCGTAACCGGTTGTCGCCAGTGCCAAATCAGCCCCAAATAAAGCGCCGGCACCCTGAGCCATTTCGACGGCGACGCGTTGCGAGACGCTATTAACCCGCTGCGCATGAGTTCGGTTAACCCCGAGCTGGCGGACTTTTTGCGCAAGTGAGTAGGTCGTGATCCCGCCTAAAAAATAATTTGAAGCTCCCGCCACCGCCCCAATTTTTGCCTGCACTTGGCCACAAGTCAGACTCTCCGCAACCGTGAGCGTTAAACGCGGTTTACCTAAAAACAAAGGGGCAAGGTCCGTACTTATTTTCATCGCCGCCAGCATGGGTTCTGCGGCCAAAAAGGAAAGGTTGCTTAACAAGCAAGCTCCGCCGCGGTCAGCGATCAGCTATTTTCAGCCGCCTGACGGCGCCGCGCCCGCCACCGCTGTGCAGAATTAATAATATGCCCGACGCACTCCGTGGTCCCGCAACGACAGGGATGATCCCGCCACTCGGTATAAGAAAATCCGTAATCATAGGTCAGCTCTTCTCCCGGCGCAATATCGCGGCACGCGACCACCCAAATATGGCCCCCAATATTTTGTGTTTCGCAATTCGGCCCACAGGAATGATTGATACGCCGCGCTAGATTCCAAGCGACGTCCCCATCAATATCGTACCGTTGATTTAATTCGAAAATATAAACGCACCCATCCCCACCCGCCGCGCGCCGCGCTAGCCGACGGTCCTCGCGCCGCTGCGCCTCAGCCTTGGTGATTCGTTCACCAACATATTCAATCACGCGCTCGCCCTGTGGCACAAAATCGCGCGCAAATAAACCATAACCGTGCACGCCGGAGCGGCGCAGCTGGATCGAGCGAGTGGCCATGATTTTGCGAGCGCCTTTCATCGGCAGGCGAGCTCCAGCCCAACGGGGCAATGATCACTGCCCATTACCTGGGGTTCAATCCAAGCGCGCTGCAGCTGTGACTTGAGCCCTGCTGAAGCCATGAGGTAGTCGATGCGCCAGCCAATGTTGCGCTCGCGAGCCCCCGCCCGATACGTCCACCAACTATAATGATTAGGCCCCGACTCGAAATGCCGAAAGGTATCAATATAGCCGGCCGCTAAATAATCCCGAAACCCCGCCCGCTCTTGATCAGAAAATCCTGGGCTACCCACATTTTCTTTTGGTCGAGCAAGATCGATCGCTTCATGGGCCACGTTAAGATCGCCACAGAAAACAACCGGTTTTTTCTTTTCCAATTTTTTCACATAAGCCAGCAAGGCGCGATCCCAAGCTTGGCGAAAGCCGAGCCGCGCTAACTCCGGCTGGGCATTCGGTACATAGACCCCCACCACATAACAATCGGCAAACTCCGCTGTCATCGCGCGGCCTTCGGCGTCATGCAGCGGTGAACCAATCCCCATGGTCACCGCGAGCGGCGGCCGTCGCAAAAAGAAGGCTGTCCCGCTATACCCTTTTTTCTCTGCTGCATTCCAATGCACCGTGTAGCCCGCTGGCCAAACCACGCCCTGCACGTCACCTGGCAAGGCTTTTACTTCTTGGAGGCAAATGACATCAGCCTGCGCCGCCGTCATCCAATCCAGCAAACCCTTACCAAGAGCTGCCCGCACGCCGTTCACATTCCAGGAAAGTATTTTCATGAGCCCCCACTGCTTCGTGGTTTCCCGCTCCCGGTGCAACACGTTTTGCCTTTCGCGCGATAAAACTCTGGCTCAAGCTCACGGCCATGCCCGCCTGTACATTGGAACTGAAGACCATCCCTCGCGCCCCCCGCGACGAGATTGTTGGTTGGCTGGGTACTGCGTTGAAAATTAAAGTACATGCGCCTGCCGTCGACGGCCGCGCTAACGATGCCCTGCTCCAGTTTCTCGCCGAACGCTTAGCGCTCCCGCGTCGCGCCGTCCGCCTCATTCGAGGTGAAAAATCACCGCACAAAGCCGTCGCTATTGATGGGCTCAGCTTGGCGGCCGTCCAAGCTCGCCTCACCCCACCTTCGGCTTAAATAATCGACCCCGACCCTGCCCCCGCTGCTTATTTATATCAATTTATGACGTCTCTAGCCGCATGACACACCGCCCGATTGCTTCTCCGGCCGACGAGGAATGAACTAAGCTTTCTTTTGCTATGTCCGTCTTTTCTCCCATTCCTCTGGGTCAACGTATTCCAGGCAGCCCCCACTCGGTAGCCTGCAGCCTGCCAACCTTAGCAGACGTCATTGGCTACGAAGAAGGCCGAACCGAGACCACGCAGCACATCTCTTCCGGTTATCCACGCTTTGTTGTGCATACGTACGCTAAGCAACTGTGTGAGCTACTACAACAGCAGCCTAAATTTTCGGGCCGCTCGCTATGGCTAGTGACCTCAGCTAAGATGGCGGCGGCGCTCGCTGACCATTTGGGTCGAGCGGGAACCGCCGGCGCTAGGCCCTTTCTCGAGGCGGGGATCAATGGCGTTGCCCATACCGACACCCCCGAACTCAACACGCGCGGTAAACAATTTCTACAGCATTTAGGTGGTTTTCTCTCTACCCGCGCCGCGGAGGATCAGCTCGTCGCACGGGGCCTGCGCCCAGGAGCGGCCGCGGAAACTCTTTTTGCTGGTGACGCTACAGCTGAAATCAAGCGCTGCCTCCACCGAGTTTACTCTGGGCTCAGCGACCCTGATCTCATGCTGGCCCCGAGCGGCATGAATGCCCTGCACGCCGCCTTCCGCGCGATTAGCACGTTGCAAGCGGCCCGCGGCCGCACGGCTTGGATTCAGCTCGGCTGGCTTTATCTCGATACGATCGCGCTGCTAAAAAAATTCACCCCGGACCCGGCGCGTGATTATTTACGCCACAGTGAAGTGGCTGATCTCAAGGGGCTCGAACGCTTGTTGGCGAGCGACGGCGCACGCATCGCGGGAATCATTATTGAGGCGCCCACGAATCCGCTCATTCAGACGCCAGATCTTGCGGCCGTCTCCGCCTTAGCTCGCCGACATGGAGTGCGGCTCATTTTAGATCCAGCCATCAGCTCACCTTACAACGTTGATCTGCTTCCAGCGGCTGATCTTGTAGCGCAAAGTCTCACTAAATACACTGCGCACGAAGGCGACGTCATCGCGGGAGCGGTTGTCGTCAATCCCCAAGGTCCTGATGCGGCTGAACTGCGGCGGCTCGTCGGTGAATACCTTGAGCCAGTCCATCCACGAGATCTGGCCCGGCTCGCCGCTCAGATTGGCGCCACCGAAGACGTCGTGCAGAAAATCAATACGAGCACGATGCAAGTAGCGGCCTTGCTCGAAAACCATCCGGCGGTGCAGCAAGTGTGGTGGGCGCTGCAGCCCGATTCCCGTGCTAATTATCTAAAAATTGCCCGCTCCCCAACGGCCGTCGGCAGCATGATCTCATTCACACTCAAGGGCCCCATGAAAGATTTTTACGATCGCGTGCGACTGCCTAAGGGCCCGAGTTTCGGCATGCGCACGACTTTAATCTCACCTTTCATTTACCTCGCCCACTACGATCTAGTGACCTCACCTGAGGGCCGGGCAGAATTAGCGGCTCATGGCCTCTCGCCTGATTTAATCCGCCTGTCAGTCGGCTTAGAGCCCATCGAGGATATCTTGGCGACCCTCCGCGAAGCGCTGGCCTGAGATTCGCCAACTGCCGGCGGGCACTTGAAGTCCAGACCCCTGGCTGAGTTTTACCTGTCTAGCGCGGCGCACGGCTAAACTCACCATTACCTGCGTCTAAGTAGCGTACGCCGTTAACTTCACTGATCTGGAGATACTGCGTCCAACGCCCACCGTTAATCTCCTGCTGAGCGTTGAGCCGCTTCAGCTCATAGGATTGCAACGGCGGCGCCGGCTGATTCAGGGCCTCGCTTAGCACACGACCATCCATTTTCTGGGCAGCATCCTTTAGTCCCAACAGCCAAAGAATCGTCGGGGCGACATCGAGGTTTCCCGACGGCAATGTACTGATAACGCCGGCCCGAATATCAGGCCCAGCCGCAATTAAAGTATTGTGCATATCGAACGGGCTGAGGCTCGCATGATTGGCTAATTTAGGGCTGGTTGTCGCTAAGTCAGAAATTTGCAGCCCCGGCACGCCCGCGGCATTTTTACCATCCTGCCATTTAAAAGAAACTACCAGATCCGGAGCTTCTGGGGCATCGATGTTGGCCGCTGCCAGCGGGAAGGCGCCGGCCTGAGGTGAGCGAGAGAAAATAACACCCGTCCACGCTTGCTGCTGCAGGAAGGCAACAACGCGCTCGATTGTGGCCTCATCGTGTCCCCCTACATAAATGAGCGAACTGCCGCCATTCCCCACCACGAGTACCTCGCTTTGTTTTAGCCCTCCAAGCGCCACCCGTTTGGCCGAGAAGCCGGCGACCGAAAGCTCGACCGCGAGATCAACTTTTTCCGCAATGGTGGAAAAGCCATGATCGGATACGATAAAAATATTGGTCGTGGCGAGCTCACTGCGTCGCGTCAATTCCGCTACGAGCAGCCCGAGTTTCTCATCGCTCTTTTTAATGGCCGCCAGCGATTGCGCCGAGCCCAAGCCTGACGCATGTTGTGAACTATCGGGCTCCGCCAACCACAGCAATGAGTAGGGTGGCACGCCCTTGCTCCAGAGAGTCCCGAGGAGCGCTTGCGCGGTCCAATCATCGCGGGCCGTTTTATCGTCGCGCTCTGTTGCCTTAGGCAACAACCCTTGGGCCGCCTTGAGCGCGGTCGTCACAGAAGCAGGGCGAGACTCACCTTGATGCACCAGCTCAGAAACTTCTGGGGTGGCGGATGGGAGGGCGCGGTCGTGTAATAAGGCAACGTGCTTGGTCCCCGCGATTGCCGTCGCCAAACCTTGCGCGTGGAGAATTTCTGCAACCGTGGGCCGGGCGAGATAATGACCCCCGCTGATTTCATCGCCGCGGTGGACTAAGCCGGGGGCTTGGGTTTCGATCGGGCTTTGTGGATCGAGCCGTGGCCGAAAATCATTATTCGCAATGATGCCGCTATGGGCAGGATAAGTTCCCGTGGCGAGAGCCGTGCCATTTACTTCAGTGGAACTGAGATAAACGGGATGATGATGAGCAAAAAATACTCCCGTACCAGCGAGCTTCGCCAAGTGCGGAGTGGTCTCAGGTGAAACAAAGTCTGGCCGCAAGCCATCGAATACCACGACTACGACGTGGCGCGCCAGGGGACGTTCCGCCACCGAGGCAGCCCAGCTGGGGAGGAGGGACAAGCCGAAGCTAATCAATATTCTAACATGCATGGAGACGGTAAATAAAAGGCCCCTCTCTAAGACAATATGAGAGGGGCCTATCAGCCTAAGTTGCTAAGAAGTTTTCCGAACGGGATAGATTAAAATTCAGCCGAAAGCGTTAGGAAATAATTTCTCCCGGGCAAAACGTTGAAAACGTCTCCCGTGTAAGCACTCGCGGCACTCGAAGTGATGCCGTCGAGAACCTGAATCTTGCGATCGAAAATATTACCCACCTGAAAACGCACCTTGAAGCTACGGATAAAGCCGTGCGTATATTTTTGGCCATACCCAATCGAAACATCGTCGAGCCAATAATAGTTGCTGTAAGCTACACGGGACGCGCCGGCCCCGATGACATCGGGATTGGTAATTTTGTCATAGACTGCCCAATTCCCGACATACTTTTTAGTGTAGGAACCAAAGAACCCGCCTTGATCAAAAATTAACCCAAGGGCCGCGGTTGTTGTTGGCACCGTCGGTACATCCAATTTTGAGCCCTTGAAGACGGCGTTATTGATGGAGCCATTTGCATAAGCACTCATCCCACTACCGACATAGAACGTGGCCTGGGCTTCGGCTCCGCTGTAATATGCCCCTTGCGCGATGCCATAGTAGGTCGGATCACCCGAGCTATCGTTGGGACCGCTGTAGGCATAATTTTTGAAATCGATATAATAGAGGTTAAAATCAGCATTGAACCGATCTTGCTTAAACACCGTGCCGATTTGGTAGTTAGTCGATATCTGGGGCTGAATATTAATTTTCCCTAGATTGCTATTATCGACGTAAAATGAATTCGCTTCAGACGGTGACTGAAACCCTTGCGCGATTTCGGCGTAGGCCGACCAATCCTTAGTCAGCGTATAGTGACCAGTGAGTGAAGGCGTGGCCTTCTTGTCCGTGCGCGTGGCCATGAGCGCCTGCCGGCCAGACGTCTGGTTGACGATGGCATCAATATCACGGGTAAATTTTTGATACTTAACTCCGGCATTCAGATTAAATTCAGCCGTTACTTGCCAAAGATATTCAGCAAAAGCCTGGAAGGTCGTGTTTTGATCCAAGAGCAAATATTTGTAATTATAACCAGCCTGGCCTGGCAGCGTCAGCGGATTGCCGCCGGGCGCGGCGGCCTTGTAAAGCGCATCGGCGGTAAGATCGATCGCATCGGCTCCGGTCGTGTCGTAATTAACGCCGTACGTGTGCCGATGGTTTTTTGTTTTATCATACCAGAAGCCAGTCTTAAAAATACCCATGGCCGATTCATGAGTGAGCAGGAAGCTGTCGCCGTAAGTCCGGTATTCATTTAATTTCACCGAGCCTAACATCTTGCCGACCGCACCACCGCTACCCGCCTTTGGCTTCTCGTGGGATTTATTGTTATAAGAGTAAGTGTAGACCTTGTTTTCCAAGTGCCACCCACTGCTCAAATTGCTCTCGATTCCAATATATTCAAAATCAGCTTTTTTGTCCTGATAATTATATTTACGATTCAGAAGATCCATCTTGTTGGCTTCATTATTTTCTTTGAGCCCAAAATTGCGTCCAAATAAATCGATTTGCGACTGCGTGACGGTGCCGGGATTACCAAAGCTGATTCTATTGATGCTGCTTAGGAGGGTGAGCGTCGTATCACGACCGATGGGCTGCAGATATTTGACGTTGTATGTATCCCGCGCCATGTCGCCGCCGGTCCGAAAACCATCGGTCGTCATCCGCTGATAACTGAAAATGGCGGAGCCACCACCGAGTGCGGCTAGGTCGCCCGTGTTGGCCTCAAAGTGGGCCAGTTGGGTGTGATAGCTGCCTTGACTCAGCGTTGGGACAAATGACTGCACCGTGCGCGGGTCCTTAGAGTAAAGCGCCATCGTGCCACCGAAAGTAGCATTACCAATGGTGCTCGCTGTACCCGGACCACGATCGACCACGATTTTACCAATTAACTTAGCAGGAAAGTAGCTCGTGGTGTGATGCGTAAAAGTATTGTAGTCGCCAAAGGGTATGCCGTCATACGTGACGTTATAACCTCCATCATCAATGCCGCGAATGGTCGTGTGCTTGGCTTCGCTCAAACCAGGACCGTTGGTCTCAATATTGACCACGCTAGGCGCCAACGCGGCGATCGTCGCATAATCAGCCGTCGGTGCGACGTTGTTAGAAATATACTCGAGCGTCAGCACGGACTGCGGTTGCCGGGCGGCGAGACTGCTGTCCGTCAACGCTTGGGTCAGAGCCGATAAGCGCTGGGCGCGTACTTCAAAATCTTCGAGGCGAACTGCTGTAGAATTTGTGCTACTGCCGGCATCTGCCGCTTGAAGAGACAGCGCTAAAAGAGCTGTCAGCATTAATTGAAAAAGAATTCGGTGCTTTCTAGGTTGGGTGTTCATGCATCCATAAAATCCCCAACTTTCCGCCAGCCTGACAAGCTGACAGAGGGCACTTTTATGGCGAACCGGTGATAATTGGGTGACGGCCGTGTAAACCACCGTCGATGAGGTCTAGCCAGGGCCCCGCGCGAGCTTCACCCGCGACTCGATGACGAATCGATTAATGCTAGCTCCGAGCGCGGACAAACCAACGTTACCCAACTTTTGCTGGCTGGCGCCGCTGATCTAGCCAGTGCGCAAAGCGATCGAGGTAAATATAAATTACTGGCGTGATATAGAGAGTGAGCATTTGGGAAACGATCAACCCGCCGACAACAGCCAGCCCGAGGGAACGGCGCGAATCAGCTCCGGCGCCAAGCCCCAGCGCGATGGGAATGGCCCCCGCGAGCGCGGCGAAGGTGGTCATCATAATCGGACGAAAGCGCACGAGACAGGCTTCCACAATGGCGTGTTCCGCATTAAAGCCCGCCGCTTGCTCGCGCTTTTTCGCGAGGGCAAAATCAATCATCATAATCGCATTTTTCTTCACAATCCCGATGAGCAAAATCACGCCGACATAGCCCATAATATTAAGTTCCTGCCGAAAGGCCCAGAGCGTGACTAACGCGCCGAAACTCGCGGCGGGCAAACCGGATAAAATCGTAAGTGGGTGAATAAAATTTTCGTAGAGCACGCCTAGGACGATATAGATCACCACAATCGCAGCGAGAATCAGCAGGCCCATGCCCGCTAAAGAGGAAGCAAAGGCCTGGGCGGAGCCCACAAAACTATAACTGACCGTAGGCGGCAAAGCCTCGCGCGCTAACGCCGTAATCGCGGTCGTGGCATCACCCAGCGAAACATTGGGCCGAAGATTAAAGGAAATGGTGACTGCCGGTAATTGACCCAGATGATTCACACTTAAAGGGCCCACCGAGCGTCGGAGGCTGGCCACCGTATCGAGGGACACCAGCTTCCCA
>CAIOCT010000012.1 GCA_903856725.1 uncultured Verrucomicrobiota bacterium
ATTTAACCCGTGAAGAATTACGCCAATGGGTAATCCGCTGGGATTTTAGCCCGGTTCATGCCGCGCGTCTTTGGCGCTATGGCTACCATGAAGGATTGAGCGATTGGGCCCAAATGACGGAGCTGCCCACGCGTTTCCGCATCCATGCGGAAAGCCGCTTACTTTTTTCTCGTTTGCCGGTCGCCATCGAAACCCAAAGTGCTGATGGATTCACCCGAAAATATTTACTCGCGCTCGAGGATGAGCGAAAAATTGAAACGGTACTCATGCGTTATACTGGTCGGGTCACTGCTTGTATTAGTAGTCAGGCTGGTTGCGCTATGGGCTGCGTATTCTGCGCTACCGGACAAACAGGATTTGCGCGACACCTCAGCGCAGGTGAAATCGTCGCTCAAGCCCTCCATGTCGACCAAGCGCTGCGGATAACCTCGCCTAAAAAAAGCCGGCTTGGCTTCGTCACACCTGACTCAAATTTAGGTGATTCTAAACACTTACCCAGCCTATCACCACCACTTGCTAATCCACAGGGAGCCTCGCCCCACGAACGCCATGAACGCCTCCGCAACATTGTCCTAATGGGGATGGGAGAGCCGCTCCATAATTATGACGCGGTGCTAAAGGCCGTTGATATTTTATGTGATCAGACCGGCTTAGCCCTGGGCGCAAAAAAAATAACCCTCAGTACTGTAGGGGTTATCCCTGGCATTATTCGCCTCGCGGATGAAGCTCGCCCGATCAGCCTCGCCGTCTCATTACACGGCGCCACGCAAGCCGAACGGGCAGCTCTCGTCCCCGTGGCGACCAAGTGGCCCCTCGACGCTTTGATGGAGGCCTGTCGTTATTACAGTGCAAAACTCCGACGTAAAATATTTTACGAATGGACTCTTATTGAAGGCCAAAACGACTCCGCCGTGAACGCCCACGCTGTCGGACAGCTTCTGGAGGGTCAACCAGCCCAAGTTAATCTTATCCCGCTAAATCCCACCTCGGGCTATAGTGGTGTACCAACTGGACAAGAGGCCGCTCGACGCTTTCAGCAAATTCTTGCTGATTATGGGTTGCCTAGCACCGTGCGCCAGCGTCGAGGCATTGATATCGCCGCTGGTTGCGGCCAGCTGGCGTCCATAAAGTAGCTTTTTGACTTTGCCAAAGGGCGAGCAGGCGCTAGGTCTGAACACCCATGAAATCATCTATCCCCTTCCTTACGGCCCTGCTCACACTTGCGTTAGCAGCTCCTCTCACGGCCCAAACCCAACCCGCAGCCGCGGTTAAGACTGTTGAGCCTGTCCGTCTGGCTTACATCAATAGCTCAGCCTTTCTTGATGAGAAGGCTGGTATCAAACAACTCGTGAAAGTTGCCCAAGGCCTCGAACTCGAGTTTAGCGGCACGCAAAGCGAGCTGTCTTTACTAAACGAAAAGCTGCGGACCATCGTTGGAGAACTCACCAAGCTCAACGTCGATCCAAAGGCTAACGCTAAAGCGATGGCAGAGCAGCAAGCGGCTGGACAAAAATTACAGCAGGAACTGCAAGGTAAACAACAAGCGGCTCAAGAAGCTTATAATAAGCGCGTCCAAGAGCTCCAGGCTCCGATTGCCGCTGAAATCGGCAAAGAGATCCGCGCGTTCTCCAAAGAGCACAACATCGATCTCTTGCTTGATTTGGCTAAACTGGGTGAAGCCGTGCTGAACGCTAAGCCAGAGCTCGATCTAACCACTGATTTTGTTAGCTTCTATAACGACCGTCACAAATAATCTTACAGATTAATTTAATTCTTAAGCCCAGCCCGAGTGCTGGGCTTTTTTATGTCTATTTCCACCGAAAAACTAATCTACCCATTTTGTTTCTCCAAAATTAGGCACCGTAAAATCTGTCGGATTTAAATTATGCGCAATTCGCGCGGCGGCCAAGGCAACCGCGGGATCGTTAATCCCTTCATCTGTTAATTGAAAGGTGCCAAAGTGCATTGCCCAACTTTGCCGAGAACCGACATCCTGGTGAATCCTCACAGCCTCTTCGGGTGTACAATGCACCGGCTGCATAAACCAGCGGGGCTCGTAAGCCCCAATCGGAATAAGCGCCAAATCAAAAGGGCCTAAGCGTGCGCCTATTTCCTTAAAGGTGTGATTATAGCCAGAATCTCCGGTGAAATAAAAACTTTTTGCCGCTGTCTTAAGTGCAAAGCCACCCCACAGCGTTTGGCAACGATCCCATGGCCAGCGGGCAGAAAAATGCTGCGCGGGGGTCCCGATTACCTCGAGCTCGGCAGTGGCTGGGTGGGTTTGCCACCAATCGAGTTCAATAACATTCTTTAGTCCGTGCTTATTTAACCATGCCTTATTGCCGAGTGTCGTAATAAACTGCGGCTGATGCTCGCGCGCCAACCAGCGCAGTGTAGGAAGATCAAGGTGATCGTAATGATTGTGGCTGATCAGGACAACCTGGACCCGTGGTAATTCTGTTAATTTTAAAGCTGGCGGGCGTACCCGCTTAGGTCCCGCCCATGATAAAGGACTGGCTCGCTCAGAAAAAATAGGGTCCGTTAATAAATTCAGATTAGCCTGCTGGAGTAAAAAAGTGGAGTGGCCTATAAAAGTGACGGCCGTCTTTCCTGGTGAGATTTGCTGGGGTATTTTCACCCTCAAGTTCGCCGGAATTTCTTTAGGCCAATTAATTTTACGCCGCAAAACTAAGCGCTGGTAGCTCCATTTAAGTAAGGCTGAAAAAGCCGCCGCCTGGCGCTGTCCACTGGGGTTAAAAAAACGGCGCCCGTCGGAATGATCACTTACCGGAAAGCGCAACGCCGGCGCCATAAATCAAGTGTTTGCGCTAGCCACTTTGCGACGTGCTTGTTCCCAAAAAGCTAATAAAGCGCGAAAGTCCTGTTCCTTACTCCCGCTATGAATAACATAGTCGTAGGAATTTCGTTCTGCCATTTCTAGTTCGGCACTTTGTAAACGCCGCTCAAGTTCCTCCCCACTGACCGGTCCGCGACCCTGCAATCGCTCCCGGAGGACATCAAAAGAATCGGGCGCAACGAAAATGGTAACGAGCCGAGTTTTTAATAAAGGCAGGCTTTCTGCGGCTGCCCGGATATTGCGCACTCCCTGAACATCAACATTCGCCGTTAAGTTAGTCTGCGCTAAGCGATCCAAGACCGCTGACTTAAGTGTGCCATAGCGATATTTGCGATGGACCCAAGCCCACTCTAAAAACTGCCCCCCAGCGAGGCGCGCATCAAATTCTGTTTCCGTGAGAAAGTGATAATCTCGTCCATTAACTTCATTCGCCCGCGCAGGTCGAGTCGTAGCAGTAACGACTCGCTCAAAGCCAGGCACCTCCGCCACAAGCCGATCGCACAGCGTGCTTTTACCCACTCCAGCAGGACCCGCTAAAATAAGAAGCACGGTGGGGGTTGAATCAGGCTTAGCCATAGCTTAATAGGTAAAAGCTGCGATCACCGTTGCGACGCCGTAAAAGAGCAAACCACTGCCCAGCCACCGCGGGCGGGCGGGTTTTTCAAAAAGCCAGCCAAAGAAATCCCGCACGCGATAAGGGGCCGCCGCGAGATAAAGGCCAAGACACACCCCTAGGTAAACTGCGCCAACCATTAAAAGTCGCTGCGGGTACTGATACTCCATGTAGGCAGAATTAAGCAACGGCTCGGCACTCAATAATATCAGCGCACTACCTCCACGCACGGCAAGAAACTCGGGAGTATAAATAAAAGCCAACACTGCTAAGATCGCAAAACCCACCATGATGGGTTGCGGGGTCTGAACAAAAATAAGATCGGATTCGCTGAGTTGAGAAATTCTCCAAATAAACCAGCCGGCGGCTGAGCCAAATAGTAACCCCGCGGCAAAGCTTGATCTGGGTAGGGCGCGAGCACCTAAACCAATCACTGGATGACTCCAAACCAGTAAACCGCCCACAAAGACGAGAAACAGTCCGGCTAAAAGCGTGGCGAGGAAAAGAGACATAAATGCTCCCTCTTTCTCTTACTCGTTCGCTTTCTCCACAAGCTCAGAACTCTTTTTTCTGAACCCTGCACAAAGACTAACACTTAAACCCCGACCAAACGAAGGGTCCCATACAGCACCGCAGTCGTCGCGCGCTCGATCTTAACCATTACTAATTCACCAATTAACCGATCATTAGCTTCAAAATGAACAACCCGATTACCCCGCGTCCGACCAATATAACGTAACCCCTTCTTGTCCCGCCCCTCCACCAGCACCTCTTGGTTCGTCCCTATTAACTGGTTATTCCGTCGGTTGGAATTAGCGGCAAGAATTTTTAGTAACACCTGGTTGCGTTCCTCTTTAATGTGCTCGGGAACTTGTTCTCCCAACGTCGCGGCTGGGGTTCCGGTGCGGATAGAATATTTAAAAATATAGGCCATATCGTAGTTCCCTCGCTCAAACAGCTCACGGGTTTGCTCAAAATCTTCCGCCGTTTCGCCAGGAAAACCAACGATCACGTCCGTAGAAAAAAACATCGCTGGCTGCACCGCTCGCAGGTGATCAACAATCTGACTGTAACGCTCCCGAGTATAAGGCCGATTCATGGCCTTCAAAATTCGGTTAGACCCCGATTGCAGGGGCAAATGCACATAGGCACAAAGTTTATCCAAGCGCCCGTAAGCGGCGATTAAATCATCTTTAAACCCACGCGGGTGGGGGGAGGTAAAACGAATGCGCTGCAATCCAGGAATATTATTTACCCGCTCCAGCAACTGAACAAACGGGGTGACTCCGCCGGTATGCTCATAATCGCGTCGGCCATAGCTCGTCACAATCTGCCCCAGCAAGGTGATTTCTTTAACTCCTCCCGTAACGAGTTTTTCACATTCTTGAATGATCTCCTCCATCGGCCGCGAGCGCTCATCTCCGCGGGTTTTGGGTACAATGCAAAACGAGCAATCCATGTTACACCCCTGTTGAATTGAAACAAAGGCCGTGACTTGTTTTTCAACCAACACGTGATCGCGAATCGTATTCTGTGAACCACTTTCTGCCTCGATATCCACAATCGTAGCTCCGATCGGGATCCCAGCGGCCTGGGCCGCGCGCAAATTATCAAGATAATCGGGTACTTGATGAAATTTTTGCGTACCTACAATGAGATCGAGATCAGGAAGTTGATCGAGTAACTCCGTTCCGCGATTCTGCGCCATGCAGCCAAGGATACCTAAAATAAAATCAGGGTTCTTTTTCTTCCGATTCGCTACATTCGCTGCCTTGCCAATAGCTTTTTGTTCTGCGGCATCCCGAACACTGCAAGTATTGAGTAATAATATATCACAGTCATCTGCCGCTCCCACCAGCCGATAGCCACGCGCCCGTAACAAAGCCGCAACAGCTTCGCTATCGCGTTCATTCATCTGGCAACCATAGGTTTTTATGTGGACTCGATTCATCAAACTAAAGGCCCCCTTGGCCATGAAAAGCTAACGCAAGGGAGCTGGGGTTAACTACCGGTCTCGTTGGTCTGGTCAACGCGGTAAAAATTACCCTAATAACACCGCACTTAACTCGTGCCGGTAATCTGTGGTTTCTTGATATTATCAGCAGCTTTCTATTCGCCAGCGCGCTGGCCCGTGCTTTGCTGCCGTAATGGAACTTTCTAATCGTTCTGGAGATCACCCCCCCGCAGCTGCTCCAGAAAAAACGTCGGTAGCCGGCGGTCTCATGCCACTACTCGCCACGGCCCGAGAAAAATTAAAATTAAAAGACCTCCCGGCGGCGCTCGCCATCTATGAATCTATTTTGGCCAGCGCCAGTGACCGCAGCGATGTCCTCATGACTATTTCTGCCGATCTGGGGACTAATGGCTATGTGCAGGAAATTATCGAAGTACTCGCTCCGCGCTATGATGTCGAAAAACATGGTGCCCCAGCCGGTATTAATCTGCTGCAGGCTTACTTAGTTACTCGAAATGCCGAAGCTGCACAGCACCTTCTTGATCTTTTATTTTCACTCGGCCGGCCAGAGCTTGAAGCTCGCTTAGTGGGATTTTCTAATGCGGTTGCTGAGCTTTTTATTAGCGAAACAGAAGCCGTTCACACCGCTGAGCCTGGGAAAAAAATTAGCCTGGTTAGTATTAGTAAACCAATTTGGTTTTATGGGCTAGAGCCCCTTACGCCCCACCTCTGGACCCGCTCATCCGGGAAACCGCGCCGGGTTGCTTTTGCTCAGTGCGCTTTATTGGGCTTAGAAAATCCGCTAGCCCTAGCCGGACAACCAGAAAACGAAACCGGGCAACTTTGTCGCGGCCTTCCTTTATGGTTAGCAGAAACTTTTAGCTATAGCGCTGGATATGCTCCTGTGGCGGCCATTGGAACATTTGGTGATCAGTACGCAGTTTTTCCTATGGAGTGGACCGCAGAAAATCTGCGCCAATTCAATGATAGCACCGAGGGGGGCCTTGATTATGTTGTTACAGGTACGCTCCGGAATCGGAACGATGACTTCGAATTAATCGTTCGTATTTGGGAGGTTAAAAAATTCCGTGAGCTGAAATCTTTCTCCGCCCAGTGGACTCCCGCTTCAGGCGATAGCGCCTTGTTGCAACTCCGCGAGCAGCTTTGTAAATATATGGAATGGACTGCGCTTCCTGCGCAAGCAGGCCTAACTTACTCTGTATCTCCGGCTCCTTTGTCCTATATCTTGAGTTTAGGCGCTTCGCTTTCTTTTTTCTTAAGCGACAAAGGTGTTTTGGCGAGCAACCAACAGCCCGAGAACCTCTCTGCTTTGTTGCGGGCAGCGCAGGTGAATTATCCTAATCCGCCTGCGCAATTTGCGCTCATTGCTAGTTTACTTCGACATCCCGATCTTGGGATTAAAGGCGAACCCGAGGCCTACCAGCATGCGAAAAAATGGCTAAACTCGGCCGAGGCTGCAGCCTGTCAGGTTGAAGCTTTGCAGGCAAAATTAGCCTAACGCTTAAGCCTCGTTTTGGGGACGGGTAGGCTCCGGCCAATCAATATGGTAGAACTTACCCCGAGGCTTGTCTGTCCGCTCGTAAGTATGTGCCCCAAAATAATCACGCTGTGCTTGCAGCAAATTAGCCGGCAGCCGGGCAGAACGATAACTATCGTAATAAGCTAAAGCGGAACTGAACGTGGGTGCAGCAACACCACATTCAGCCGCGAGTGAAACAACCTTGCGCCAATTTTCCTGCGCTTTCTTAACGATCTTGTTAAAATATGGATCAAGCAACAAGTTCGCCAAGTTTGGATTGCGAGCGTAAGCCTCGGTTATCTTTTGCAAGAAGGCGGCGCGGATAATGCAGCCGCCACGCCAAATCTGGGCGATCTCCCCAAAGTTAAGCGTCCAACCATATTCCTTCTGTGCGGTGCGCATGAGCTGGAAACCCTGTGCATACGAACAGATTTTAGAGCAGTAAAGGGCATCATGAATAGCCTGGATGAGCGCCTTCTTAGAACCGCGGTATTTTTTACTTGGTCCCTTCAAAATCTTTGAAGCCGCCACGCGCTCTTCTTTAATTGCTGAAAGGCAGCGAGCAAAGACCGATTCAGCGATCGTCGGCGCGGGAACACCCATATCGAGTGCATTGGTTGAGGTCCACTTACCGGTGCCTTTTTGGCCGGCCGTATCAAGGACGATGTCGACAAATGCTTTTTTCTTAGTGAGTGGATCTTTCTGTTTAAGAATGTCCGCGGTGATCTCGATCAAGAATGAGTCGAGCGCGCCCGCGTTCCATTCAGAAAAGATTGTCCCCATTTCCAGGGCTTTGAGCCCAAGCAATCCCTGCATTAAAGCGTACGCCTCGCAGATCATTTGCATGTCACCGTATTCGATTCCGTTGTGGACCATCTTAACGTAATGACCCGCGCCGTTCTCACCGATATAAGTGGCGCATGGCACGCCACCCACGATCGGCCGACCAGCACTAGCTCCTGTAAGCGGTTTGCCTGTCTTGGCATCTACCTTTGCTGCGACGGCGTTCCAAATTGGAGCAAGTTCCTTATAGGCTGCGGCGTCACCACCGGGCATGAGCGCTGGACCAAAGCGTGCGCCTTCCTCTCCGCCAGAGACGCCAGAACCAATAAACCGAAGTCCTTTATCTTTTAGGGTTTTCTCGCGCCGAATTGTATCAGTCCAAAGCGCGTTACCGCCGTCGATAATAATGTCGTTTTGCTCTAAGAGTGGAACCAGTCCATCAATAACCGCATCCGTTGCCTTACCCGCCTGAACCAAGATGATCATCTTGCGCGGCTTGGCCAAGGAAGCCACAAACTCCGTGAGCGTCTTCGTGCCAATAACGCCACCAGGGGTGGCAGGGTTTTCGGCCACAAATTTTTCTGTTTTCTCTACAGTCCGATTAAAGACAGAGATTTGAAAGCCGTGGTCGGCAATATTGAGGGCTAGATTTTGCCCCATAACAGCCAAACCAATCAGCCCAATGTCAGAGTGTTTTTTACTCATAAGAGTTACATCATTAGTGCCACCCACCCGAACACCAATCTGATTTTCAGCTAAGTTGTGTAATAAACCCAACTGATGGACTTAATCAGGACTAGGGCGTCCGTTGCTGCTTAGCAGCATAAGACCCTGCGCTCGGGAAAAATGGCGCAACCAAACGGACGATAGGGGTGAGAAATTTGGGCTCGTTTCGATTATAGACCCAGGAAAAGAAAACAACGACCCCTACAACGAAAATTAAAACTCCCGCAATGATCTTGTTCATTTGCAGGATCCGGCGAACAACAAACACAGCTACGAGTATCGCCAAAGCGGCGATTCCAAGTTTGAGCCAAACCTCGGCTGGTTGGGCTTTTAATTTTTCTAAAGCGGTAACAGCAAATAACAACATACTCTGTCTTTAGCTGGAATAAAGACCGAGACGAGTTCTATCTGCAAAAGGAACCCGAATCACCCGTCCTTAAGCTTTCCTTTTTAATGATACCGCGAGGCGCGCCCAAAATAATCAAGGAGCCAGGCTTCTTTCCAAATTCGGAAACGCCCCTCCGCGGTAATTTTTCCGAACTCTTCTCGGTCGGCATGGGGCATTAAATAACCAAGTTCTAGGTTAATCACTTCCATGTGCTGCTGCATCTGCTGGCTGTCTTCACTTGGACTGATTTCCCAAGTGATCGCACTCTGCCCTGATTTTTTTACCCGCTTGGTATGCAGTGCGACTAAGCGCGGAAGGCTTCGCCGCCAAGGATGCCTCTCCACATTCCAGCTTTCTGGATAAAAACCCCCAAACGGGATATAAAGATTATCGGTTACGTAACGCCGTGTCCCCGTAGTGAGAGTGGCTAAACTGAAACAAACCGTAATTGCTCCATTTTCTTGGGGTATAAACAACACATGGAGCCGAATGGTATTATCAATATTATGATAAACTGAGGTACGCAGCCAAATCCCCCCCCCAATTTCCGCCTTGAGTGCCTGTTGATGGGTAAACTGATTTATTCGCAGCCAATCACGCACCCGGAGTAATCGCTTTTGGGTCGGCCACTCGTCGCCACCTGTATTAATTACAGAGCGCGGAAAAAGTGGTAATGGGCTTAGGCTGATTGCGCTAACTTTTAACCAATTAAAGCCCGCTTCACATAAAAACCAGGTGATGAAAAAAATGCCCACCATGATACCAATAGGCCGATCAATAAAATCCGCCTGTTCGTTTGCTTGAGCGGCGAAAATAGCGAAAAGTATCCAACGCAGCCAACGAACAGGAATCGCCAAGATTGGCGAAGCCACCCGCTGGTTGATATAATACAGCAATAACAGGGCCACCAAAGCCGGCGTAATAAAAAACACAATTTCTTCAGACATGATTACCGAAAAGAGATCCTCTTCGCCTTCGGGTTAGCGAGTGATTAACACGACTATTACCCGCACGCGCGTTGCGAAAGGCCGTGTTTTTAACTTAAGCGCACCGGCATAATGACGCAAACAAAGCTCTCTAGCGTCTTAAAAACCCCTGGGCTTACCTCATCTTTAAGCTCAAAAAACACCTCGTCTTTCGTCAGCGCGCGCAAGGGATCCATCACAAACTGCGGATTAAAAGCTACCTGTAAATCTGCGCCGCTATAAGCGATCGCCATTGATTCATGGGATTCGCCAAAATCCGGGGATGAAGCCGTGATTTCTAGTAAATTACTGGAGAGCTTAATTTTAACCGAATTAGATTTCTCGGAAGTAACCAAGGCGGCGCGGTGAACGCATTGCAAAAAGAGTTCCCGCTCTAGTTTGATGCGTTGATGGGTTTCCTTGGGAATAACTTGCTGATAATTGGGGTAGTTTCCCTCAACGACTTTAGAAAACAAATAAATGCTATCG
Organism: uncultured Verrucomicrobiota bacterium; assembly: GCA_903856725.1. Lineage (GTDB taxonomy): Bacteria > Verrucomicrobiota > Verrucomicrobiia > Opitutales > Opitutaceae > Lacunisphaera. The sequence goes on from CAIOCT010000012.1 coordinate 10,316, forward strand.
ATCAAGCCGCTCGTGTCTTTTCCGGTATCTATTTGGAAAGCCGCCCGCCGCTCATTAAAAGCAATTTTTAGTTTATCACCTTTTCCAAGCAGTCGTAAAAGTTCTGCGACTGTTTTAGCGGGCAAAATAATTGCCCCAGCGCTCGTCGCTGGCACCGCTAGTTCTTTACTCACCAAGGCGAGGCGGCGGCCATCTGTCGCGACAAGGGTTAGTTTTTCATCCTTAAAATTAAAATAAACGCCGTTCAAAATAAACCGTGTTTCGTCTGTAGATTGAGCGTAAGAAACATTACTCAACATCGTCGCGATTTCACTTTGCTCGAGCGTATATGTTTTGTCGTCGGTAGAATCGGGCAGCTTAGGAAATTCTTCTGCGCCTATTCCCATAATCCTAAAATTAGATCCGCCTGACGCTATTTTAACCTGGTGATTAGCGGTGGAATCGAAGGCGACATCTACGTTAGGTAATTCACGGACGATGGTGGCAAGCCGTTTAACTGGCAAAGTAACCGACCCACCTTCTTTTACTTCTGCCTTAATTTTGCAGCGAATCCCTAAATCTAGATTAGTGGTGGTAAGCGAAATACAGTCTTTTTCGGCTTCGATTAAAACATTACTTAAAATAGGCATCGCTGCCTTAGACCCAACAACATTGAGAACTTGGGCAAGGCCGTTGCTAAAATGATCACGGTTAATCTTAAATTTCATCGGGCGGAAGGCGTTAAAAGGCTTTTAACTAACAAAGGATGATTAGAGAGGTATTCAATAAGGAATTATTCGTATTATTATGGGGGGTGAATTTGGTGATAACTCCATTTCCTCCACCGAAGACAAAAGAACAGGACCAGTGAACGTTATCTGAATAATAGCGAATAAGACGAGGTTTGTTCACAAAAAAAAGTTATTCGGAAGTTTCTTGCTTCATCTTCACTATTTTACGCCGCAAGGCACGTCTCTGTACGTGGCGAACCCCTTTTTGATAATGAGAAAAAAGACCGTAAAAGATATAGGCCAGAAAAAGAAAGAAAAAGGCAATTTCTTGTAATCGCCAAATTATCACGCCACCAATAATTAACCCAACAAAAGTACGAAAACGGGTTTTTAGCTCCCAGTTAATTTGCTTAAAACTGGGGTAACGGACGGTGCTAACCATCAAAAAAGAAACCAGGATAAGCAATAAGGGGAGAATGATCGTTAATTGACGCAATTCGCGGGCATTAACCACCATGTTGAGCAGTAATAAAACCAAAGAGGCGATGGTGCCGGCAGCGGCCGGAACGGGCAGACCAAGAAAATCCTTATTGGACTCAGGGTCGCCACGATGAAGCAGCGGGTTGGTAATGACATTAAAACGCGCCAATCGCACGGCACCGCATAACAAATAAACAAAGGCGATGATCCAGCCCAATTCCCGAAACCAGGGGTATTCTTCGCGTGGAGTCAGAATTAAAAAAAACACCATTAAAGCAGGAGCGACGCCGAAAGAGACGACATCAGCTAACGAATCAAATTCTGCGCCAAATAGAGAGGTGCGACCGCCCATACGCGCCAGACGGCCGTCTAAAGAATCAAACACCACCGCAGCTAAAATAAGCCACACCGCTTGAGTATAGAGAGCACTTGAAGCGTGGAGGGCATCGCCTGCGGCGTGGAGCGCGGCATAATCCCCAGCGTCGGTAATCAAGCGGGCCTGAATACAGCGGATGATAGCTAAAAAACCACAGAGGAGGTTCCCAGCCGTCATTAAATTCGGCAGGAAATAAATCCGGCTCGCCTGGGTGACGTTGTAGGGATTATCGCGTTGTTCGAGATCAGACATGCCGAGTTATTTAGTAAGGCTTTCGAGATACTTCCAAAACTTAGAATCCTGCTCGACAAGTTGTTGTTCGGAAACAGGTAATTTCATCCGAAATAACCAGTCCTCCAGGGAAGACTTATGGAGGATATAAAGTGTGTGTAGGGTCGCCTCCCGCACTTCGAAATAAAAACGAAATTCTCCAGCCCGAAGGCGAAAAAGGCTTTTACCAGCCCGCTGAAAACAACCAAGAGGCTCGCGCGGGTTAGCAAGGTCGCGCGGCTGAATCTGACAAATGGGCTCAATGGCGGTTAATTGGGCCAATTTATCTAAGCGATTAAGCTCACGCATGCTTTGCTCAGAAAAAGTTACCTGATACATAAAATAAAAATAGACCGATGAAGAGTGCGCGCCAGCGAAGGTTTAAATCACAAGAGAGGCAATGGTACGGCGAGGTAACTATTGGGAAAACGGGACTTATGTCTAGGCAACATCACCGTGATAATAGGCCGAGGCTTTTCGATAACCCAAGCGATGATCGGGGGTAAAATCATCATAAATAGCCCAAAACAGTCAGGCTGGGCGAGCGGCGTAAGGATGACTCAATAAAAACAGTAAGGTTGTTTGGGTGGGCCTTAATTTGATCCCAATTGATCACTTAACGCATTCGCCCAATCAACGATTAGTTTGATTTCTGCAGAAGAGAGACGGGCCTCTGGGTGGAGCCAAGTATAGGAGGGCAAAGGCATGTCGCGATGAGTCACTTCATCCGCAATTTCCTCTGCCTTTTTTAGGGCGCGCTTGGCAGAATAAGTTCCATAAACAGAGAAGTTTAAGTGCTGTTTACCCTCATCGATATGCTTGGTTAACCACCAACTCACCGGCTGAATATTCGCATACCAAGGGTAATGGGTATAGTTTGAGTGACAATCGTAACAGGCGCGTTTCAAAAGCGCCTGCACAGGCGCAGGCACCGGGTGTAGCACCGACAGATCGGTGGGGCTTAGCGTTAAAGACTCATTTCTAGCGGGACGCCAAAATTGCAAGAGGCCAAAGGCTAAGCATAAAAGGGCGGCGAAACGAAAAAAAGTTTTTTTCATGATAAACTACCGGTTAGGCTTTTGCGAATAAGGTTTCCGTAACCAAGAAAACACTAGGGGTTCTTAGGGTGGGCTCCAGTGTATGAGGGGTTGTTCTCCTGCAACGTAAAGAGGGTGGCGAGGGTGGCCAGCTTGAGTAGAACCAAGACACCATAGTTTTTTTCCTGCAAACAAACGGGCAACTGCGGAGCCTCGCTCACAAAACTCTCCGCCGACCCCCCAAGCAGCAACAATTTGGGTGCAACGGGCAGCGGCAATTAACAATTCTGCGTCTGTGGCCGGACCAATGGGATCAGCCGCAGTCATCATAACTTTGGGGTGGGGGGTCCGGAGCGCAAAAAGATTAGCCATCCAAAATCCATCAAAACCTTCGCGGCGGGAGAAAGCGGCAATGCGCGTGAGGGTGGGATCGAGGCGGGCTTCATCTGCGGTGCTGGGATTTAAACCAATCCACAAAATTAATTTTTCCTGTGGACTTGGGTTCCAGCGATGAATCAAGCGGTAGCGATGGCGCCGATCAGCAGAGAAAAGACACTCGTTTTCCACAGGAACAAACTAGGCGAGATTTTAGTGGGGGGCAAGCAACCCGCGCCGTTTAACTTAAGATTTGGCGGAGGCTTTCTAGGTCGAGAGTGGTGGCGAGAGATTCTTCCTGAATAACCGCGGCGGCCATCGTGGCCTTATCCCGTTGCAAGGCGCGGATTTTTTCTTCCACAGTGCCGCGCGCCAACAAGCGGTACGCGATCACTTGATTGCGTTGGCCAATTCGATGGGTGCGGTCAATCGCTTGAGCTTCCACCGCGGGATTCCACCAGGGATCGTAAAGCACGACATAGCTCGCTGCGGTAAGGTTGAGGCCTGAGCCTGCCGCCTTAAGCGAAAGTAAAAACACAGGGATCGTTGGATCGGTTTGAAAACGGTCGACGAGTGCTTGGCGGTTTTCGGTCTGGCCAGTGAGTATGAGGTGAGGAATTTCCCGCGTGGTAAGCTCATTCTGAATTAACTCGAGCATAGAGACAAACTGGGAGAACACTAAAACTTTATGCCCTTCAGCAACGAGTGGCTCTAGGGTTTCGAGGAGCGCATCGAGTTTGGCGCTCGAGGGAGCCTGACCACTGGTGGCGCCCCCAGCGAGGAGGCGAGGATCGCAACAAATTTGGCGAAGGCGGAGTAGCGACTGAAGAATATTGAAACGTTGGGCTTCAAACTCACGCGACCCTTGAACACCCAGCAGAATTTGGCGCGCGCGTTTTAATTCCGCATCATATAAAGTCCGCTGAGTCCCTTCGAGCTCACAGACAATCTCTTCTTCAATCCGCGGGGGTAGGTCTCGCGCTACCTGAGATTTAGCGCGGCGGAGGAGGAAGTGGCGCACGCGCGCGGCGAGGCGGGTGCGTACGCTGGTCGGATCCACACGTTCATCATACAGGCGTTTAAAGGCGCTTTGGGTTCCGAGCAAACCAGGCATTGCAAAAGCAAATAAACTCCAAAGATCGAGCAACCGGTTTTCAACCGGGGTACCAGTTAAAACAACGCGGTGAGAGGCGCGCAGGGCGCGCGCGGCTTGGGCGGTAGCGCTTCCAGGATTCTTAATATTTTGACCCTCATCAAGAATGACAGCATCCCAATGGCCGGCGGCAAAATTATCAGCGTTGAGTCGTAATTGAGCGTAATTTGCGATGATGAGCTGGCTCCCTTGTTTATTGGTTAGAATCTGTGGGAGCGCGGGGTTGAATACCGTGGGGTGCAGCGTAGGCGCAAAACGGGCGGCTTCGAGTGGCCAGTTAGTGGTGACTGATTTTGGACAGACGACGAGAGCGCGAAAGGGCTTTTCAGGGTCGCGCGCCGCGAGCCAAACGAGCCAGGTTAAGGCCTGCACCGTTTTACCAAGGCCCATATCATCAGCGAGGACGCCGCCTAAGCCATGGACCGAAAGCCAAGCGAGAAATTCAAAACCTTCGCGTTGATAAGGGCGAAGCGTGGCGGTGATGGTTGTCGGTACTGCGGGTGGCGGCACGGCACGTAGCTCAATCGCCCGCTGCCGCAATTGCTCCCATGCCCGTGTGTCAAAGACTTGGCGCAAGCTTTCATCACCAGCCAGCTGTAAGGCGTGATAACGATGATGTTCACCGGCTGTAGGGTTTTCTGCGAGACCGAGCGCGAGTAGGCGGGCTTGCTGGGCTTCATCGGTTCCGATCGCGAGGCGGCGCCAACCTTTACCTTCAAGACGGACAAAGCCACCACGAGCCGCTAAGAGTAAGGCCACTTCATTTTTTGTGAGAGTGGTGTCAGCGGCCCGCACGACTAATCGGACATCAAACCAGTCACGTGCGTGGCTATCGGGTTCAACCTCGAGGGCAAAAATAGCCGCATCAGCAGCGCGCACCAATCCAGCGAGTTCGTCGGTAGCCTCTAACACGGTGTTGGCAGGCAGGGTGGCGATCCAATCCGAAAGATCATCAGCAAAGGTCGTGGTAACCGGGCGTTGCCAGCAAGGCTGCTGGGGGTGTTCAGCGGTCCATTGCAAACCAAAGTGCAAGAAAGGTGCTACCGCGGCTTGAGCAGGAGCGTGGTCATAACTAACCAGAGATTCTCCTTCGCCCGGCGTCGGGGTTGGTAAGGCAGTAATTTCGCGCCAACCAGTCGGGGTGTAGCGTTCGCGGTGGGTGCCATCAGGCGTGAGCGTGGTGAAATCCACATTAAGGAGCTCTTGTGATTCAGCTTCGTCGTATTTGCCAACCGCCCCTGGGCGGAATTCTAAAGATAAGCGGAGGTGAGGGCGCAATGGCTCTTCGCGTACAGGGCGCTGAAATTCCGCTGGAACGCGTGTACCCGAGCGCAGGAAAAAACTCATCGCCGCGGGTAAGGTGAGTAGCGTGCGCGGTAAAGCTACAGGAAGAGTGGGATCGGGTACCGCATCGGGATCGGTGAGGCCTTTTTTTTCTGCGAGTGGCAGCGGGCCGCGATAAACCGTCGAGTCATGTAAATAAAGCGGTGTGGGTAATCCCTCGAGAAGGATTAAAGCACTTGGGGTCGGGGAGCCATCAGCACACGTTAAGATAGCTTCAAGCTCGGTGGGTTCGCCCGCGCGCGCGCGCAGGGTCCAAACAAAGGCTGTTGGGGAAAGGGTGAGCGCGCTGCGGTCTGAGCCCACGAGGCAACTGCGGGCTAAAGGATCTGTTAGGGCGGCGTGCAGGGCGGCGCGAAACTCGCGTGCTTTAGGGGTGGGTTGAACAGATCCATGCTGAAAAACCGCATCCCGAAAAGCTAAGGCCAGCCGCAGAGCAGGTTCCGCAAAAAACAGAGGCAGTTGGCGAGAATCACTCAGCCATTGGCGGAGAGTCTCAGGATGTAATTCTTCCCAAACGGTCAGGGCGGTGATGCGTGTTTCCCAGCGCCAAGCGCGATCGTTTAAGCGTAAACGTAATTCATGTTGGGGGGGGCGAGGTAATTCATCGGCAGCAACGGCGGCCGGCAAGGCGGCTTGAAGTTGTTCAAAACGGCGCGTCCACTCCTGGCGGCTTTGGGCATTTTCTCGCGCCGCAATTTGCGCTTCGGTGGCCGCTTGATCTGCCAAGGGGAGAATAAACTCGGGTAAGGGTAGTTGCCGCCGCTGCAAGGCCACTGCGAGAAAAGACCACAACTCAAGCGGCGTGGCTGGGGGTTGGTCGCGTTCCCACCAGCCTTCACACCAGGGTTGCTCATTATAACCATAAGCTAAATGCCGGTGCGAAGGGGGTAGTAACCAGCTGAGTGAATAGGGATCAAGCTGACCACCCTGTAACAGTAAGGCGTGGGTTTCCGCGAGCCGACGTAGCCAGGTTTGCTCGGTCCGTTTGAGCGCGCGCCCAAGCACTTTAGCGACATGAGCAGTTAGAGATTCACTGACTGCGGGGGCGGCAGCAGATAAAGCTTCCTCAGCTGGAGCTTCCCGTAAGCGATCAAGGAGTGCTAAGCCCGCGGCATAAACGTGTTTACAATTAACTTCGACCGTACAGGTGCAAACAGAAGCCCAACCATGGGCGGCGTCGTGATCAAAACGAATAGAATACAGCTCAGTGCCCTGAACTTTAGCGAGGGCGCGGGTGTTAATGATGCGCAGCGCGCGAACCCGACCTTCCCGTTGATAAGTTTTACCGCGTTGTCGTTGGGCGGAAGCAAAGGTGCCAAGCCAAGCCGTTAATTCGTCAGCGTGGCGGGCGAGTGCACTATCCGTAGTGTGAAGAGGATGACTGGAGGAGGACAAGGGTGAGAACCAAGACAATAAAGTGACAAAGCGCCAGCTTGACCTGCGATTATTACAGAAAGTTGCGCTGGGTCATCATGACCGCAGCGCCCACCAATCAAAAACCCCTTAGCCGGTTGGCTTAATAGACGTGTTCGTCCAGAAGCGCAAATAATTCGGCCTCAGTAATGCGCCTTTGCTGCATCGTATCACGCTCACGCAAGGTAAAGGTGTCGCCAGGTTTTTCGATCGTATCAAAATCGATGGTAACACACCAAGGGGTGCCCGCTTCATCTTGGCGCCGGTAGCGTTTACCGATCGCCCCCCCATCGTCGTAGAAAACCGCATATTTTCGCTTCAACTTGGTGTACAAGTCGCGTGCGCGGCCCACGAGAAGCTCTTTATTTTTAATGAGCGGAAGGACAGCCACTTTAAAGGGAGCAAGTCGGGGCGAGAGGCGCAGCACGGTCCGTTGTTCAATGTTACCCTTTTCATCCGGTACGTCTTCGACCGCATAAGCGGCACAAAGCACAGCCAAAAGGATGCGATCTACACCCACGGCTGGCTCAATTACGTGGGGAACAAACTTTTTCTTCGTTGTTTCATCAAAAATCTCCTGGGGCTTACCGGACGCGGTGGCGTGTTGGGTTAGGTCGTAATTGCCGCGGGCGGCGATCCCCCAAAGCTCCTGCACACCGAAGGGATATTTAAACATGATGTCTACGGTGCCCCGAGAATAGAACGCCAACTTTTCCTTCGGGTGAGTGTAGCGAGAGAGGTGGCTATCAGGGAGGCCAACACTTTTTAGCCAGGTTTCACACCAGACAATCCACTCTTCGTGACATTTAGCCCAGTCGGCATCCTCGTGAATGAAATATTCCATTTCCATTTGCTCAAACTCTCGCGAGCGGAAAATGAAATTACGCGGGGTGATCTCATTGCGAAATGACTTACCAATTTGGGCGATACCAAATGGTAATTTTACGCGCGTCGTATCAACGACGTTCTTAAAATCAACAAACATACCTTGGGCTGTCTCAGGCCGCAGGTAAGCAACGGAAGAGGCGTCGCTCATCGCGCCAACATTCGTTTGGAACATCATGTTAAACGCGCGCGGCGCGGTGAGGCTCCCGGGCTCGCCAGTGGCGGGAGAGGGAATTAGAGCAATTTCAGCTTCTTGCGCCTCGGTAAAATCCTTTGGGGTGACGGGGGTGAGCGTGCCTTGAAGAGCTTTTTTCCGTTTAAAGGATTCAGCAGCTGACTGCAGGTCTTCCGTGGTCTTTTCGCTCTCCAAAGCAGAGACATAACCGACTATTTTTCCATCAACGATTACTGGAGAGAAAAAGAGTTGATCTGCGCGGTAGCGCATCTTGGAAACCTTACAATCAACGAGAGGATCAGTGAAGCCAGCGACGTGGCCAGAAGCCTCCCAAACTTTGGGGTGCATAATAATCGAGGATTCCAAGCCCACAATATCTTCGCGGCGGCGCACCATGTCATTCCACCAGCAGTCGCGAATATTTTTCTTAAGTTCAGCCCCGAGGGGACCGTAGTCGAAGAAACCGTTAAAGCCGCCGTAAATTTCGGAGGACGAATAAATAAAGCCCCGGCGTTTCGCGAGCGAGACGATGGCTTCCATGAGGTTAGTGGGTTCGACAGAGCTAGACATGAGAGAGGCAACCGTTGCCACGCTAAGGGAAGGTGGTCAATGCCGCGTTACGCGGCTAACTTCACGCTTGCGGGGCGAGGCGGGCGGGTAACCGTGACAAGTGATGAAAGTTTCTTTTACGCCTAAAGAATATCGGCAACTCCTTGAGCTCGTCCACCTCGGGATGTGGGCGGTGACGGGTTATCAGGGCGAAGACACCGCAGCAGCAAAGCGGTATTTTAATTTCGACCAAAAACTTCTCGAATTAGCGGCCGAGCAAGGTTGTGCCGACCTCGTAGAGAAAAACACCGACGGTACCTTACAGCCCGCCCCTAAACTCGCGGAAGATGAACGGATTCGAGAAATTCAGAGTGAATTTCAAAATGATGCTTTTTGGCACGAAATCGTAGCGCGTTTAGCCGACCGTGATTTGGCGGGAGATCAAGCCAAGCGGACGATCGAGACACCAGGGGTTGAGCCGCCGCTCTCCACCGATGAACGCTTAAAAAAAATTGAAGACCGTTACTGGAAGGAATTTGAGAAAAATGATCTAGCCAGCTTAGTGGTTTTACGCGGGGGGCGCGGATAGGGCGGCACAAACATACAAAGCAGCGGTCTGAGAATATTCTACCCATTATTTATCATGAAAAAAGTAACAATCTTCATTTTTGGTTTATTATTGCCGTTAGCCAGTTGGGCTGCCGATCACATTTTGAAAATCGATCCCACGCGCACCTTCATCGACATCGATGTTAAAGCAACGGCGGGCTCTTTTACTGGGCACCTTGATGCTTATACAGCAGTAGTTAAAACAGACGATGCCGGAAAAATTAAGAATGCAGTTTTCAGTTTTAATTTCGCAGATCTCAAAACCGGTAAGATCGACCGAGATGCCGCAATGTTAAAATGGCTAGGCGGTAATTTATTGGAGAGCCGTTTTGAAGTGGGGAATATTGCGCTGACGCCTGACGGGCAGGGGCAAGTCTCTGGTCGACTTACGATGCATGGGGTTGCTCAGCGGATCGAATTTCCGCTTAACGTATCAAAAACTAATGGGACCTATACAATTACCGGGGAAACCACGATCGATTATCGCTCGTGGGATTTAAAAATTATCCGAATGGCCTACATTGCCAAAGTTGATCCAGAAGTAAAAGTGCGCTTCAAGCTCACGGGCCAAATAGTCGATGAGAAGAAGAATTAAGTTTTGAGCTTAATAGGCAGCCACGGTTTTGCCCCAACACAAAACCGACTGGCTTGTACTGAAAGAGAGTTTTGGTTTGATTGCTCGCATGCGTTTTCTCGCGCTTATTTATACTAATCTTCGGCGCCACAAGTTGCGTGCCTTGCTAGGTGTGGCAGGGATTAGCTTTGGTGTTGCGGCTATGCTTACAATCCTCGCGATCGTCCACGGCGCGATAGGGATGTTTGAGCGAATCTTAGCGGTCGATAGTCAGTATTTGGTCTTTGAGAAGAATGTCTCCGATCTTTTTTTTAGCAGTGTCACCGAAGCTCAGTTGGTGGCTGTGCGAAAAATGCCACAGGTTGTTTCAGCTCAACCGCTCCTTTTTGGCATCGTTTCGGCCCCAGGGCATCCGATTATTACCTGCTTTGGGTTAGAGCCAGATAACACTCGATTAAGGAAGGCTAAGTGGCGAGTGGGTCGGGCAGAAGATTTTGGAAAAACTGAAAAGGGAATATGGCTCGGCGCACGCGCAGCAGATTTTTTAAAGGCTCACCACGGTCAAAAAATAGCGATCGGTAGTGGGGAGTTTGTCGTAGCGGGGATCATAACAACCGAAAATGGCTTTGAGGACGGCGGGGTATTTTTACCCTTAACGACCGCCCAGAAATTTTTCCACCGAGAGGGGTTTGCTTCCATTATAGCGATTAAGCTTCGTAATGAGGCTGCGGGGATGGAATTTAAGCAGGCGGTTACAGCTGCGTACGGGGGGCTCATCGCCCTTGAAAACCGTGAATTTAATCAAAGCTACACGCAATTTCAGATACTTCATTTCACCTCCTGGGCTATCAGTATTTGTGCCTGCCTACTTGGTGGATTGGGGGTCGCTAATACCATGTTGCTTTCTGTTTTTAGCCGTATTCGTGAGATCGCCGTTTTGCGGGTTTGTGGTTTTTCTTCCAATCAAGTTATCACTTTAATTTTTGGTGAAGCGCTAACTATTGCAATCGCGGGAGCCGGTTTGGGTTTAGCACTTGGCGCTACAACCCTAGCAGTGCTGAATCGCGCTCCACAATTCCAAGGTTATGTTCAGCCCACGCTTAACCCTGTTATGATTGGGGGAATTATTACGACCGCTATTATCACCGCCGTCGTTGGAGCTATTTATCCCGCTTGGTTTGCCGTTCACATTCAACCTATCGAGGCGCTGCGCTATGAATAAACCGCCGCTACACTTCACAATGGTTAGATTCATGCATTACCTAATCCTTAGCGGTCTATTCCATTCACCTGATTACACCATGCGGGATACTTTATTAATGGAGGGTGCTCATTGAGCGCCCCGTTGATAGTTGGGCGGGCGCTAATTAAAAATTATGAGGGCGGTCGCATTGCCGTGTTGGCTGGAGTAAATTTAGAGGTTCAAGCGGGTGAGATGGTGGCATTATGGGGCGCCTCCGGTTCAGGGAAGAGCACCTTGTTGCATTTGTTGGGAGGCCTTGATGTTCCAGATGCCGGCGAGTTGACGGTCTGCGGTTTTGATCCTCGACGAGAAGCCCATCGCCAAATACTCCGCCGGCAGCACCTCGGGTTTATTTTTCAGCTCCATAATTTAATCCCTGATTTTACGGTGGCGGAAAACATGCAGGTCCCAGCGCTAGCGCTCGGCACGCCGCAGAAAAAAATTCAAGCGCGCGCACGCGAATTAGCTGAATTATTAGGCTTAAGCCATCGGCTTCATCATAGAATCCAAGATATTTCTGGCGGGGAGCGGCAACGAGCCGCGATTGGGCGGGCGTTGATGAATAGCCCACAATTACTATTAGCAGATGAGCCAACAGGTTCTCTAGATGAGGTAACTGGCGATCTTGTTTTCGGTTTATTAAAAAATCTCGTGAGAAATGCTGGGGTTACCGTGGTGTTAGCAACGCATGAACGACGTTTAGCAGAACAATGCGATCGCAGGCTCCACGTGCGTCAGGGGCAGATAGAATGTCTATGAATCCGCTGGTCTCCAAGGCGGTGCGGCGCCACAGCTTGGCTTGGCTAGTTGCCGCCAATGGGGTCGGGGTATTATTGGCTGCGTTGCTTATTTGGCCTGACTTAAATGATCTACTGGCCCCATTAACTTACGGCCGCTGGATTCCATTACATCTTAATGGCCATCTTTATGGTTGGGGGGCTTTGCCGTTAGTGGGGGCACTTTTTAAGTTTTATTTACCAGAGGATGCATCATCAGCCCATGGCGCGCGTTTCGCATTGTGGGTATGGTCAGGGGCTTTGCTTTATGGATGCCTTACTTGGCTCGCAGGACATACCAGCGGAAAAATATTTCTCGATTGGCAGGGTGGGGCGCGCTGGGGTTGGTCCTTCGCGTTATTTTTTCTTTGGCTTATCCTTTTTCGCCAAGCACGGCGCCCACTTTCGCGCAGCGCCCAAGGATTGTTGGGTTTATTGTTGTTGATTCCCTTTTTACTTTATTGGGTGGCTGGAGCTACAGTATATCCGGCCATTAACCCACACAGCGGTGGTGCGACTGGGGCTAGTTTACTCGGTTCCACCTTAGGGGTTGTCGCCATGTTTGGCGCCCTCCCTTGGTTGCTTCGTTTAGAGGTTAAAGCTGGTCAGCGGCCTTGGCGTATTTATCTGGCTGCTTTTGCACTTACATCATCGGTTTATGCTGGAATTGGTCATGGAGCCGCTTCACATCACCGGCCGGACCAGATTATAGGGCTCAGCTGTCTGCTTGCCTGGATTCCATTGGTTTGGTCTTACGCGCGGGCTTTTAAATGGAGGCCCGGTTCAGGCCGTTGGCTCACCGCCGCCTTTTGTTGGTGGGTGCTGCTTGTGATCACAGGGCTATTAATTTTTTTACCAGAAATATCTGAGCGGTTAAAATTTACCAATGCGCTCGTTGCACACTCACACCTCGCCATGGCTGGACTGATTACTAGTTTTCACTTGGTGATTTTGCTTAATCTTGCACCGGCTCGATCACCGCAGGTTTGGTCTTTTTGGGCCTGGCAATTAGGTTGTTTGCTGCAAGTGGCACTTCTTTTCTGGCTGGGATGGCAGGAGGGCCTTGACCCCGCTATTCTTTATTTGCGGGGAGGATTAACTGACTGGGTCTATGGATTGCGTTTAATTATTGGATTAGTAATGTTCGTCTCCTCGTTCGTGTGGTTAACTGATATGGGCCGAACAATCGATGCAGACCAAAACCATTAATCAATTGGCGGCTGGGCTATCCTTGATAGCGGGGGCGCTCGATTTTTGCACAGGGTTCGTCTTAGTCGTGGCTCCTGCGCTGATGTTACACTTGATGGGGGTTAAGGAAGTTTATGGAGATTTGGTTTATCTCCGCTTTGTGGGCGCCTTTGTTTTTGCCGTCGGCACGAGTTATTTGTGGGCTTGGCGAGGTTGGCGATTGACCGGAAAGGCGACGCTGCTCCGCGCCACGCTAGAAATAACCATCATCTTTCGGTTAGCGGCTGGCACATTTGCCGCTTGGGCTATCTTACGTGGTTGGTTGGTGCCTGCTTGGGCAAGTGTCACCCTTACCGATTTTGGTTTGGCCTTAACCCAGGGGTGGTTGCTTCGGCGGGGCGCTTTTTTATTAAACGAATAACCGTTTAATCGGTTCGTGCGGCTAAGGCATAGCCAGCGGACTTCACGCGGTGATCCTCGGCCGGCTTACGGCCGCAGTCTCAGTTCGGGGAAGGGACCCGGACTGAATTATTTCTTTGGTGCGTGGCGCTTTTCAAGAACAGCCACTGCTGCATTAAGTGAAAGTTTTTTAACACGCAGCAAAACAATCAGATGATAAAGCAGGTCCGCCGCTTCGCCGGTGAATTCTTTTTGATTAGTCCCGAGCGCGGCTAAAGCGGTTTCGACGCCTTCTTCACCCACTTTTTGCGCGCAACGCGTTACGCCTTCTTTTGCTAAGCGGACCGTATAACTTTGTTTATCACCGCTCTTAATTCGATCGGCCACTAGTTGGTCGAGGTGCGCCAGAAATCCAATGCCGGTAGCCCCGTGGTCGCCGAAGCAACTGGGCGTGTCGCGGTGGCAGGTGGGGCCATCGGGACGGGCGGCGATAAGGATAGTGTCATGATCGCAGTCGACCTGAAGGCTGACGAGGTGGAGAAAGTTTTTTGACGACTCGCCCTTGGTCCAGAGCCGTTGCTTACTGCGACTGAAGAAAGTGACGCGTTTGGTCTTTATTGTTTTTTTCAGAGCCGCTGCGTTCATGTAGCCCAACATGAGTACTTGCAGAGTAGCGGCGTCTTGCACGATGGCGGGCACGAGTCCGGCGTCTTTTTTCCAATCAATCTTAGGGAGTTTCATGGGCGGATAGAGAGGTTGTCAGTGATCAGTTGCTTTTTTAAGTGGGAAATTTTGATGGTGCCTTTATGGAAAACGGACGCGGCCAGAGCGCCATCAACACCAGCTTCGCGAAAAACATCTCGGAAATGTTCCGGAGTACCGGCGCCGCCGGACGCGACGAGCGGAATAGTTAGGACAGCCCGCACGAGCTTCAATTGGGCGAGATCATAACCCTGGCGCATGCCGTCTTGGTTCATGCAATTCAGAACGACTTCGCCGGCGCCGAGCCGTTGCGCTTCACGGGCCCAGTCGACGGTGCGCCAGCGGGTAGCCTGTGTCTTGTCAGGGTCTCCCGTGTACTGTTTCACAAAGTAATCACCCGTTTCTTGGCGGCTATCGATACCAACCACGACGCATTGGGATCCGAATTCGTGGGCTAGTTCTGTAATTAAGGCCGGGCTTTCTAAAGCCGGCGAGTTGATCGAAATTTTATCGGCACCGCCGTGGAGAATTTGGCGGGCGCCTTCAAGGGAGCGAATACCTCCCGCAACACAAAAAGGAATATCAAGGACACGCGCGACGCGGGTGACCCAATCAGTGGAGACAGTTCGCCCGTCACTGCTTGCGGTAATATCATAAAAAACCAATTCATCTGCGCCTTCATCACGGTAACGTTGGGCGAGCTCAATAATATCGCCGACGACCTCATGATCGCGAAATTGGGTGCCTTTGACCACTTGACCGGCGCGTACATCTAAACAGGGAATAATTCGCCGGGCTAGCATGCGAGGGCCTCCGCTAAAGTAAATTTATGCTCATAAAGTGCGCGGCCCACAATCGCCCCAGCACTGCCGGTGGTTTTTAGTAGCCGCAAATCCTCTAAAGAAGCCACTCCGCCGGAGGCTTGAATATGCAGGGTCGGAAATTTTTTCACAAGCTGTGCATAGAGGGCGGAGTTGGGTCCAGATAATTTCCCGTCGCGGCTGATATCCGTGCAAAGAATGTGCCGGAGCCCAGCGGGGAGGAATCGGTTGATGAAATCATCCAGCGCCAACCCCGTGCTTTCTTGCCAACCTGCTGCTGCCACGCGGGGGATGCCGGCTTCATCAAGGCGTACATCAGGCGCTAAAATAATTTGCTCAGGTCCAAATTGTTGGAGCCATTCAGTCACTCGTTCTGGTTGTTTGGCGGCGAGGCTACCAATAATGACACGGTGTGCACCCGCGCTGAGTAAGGCAGTAATTTGGGCGGCTTCGCGAATCCCGCCGCCGGTTTGCACTTTAAGCTTACTCCCTTGGGCGAGTTGCTCCACGAGGGCCGTTTGGCGTTTGGCGGGGTCTTTTGCGCCATCGAGATCAACGACGTGTAGCCATGTAGCGCCGGCCGCGGCAAAGTCTTGCGCGACGGCGACCGGATCATGGCCATAGGTTTTTTCTTGATCGAATTTACCTTCGGTCAAGCGCACGACACGTCCGCCGCGTAAATCAATAGCGGGATAGATAATCATGTTTGGTCGCGGTGGGACCGGTTTGGGAAAACTCATACGCGACCCTCCACGAAGTTTTTAAGCAGCCGGGCGCCCGCCACTCCGGAACGCTCCGGATGAAATTGAACTCCACAAAAATTACCGCGCTGAACGACGGCAGCGAAAGGGGTGCCATGATCACAACTGGCCACCGTGAATGCATTAACGGGCCCCGCGTAGCTGTGCACAAAATAGAAGCGGGCTTCCGCATCAATTCCTTCGAGCAGGGGGGCATTTTTCCCTGAGAGAATCGTATTCCAGCCCATGTGGGGCACTTGAACTCCCGGGGCGCAAGGGAGCAGGTCTACACGGCCTGGAATTAGACCAAGGGTTTCGGTGGGACCTTCGGCGGAAGATTCGAACAGGAGTTGCATGCCTAAACAAACCCCAAGGACGGGCTGAGTCAGGCGACGCACACAGTCCACAAGGCCGCGCTCGTGGAGTTTGCGCATGCCTTCATTGGCGGCGCCGACACCCGGTAAAATTACCCTATCCGCCGAGCGAATTATAGCTGGATCTGCCGTGAGCTCGCTCTGAATACCGAGTCGATCGAGGGCGAAACGCACGGAGGCGATGTTAGCGCCGCCACTGTCGACGATGGCTAACATTAGAGAATGCCTTTGGTGCTAGGGATATCATGACTGGTGCCGCGCGCGATGGCGGGCCGAAGTGCCCGCCCGAAGCCCTTGAAGAGCGTCTCGACCATGTGATGCGTATTATCGCCCGTGACACTCATTTGCAGCGTGGCGAGTAGCGCATCACTCACCGAGCGAAAGAAGTGGGCCACGAGCTCAGTTGGCATTTCCCCAACAAATTCACGCGGGAATTTACCTTCAAAAGTAAAGTAGGCGCGGCCACTGAGATCGAGTGCCACGTGAGCTTGAGCTTCATCCATGGGTAGAACAAAACCATAACGCCCAAGCCCGCGTTTATCACCAATCGCCTGTTTTAAAGCCTGACCCAGCGCGATCCCGACATCTTCGATGGTGTGGTGCTCGTCGATCTCAAGGTCACCGGCACAGGTGATGGCGAGGGTGATGCCAGCATTCTTCGCGATCTGCTCAAGCATATGATCAAAAAAGCCAAGCCCGGTGGATAGTTGGGCTGGACCAGCCTGATCGAGGTCGACCGAAACAGTGATCTTCGTTTCTTTAGTGTGGCGTACAATGGTGGCGCGTCGCGGGGCGTCGACTAATTGGCGGGCGATTTCCGCCCAACCAAGCGTTTTGCGGGCATAGCGTAAGCCGCGGCAGCCGAGATTTTGCGCGAGTTGCTCATCGGTTTCGCGGTCGCCGATGACGTAAGATTGTTCCCGCGCCCAGTCGGTCGACTTCACGTAGTCTGGCAGTAGGCCCAGCTTGGGCTTGCGACAGTCGCATTTATCCGCGGCCGTATGTGGGCAGACCCGCACCGCTTCGAAGGAAATACCTTGGGAAAAAAGAATATCAATCAGCAGCTTTTGCAGCGGCTTAAATTCTTCTTCACGAAAACTAGGGGTGCCGAGACCGTCCTGATTAGTGACCATGACAAAGGTCCAGCCGGCGTCGCGCAGGCGAAGCAGGGCTGGGATTGTCTCGGGCTCGAGCGCAAATTTTTCGAGGCGGTCAATTTGCTGATCAAACGGTTCAGTGATCAGGGTGCCATCACGGTCGATGAATAGGATTTTTTTAGACACGGGCAATTGCCTCCAAGGCGGCGTTGTTTTCGTCTGGCGTACCCATGGTCATGCGTACGCAGTTGGTGAGGCTGTAGTCGCGACTGCGATCGCGCAGGACGACGCCAACGGCGCGGGTTGCCGACATGACCCGCGCAGAATCGGTTACTTCAAATAAAATAAAATTACTATCACTTGGCCAAAGTCGGCGTACGCAGGGCAGCGTCGCTAAACGAGCTGTTACGCGGATACGTTCGGCGATTAGGCCCTGCACTGAGCGCTGCGCCGCAGTTACCCCATCAGTGGTTATCGCCGCCAAAGCGGCTTCAAGCACAGGAGTGGGCACAGGGTAGGGAGCGATAATTTTTTGCAGCACGCTGATAAGCGTCGGACTGGCGATGGTTACCCCACAACGAATACCGGCGAGACCAAAGGCTTTTGAGAGGGTGCGTAAAACAACGAGATTGGGATTCCCTGCGAGCTCCTGAGTTAAACTCGGGGTACCGGCAAATTCTAGATAGGCCTCATCCACCACCACGACAGCTTTGCTTAGAAGCTCTTGAACAAGCTGCAGTACATCACGGCGGGCTAGCAGTGCGCCGGTTGGGTTGTTGGGCGAACAAAGAAAAACGAGCTTAACGCTAGGGGTGATGGCCGCTAAGACGGCTTCCGGGTTTAGCGCGAAATTTTTATCAGCAAGAAGCGGCACCGCCACCACGCGGGCATTTTGAATCGCAGCGGAAACAGCATACATGCCATAAGTGGGTGGCGTGATCAGGATAGCGTCCTGGCCCGCGCGACAGAAGGCGCGAAGCAGAAGATCAATGCCTTCATCTGAGCCGCGGGTTACGAGAATATTATTTTCAGCGACGGCGTAATAGGCGGCAAGGCGGGCGATGAGATCCGCGGGTTGCGGCTCAGGGTAGCGGTTGAGGAGTGGTTTCCCTGTTGAGGGAGTTAGCGGGTTTTCATTGGCGTCTAGCCAAATGCGGCCGCCGGAGGATTCTTTGCGCGCCGAGCTATAAGGGGACAGGGCAAGAATTTCTGGCCGGAGTAGAGAGAGGACAGGATCGGCGCTCATGAAGCTTGATTGGTTAGGCGCACGCGCACCGCGCGCTGGTGGGCGGCCAAGCCCTCGGCAAGAGCGAGGCGTTCAACGACTGGGCCAAGTTTTTCTAAGCCGGCTCGAGTGGCAGCCTGGACTGTCATCGTGCGCTGAAAATCAGCCAGCCCTAGTCCGCTGCACGCGCGGGCCCACCCATAAGTAGGCAAGACATGATTAGTGCCACTCGCGTAGTCGCCGAGCGATTCAGGGGTTAAGTCGCCCAAAAATACTGAGCCGGCGGTAGTGATTCGCGCGAGGAGATCACGCGGCCGGGCTACTTGTAGAATCAGATGCTCGGGCGCGTAGCGGTTAGCAATTTCTACGGCTTCAGCTCGGTTGGTCGTCAAAAAAATCCGGCTGCGACCTAATGCGCGTCGGGCAATCTTAGCGCGCGGCAAGTCAGCTAATTGTTTTTCGAGTTCGCTAAGGACGCGTTGAGCGAACGCGGCCGAAAAAGCGACCAGTACCACTTGAGAGTCTGGGCCATGTTCGGCCTGAGAGAGGAGGTCAGCGGCAACAAAGGCTGGATTGGCACGATTATCAGCGATAACTAATACCTCAGATGGGCCGGCGGGGAGGTCGATGGCCGCACCATCGGCATTACGGGAGACTTGCTGTTTAGCTTCAGTCACGAAGGCGTTCCCGGGACCGAAGAGTTTGTCGCACTTGGGAATACTGTTTGTGCCGTAAGCCAGCGCCGCGATCGCTTGGGCGCCCCCCACTTTATAAACTTCGGTGATGCCGCAGAGCTGAGCGGCATAGAGGATCCACGAATTAACCCCGCCAGATCTATTGGGCGGAGTGCAGAGGGCGCGGACGCTGCCGCCAGCAAGCTGTGAAGGAACCCCGAGCATCAGCGCGGTAGATGGTAAGGGAGCGCTACCGCCAGGGACGTAGAGTCCGACGCGGTTAATAGGGCGCACGGTTTTTTCGCAGACCATGCCAGGTTGCGTCTCAATCCGCAGATCACGATTTTTTTGGGCAGCGTGAAAGGTGCGAATATTACGATATGCGGTGCGCAGAGCCGCTTTGTCCGCACGGCTTAAGCTGGCTTCAGCGGTGATAAATTCGGTGGGGGTAACACGCAAAGAGCGCAGGGTAACCCCATCAAACTGCTTGGTGAGGCGACGCAGCGCGACATCGCCATCGCGGCGAACGGCCGCTACGATCACCCGCACGGCGGCAGCAACCGAGGGTTGCGCAACTTGCGCTGGCCGGCGGAGGGCGGCAGTGCGCTGGGGCGCAGTAAGGTTTTTCCAAAAGAGGGGTTGCATAGCCAAGAGGGGGGCGCGGTTAGGTCGCCCCTATCAATCATCAGAGCATCATCTTTTCGATCGGGAGCACGAGAATGCTACTGGCGCCGGCTTTTTTCAATGACTCCATGGTTTCCCAAAAAACCGCTTCGGAACACACGGCATGAAGGGCTACCTTGGATTCATCGCCAGCAAGGGGAAGGACGGTAGGATTTTCCGAGCCCGGGAGGAGTTTTTTAATTTCTGCCAACGCAGACTTTGGAGCGTGCAGCATAATGTACTTTGCCCCGGCAGCTTTTTGAACGCCGTCAATCCGACGGAGAAGAATCTCCAGCGTGTGCGTTTTTTCTGCCGGGAGCTGATGGGCGCTGCGGAGCAGGACAGCGGTACTTTTGAAGATCGTCTCAACCGCGCGGAGCTTATTGGCTTCGAGAGTTGAGCCGCTGGCCACGAGATCACAGATAACCTCAGCCAAACCGAGGCGCGGAGCAATTTCCACGGAGCCGCTTAAGTACACGACTTCGGCAGAGATTTTTTGTTCAGCAAGGAAGCGCTTGGTTAGCTGCGGATAAGAAGTGGCGATGCGTAATCCTTGAAGATCTTTGGCGCTGGTGTAGGGTTTTTCTTCCGGCAGGGCGATGGCGAGACGGCAGCCGCCGAAATCTAGCGGGCGCTCGACAAAATAACCGCTCGCGGTGCCTTGGGTGCGGCGCTCGAGGGCGGCTTCTTCAAGCACATTTGTCCCGACAATACCGAGATCGCAGACGCCGTCCATGACGAGCTGAGGGATATCGTCATCGCGGACAAAAAGCAGATCGATCGGAAAATTATCTGAGTGTAGCAGCAGGCGCTCTTTGGGTGACTTAACGCGGATGCCGCAGCTGGCGAGCAGTTCGAGCGAGTCGGTGGAGAGCCGGCCGCTTTTTTGGACGGCGAGGCGGAGGCGGTTGGGGGCGGAGGTGGCGGGCATGGGAGAAAAATTAAGCAGGAATTTTTTGGAAGAGAAAGGTTTAAGCAAGCAGGCCTCGTTTCAGCGGGAGGGTTGCCTAAAAGGAAACCCCGGCTGGATTAACCTGCCGGGGTTTTGGAAAGAGATCCATTAGCCACGGGCAAGGCGCTTCCGGCCTTCCCGCGTTGGGAAGGCTAGCACACGTGGTGGTGGTGATGGTAGGAAACCATGGGCTGAGGGCCGATGTGATGGGGGGGCGGCTGACGGCGTGCAAGATTTTTTCGCTAGCGATTTTCAGTAGGCTGCGCAACTTGATGAATTATAAGCACCCGTGCATTTTTCCAGCCAGTTAAACCGGAAAGAAAAGTAATTTTCTCCGCAGGGATGGCAGTGGCGGCGACTTACGCCTATTTCTTACTTTTCGCCCAGTTTGCTTTTTTAAAAAATCTGACGGTGGTGGCCGGTGGACAGATAGGTGTGATTAGGCCAATTATGGCGGTAATGGGTTTCGCAGGCATCGTAGGCAGTTGTTTGGCAGCGAGTAGTTTTGCTGTAAAACGACCATCTGAAGTTTTGGTGACTGGCTTTGTATTAAATGCCCTAGCCGCCGGTTTCGTTTTGATCGGTCAGCCTTTGGGCTGTTATTACTGGGTCGCTTTGCTGGTCGGCTTAGGCGTGGGCTTAACAACTGTTACACTGGCCAGTTATTTAAACCGAGTGGTGGGAGGCAAGCGGCTAGGCTTAATTATCGGAGGAGGAACTGGTTTGGCTTATGCATTTTGCAACCTTCCGGGGATTTTTGATGCTTCGCCGACCGAACAGTCGGGATGGGCTTTAGGGATTGCGGGCTTAGGGCTAGTGGCGGTGAGTGGGCTGAAGCCGTTAGGCTTAAGAGAAGTTAGCCAGCCGATCAGTTTTGATTATTCGCGGCTGGGGGTCGCTTTATGGGTGTTTATTTTTTTTACGCTAGTCGGGCTTGATTCCGCAGCTTTCTACATCATCCAGCAGACACCGTTGCTAAAATTGGAAACGTGGAGCGGGGTATGGCGATTAGAGATAAATGCAGCTATGCACTTTGGGGCCGCTCTTTTGGCTGGTTACGCTCTCGATCGCCGCTGGTTGGGGCGAGCCGCAGTGGTGGCAGCGGCGTTCTTGTTGGGTGCAAATATTTTATTAAAAGAGGGACTAAGCTTAATGGGTGCCCCCGTCTTTTTATATATTGTGGGGGTATCAATTTATTCCGTTGCCTTAGTTGGTTATCCTGCCCGCAGCCAACGATCAGAGTTAGCAGCATTAATTTATGCCGTGGCTGGTTGGGGTGGTTCGGCGTTGGGAATCGGGTTTGCAGAAAATATGCATAATATTCCGTTCGGATTGATTGCTCTTGCGGGGGCTATTTTAGCCAGTGGCCTGGGAGCGCGATATTTAATTAAAAAACAGTTGGCGGTGGTTTTACTTGTTGGCCTCGTTTGGTTCGCTGGGCTTGGGCTGGCACCTAAAATAATAGCCCAAGAGAGTCAGTTGATGGTCCAAGGCCGGCAGGTGTTCATCAGTGAAGGCTGTATTCATTGTCATTCGCAATATGTGCGGCCGGGGACTGTTGATGAGGGGCGCTGGGGGCCATTGTCACTCCTCGATTCAGTTTTGGCTCAGCAGCCTCCTCTATTAGGGAATCGCCGCCAAGGGCCAGATCTGCAAAATATTGGTAATCGGCGTACAGTAGAATGGAATCGGCAGCATCTTATATCGCCGCGATTGTTGACCCCAGGTTCAAGGATGCCGTCTTATCGATATCTTTTTTTACCGGGGCGCTTAGAAGGCGAGGCACTCCTTGCCTATCTAAATACATGTGGCGGTGATACCATCCCGGCGCGGGTGACCGCACGGAAAGCTTGGCAGCCAGCAGGAGGAAAAAACTTATTTGTGCCCAATCAAGCCCGGCAAAATTTTTTGCAGTGGTGTGCGTCGTGTCATGGAAACTTGGCTAGCGGCAACGGGCCTGCAGCAGTCGTATTTAATCGTTCTCCTAGTAATTTAATCCTAAGGGATTGGCATTACATTGTTGCGGCGCGGGGCAGCCAGGCTGAGTTACACGCTTTAGCGCAAGTAATTAAATTTGGAGTTCCTGGGACCGCGATGGCAGGACGGGAATATTTGAGTGATGACGTGGTCTTGTCTTTGGCTATTTATCTGCAGACGCTGCCGACGAAACAATAACCTTAGCCCCTTCTTCCCTTGAATATCGTTTTTGGTTTTTTCGCTACTGCCTTACGGCGCCAACTTAATCGTCGGCATGGCGGCGTGGTTATTTTCTTCGCTATTTTTTTGGCGTTATCAGGATTAACCCGATTAGCGCTTTTAATTAAAGCGGCCCACGATGTTACTTGGACGCTAAGTCTCGGAGCAGTTTTCTTTTGGGGGTTGATCTATGATCTTGGCGCCGCGGCTTTTGCTTCCTTGCCGTTGATAGTCGTGTTGACGTTGTTGCCAGGTCGTTGGTTGACGAATCGTTGGCTCCAGATTGGCGCGCAGTTACTGGGATTAGGGTTTATTTATTTACTCCTATTTGGCTTGGTTTCGGAATGGACTTTTTGGGATGAGTTCGGGGTGAGGTTTAACTTCATCGCGGTGGATTATCTGGTCTACACCACGGAGGTCATAGGAAACATTCGGGAGTCGTATAACTTACCGTTAATTATCGGAGGAGTGTTAGCGGGGACTCTTGGGGTGGGTGGCTTGCTTTACCGGACGGGCTGGTATGCGCAGTGGTTCGCGGCACCGCTAGAGTCTCCGCGAGTTCGTTTTAAAGCGGGGGCGCTTTGGTTGAGTGGGGCGCTTATTTTTGGTTCGATCCTGAGTGGCGATTGGCTGCCAACCTTTCGGAATAATTTTAATCGGGAGTTGGCAAAAAACGGACTTTGGTCGCTCTGTGCAGCTTTCAAAAATAACGAACTAGAGTACGATAAATTTTATACGACCCTGCCGGCGGCTGAGGCTTTTCAGCTGATGCGGCAGCAATTAGCCAAAGATCACTCGGTTACCCTCGGAGCCGATCCTCAGGATACCTTGCGGTTAGTACGGCATACGGGCGAGGAGTTGCGGCCGAATGTGATTCAAATCACAGTGGAAAGTTTGAGCGCTGATTTTTTGAGTATCTTTAATCGGGCTTCGCAATTAACTCCCAACCTAGAGGAAATCGCCGGGCAAAGCCTCGTTTTTGATAATTTTTATGCCACTGGCACCCGGACCGATCGGGGCATGGAGGCCTTAACCTTAGCGGTGCCGCCGACGCCAGGGCGATCGATTGTTAAGCGCCCACATAATGAAAATATGTTTACCCTTGGCTCAGTTTTTCGGGCGAAGGGTTATACGACGGCCTTTATTTACGGCGGCTTTGGTTATTTCGACAACATGAACTATTTCTTCGGTAACAACGGTTATCGGGTGATCGATCGGACGGGGGTACCGAAAGAAGATATCACGTTCGCCAACGTGTGGGGGGTTTGTGATGAAGACCTTTTCCGTTGGACCTTGCGTGAGGCGGATGCGAGCCATGCCACGGGGCAACCCTTTCATTATTTTGTGATGACGACCTCTAATCATCGTCCCTATACTTTTCCCGAGGGCCGGATTGATTTACCTTCTAAAATTTCTGGCCGAGCGGGGGCAGTGAAGTACACCGATTTTTCGATTGGACAGTTTTTGCGCGCGGCGCGGCAAAAGCCTTGGTTTAAAAATACCCTATTTGTGATCGTGGCAGATCACTGCGCTTCTAGTGCGGGTAAGACGGAGTTGCCTGTGCAAAATTACCATATTCCCCTGATTATTTATGCTCCTGGTGGGCAAATTGCCCCGGGCCATGTTCGGGCCTTAATGAGCCAAGTCGATTATGCGCCGACTTTACTAGGCTTATTAAACTGGAGTTATCCTAGCCGGTTTTTTGGGCGAGATATTCGACAAACGGATTCATCAGAAGGTCGGATTTTAGTCGGCACTTATCAAAAACTAGGCCTGCTGAAGGCAGACAATTTCTTAGTGCTGACCCCAGTGCGGCGGCAGGCGCAGTACCGTTATGATCGCGCTAGTTTTGCCCTAACTCAGCAACCGCTTAGCGCAGCTTTTCAAAATGAAGCGGTGAGTTATTATCAAACCGCGAGTGAGCTATATCAAAACCAACGTTACCGTGAGCTGAGTGCCGCAGACTTCGTTCGCTTATTGTCCACGCCAGTCCACCCATGAGTCGTTTGCGTGTAGATCGTCAATTGTGGCTCGCGCTGCTGCTTTTAGTTGGCGCGGGATTATTACTAGAATACACGGCGATTGATTTATGGGTGCAGGATTTATTTTATAATCCCACCAGTAAGACGTGGCTGGTTGACCAACAAGCGCCGCTCGGGCGGATCTTTTTTTACAACGGACCCAAGGGGCTCGTCTGGGTTATTGGTTTGGGCGTACTCACGCTCGCGCTTGGGCCGGCGCGGTGGCGGGAAAAATGGCAGCTCAATCGCCGTGGACTATGGTTGGCGGTGCTCGTGTTGGCCACGGTCCCGCTTTTGGCTGGGATCGGAAAAGAATATACCAACACTTTCTGCCCCTCTGAGGTACGTCGGTATGGCGGCGACGTGGCTTACGTAAAACTCTGTGAGCCTTTTCCTGCTGAGGATCGGCCGGCGCGGCGCGGCGGGTGTTTTCCCGCGGGTCATGCGAGTGGCGGCTTTGCCTTGATGGGTTTATTGCTGGTGCGGCCGACGCGGCGTTGGCGGCTAAACACCGTTACTTTCGGGCTGATTTTAGGCTGGTGGATGGGTGGGTATCAGATGTTGAAAGGTGCGCATTACCTGAGTCACACCGTTACCACAATGTTGGTCGCATGGTTGGTGATTATCGTTTGGCGCCAGCTATTAGGATTGGCCCGAATACAGCAAGTTAAGGGTTGAGCTGAACCGTTAGGCAGCATTCGCCGAGTCGTTATTGGGGGATTAATTGGGGTGGCGAAGCAGGAGAGCTGTAAAACCTTGAACGAATAGGGTAAGTTAGTGTCGTACAGGCATGCGCAATATCGAAAAATTTATCTGCAAAGGGGTTTTATTGTTGAGCGGCCTCGTTGGGTTACTACCGCCGGCCGCTGCTGAGAGCATGAGCGAAAAAACCTTGAAAGAAATTGTCGCTCGGCAGCGAAATGTTTTTTCCCGCGCCGAAAAAGAAGGGGAGCAACTGGACCAAGCCTGGCTACGGGGCGAATTACAGAGCGTGATTAACAGTTATGATATCTTAATTCAAAAAAGTCCGGATTTTGCCCCCGCTTATGTGACTTACGGGATGTTGCTTGGACAGGTGGGGATGACGCGTGAGGCCGTGGGTATTTTACTTAAGGCTAACAAGCTTGATCCCAATATTCCCGTCGTAAAAAATCAAATGGCGAAGCATCTTGCGGAAGACGGCCGGCCAGTGGAGGCGTTGCCGTGGATTATGGCGGCTATCGATTTAGAGCCCAAAGAACCTCTTTATCATTATCACTTAGGATGTTTGTTAATTGAAGGGCGTGATGACTTTATTCGCACGGGACAATTTACTCGGCTCGCTCTGGATCAAACCATGTTAGGTGCTTTTCAGTACGCTGCGGAGTTGGCGCCGGACAATTTTGCTTATGTTTACCGGCATGCTGAGGCTTATGCCGATTTAGAAAAGCCGCAGTGGGAGCAAGCTTTGCAGGCATGGAGTGCGCTGGAGAGTCGCGCCCAACCGGGCATCGAGCAGGAAACTATTTTTCTTCAAGCGGCGAATGTACTGCTTAAGCTTAAGCAAATTGATCGCGCTCAGATATTGCTAGCGCGAGTAAGTGCTCCGGTATTATTGAAACAGAAAAAAACTTTGCTCGACCAGTTGCCGAGCAAAGCTGAGAAGTAAGCCCGCATGTCGCTTCTTTCCCGTCTGGAACGTAACTTAGGTCGCTACGCCATTCCTGATCTTTCGCTCTACCTGATTATCGGGCAGGCGATGATTTTGGGGTTCGCGCTTTTGGGGCAATTTGACGTGGGGCGGATTATGTTACTTCCGGCAGCGGTGCGCGCGGGCGAATTTTGGCGCTTGGGCACTTTTTTATTAGTCCCGCCAGTTACGACTTTAACGCTGACGAGTGCGCTCTTCCTCGCCTTTGGGTGGTATCTTTTTTACCTCATGGGCAGTGCGTTGGAGCAGCATTGGGGGGCCTTACGTTTTAATGGATTTATTTTACTGGGGTGGCTGCTGACGGTCGGGGCGGCTTTTGTTACGCCGGCCCTGTATGCGACCAACGCTTATATGGCGGCGACCGTGTTTTTGGCGTTCGCGTATTTGAATCCAGATTTTGTGATGTATATTTTCTTTTTCCTGCCGGTAAAGATCAAGTGGTTAGCGCTCATTCAATGGTTGGGTTATGGCTTTGTTCTAATCATCGGCACCTGGGCGGAACGTTTAATGATTCTCGCTTCGACGGGTAATTTTTTGGTGTTTTTTGCGCGCGATCTCGTGCGCTCGGTAGGCTCTGGTCAGCGCCGGCAAGCCTGGCAGGCGCGTAATTTTACCGAGGCTAATAATGAACGAGAGCCTCGGCATCGGTGCCATTTGTGCAACCGCACTGATCTCTCGCATCCACAACTTGATTTCCGTTACTGCTCCAAGTGCGCGGGCGACCAGTGTTATTGCAGCGACCATATTTTCACCCATCTCCATGTCGTGGGTGATCCCTCGGCGAAAAAATAGCCCATGCCTTTAGCGATTCCTTCTACTGGTGCTACCCTTGGAGATTGGCTAGGGTATGCGGAGAAACTTTATGCTCAGCATCCCGTCGCGCTCGGCCAAGTTGCGGTCACCGCCCACGATGAAGCACTTTATCTTTTGCTGCATGCGCTCGGTTTACCGTTGGATAGTTCTGCCGCGGTTTTGCGGCGCAAAGTAACGATCACTCAGGCCAGTAAGCTATCAGATTATTTACGCCGCCGTTTGGAAGAACACGTGCCCGCGGCTTACCTCACACGCGAAGCTTGGCTCGGGGCGCATCGTTTTTATGTGGATGAGCGGGTAATTATTCCGCGGTCTTATTTTTTAGAAATTATCCCTGAGCAACTCCCGCATTGGTTGCCGGCTAATCAGCCGGTGCAGCGGGTGGTGGATGTTTGCACGGGTTCGGGCTGTTTGGCGGTCTTGCTGGCCCATCAATTTCCTAAGGCTAAGGTTGATGCGATTGAATTATCCGCCGATGCACTCGCTGTCGCTCAGTTGAATATTGCCACCCATCGACTCAGTTCACGGATTAAATTGTACCAGTCCGATGTCTTTGATGCGGTTCCTCAGAGAAAATATGATATTATTTTGAGTAACCCGCCGTATGTGCCGACGAAAGAATTGCGCGATCTTCCCGTTGAATTTAAAAATGAGCCCGCGATGGCTCTCGATGGGGGTAAGGATGGCTTAGCTATTATTCGAAAATTACTTCGGCAATCCCGTCAGCGGTTGCAGGCTCATGGCGTGGTGGTGTTAGAAGTAGGTGGTCTGCGCGCAGCGATGGATCGGGCTTTCCCCGCGCTCGATTTACACTGGCTGCATACCGAGGACGGCGAAGATTGCGTCTGTGCGATTCATGCAGCCCGATTGCGGGCGGCTGATTTATAACTTACTATATTAGTAACCGCGTGGGGGTGATTTAGCGGCGAGCCGGAAGTTTTGGTAAAGGGGCTTTGACAGGAGCGGCCGCGACCGTGACGCGCAGGGTCGGCGATTCCGCTGCATAACGACACTATCAACAAGAATCCTACCAGAGGTTTTAGGGTTTCTCAAAAGATACCCGGAGCACGCCACGCCATTGGTACGCGGTATAGCTAATGGCTTTATCCTCAGGATATTTTGAATTAAGAATTGAGCGAACCGCCGGCAGCAGCTCTTCCAAAGGACCATGGCATTGGAGGCAGATCGGCTTAGTGGTGATTGCTCGATAGACGCGCCATTCACTCGGTCCGTTGGGTGGGCCAAGGCGTTGCACCAAAATAGCCGGCACGTCTAAACCACCATGAATGGCAGAGTTAATAATTTCGAGCGCGGCTTGTTCTGCTTGGTCGGGCTGATTGGCGGGATTGCGCAGGATTAAACTGGTATGCCTGATGGCGGTGATGCGCGGTTGGCCTGCTTCAGGGCGCGGCAAAACAAGATCCTTTAAGTGGGAAATGGCGATGGCATGACTAAGCCCCTGTTCCATTACGGCTCGTTCAACTTCATAGACCATAGTATGGCCAACACGATCCATCACTCGTTCGCCACTTTCGCGAATTGCTAGTACAGTGGGATCCGCCGGATCAATCCAAGTAAACGGAAGCGGGCTAGAATCCGTGGCTGCCCGGGCAACAATTAACCCAATGAAGAGTCCTAAGCCTGCGCATGTTTTCATGCCGTAATATACACTTGAAAGAGGGCAAAGTCATCAGGGTTAGGAAATGACAACAAATGCGCACCACCTGCTTTCGGTCGGTCCAAGCGCTGCGTTCGCCCGAAGAGACTTATTGGCAGACCGTGCGAATAAAGGCGGCTTGTTCGCGCGCCACCGGTCCGCCCATCACGGCTGCAACGACGCCACCAAAAAGCGGCGCGATTAAACCAGGATTCATAGCGCCAATCCAAATAGAGCCATCGCTTTTTTCGTACACGGTAATCGTGCATGGCATCAACACCGAGACGCGGCGCGCGGTGTCGTCATTCATGATGCGCGCCGCATGCTTCGCTTGGCAGATATTAATCAGCCGGACGGGGCGCACGATGCCCCCGCCATTTTTTTCGATCGATTTCTCTAATTCCACCAGCGATTGCACCACCCAGCCGCCGGCTTTTACCGCCTCGGTTAAGCGCGTAACAGTTTCTTCAAAAGCGTAAGCGCTCCGCCATTCGGGAAGCATGAGGCGTGGCACCGCCCAGCGTAGCAGGTAGGCCGCACACACAAATAAAACTACGATAATAAATATTAGCAGAAATGAATTCATAAAGAGCAGAGGAAAATTAATGCGATGAGCGGGGTAAATTAATTGGCCAGCGCGCTTGGCGCCAAGCGTGGAGCGATCCGGTATTGATCGCATCGTAGCCTTCTCGGCGCAACTGCGCGGCGGCTTGGCCAGAGCGGCTACCAGAATGACAGTACAAAAGAATTTTTTTAGACCGGTGTTTGGTTAGAAAATCTTCCCACTGCTGCCGGGCACCTGCCAGGTCGCTGAG